>JBGTKO010000194.1:0-17927 GCA_041744595.1 Pirellulales bacterium
CCTGTGCCGCTGCCATCGCGTGCCCGAGCCACCGCAGCAACGGTAAGCGCGCAGGCTGCCCCCCAGGTTCCGCCGATCGTCCCGCCGTGTCCTTCACGGAGACTTGAAACGACGTCAGCGAACCCAGCGTGCTGTTCGAGCGTGTCGGCAAGGTGGGCAAGCCGCCCATCGGGCCGTGTGGTTTTCGCTTCCACGGGCGGAGATTATACGGCAACGCAGCAATGCCGTATCGCGCCTGGTGCCGCGGGCTCTTCGGCCCACACGCCGAATCACCGGATCGAGACGTTGTTGACGAAGAGCAGGGCGTCTTTCGTGATCGAGGCGCCCTTTTTCGAGCCGCAATACATGCCCCAGCGGAAGCCGATTTTGTTGCCCTCCGCTTTTGCGTAGGTGCCCTCGGTCACGAGCTCCCAATCACCCTCGTCGAGCGGCGCTTTCTTGTAGACCTCGTAGTCCTCGCCATTGCCGCGCACCTTGATGGAAAGGGATTTGCCGATCATGTCTTTGGCAAGCACGATGCGTTGCTCCGTGCCGGGGATCTTCCGGCGGCGGTGAAAGTAGATGTCGCCGTCGTCGGTCGTGCGGATGTGGAACGCCCAGAGGCTCCCCTCGTGCATCAACTGAAAGATGTTCCCACCGACTGGATCGATGACTGTGTAGGTGGCTTCCCACTCGTGCCACGCCCCCGGAGCGACGGTGATGCCTCGCGAAAAGGCCTCGATCCGCCCCTGGGAACCATTCTCGCCGGTGCCCCCGCGGACGTTCTGCTCACCCTTGAAGAGGCGAAACACCTGAGTGTTGCTGTCTTCCTGATACCAGCGGGTCCACTTGGGAAAGTCTTTTCGGGAGATGCCGCCGCTACCCTGGGTGTGGATGCTGATGGCCTTCGGAATTGGGCCGGCCTTGCCAACCTGCTTTTCCAAGAGCGCGTGATTCACATGGATTCGCGACCCGAGCACGGGCCCTTTGGAGAATCGCTCGCCGGGCGTGATGGCCCCGCTCGCGAGTACCTCGGCGAAGGACGGATCGGTGCCCTCGCGGGTGAAGAGCGGCTCGGCCGCGAGGAGGCTCGTCGCAAGAAAGGCAGCGGCAATGGTCGTAGAAACGGTCTTCATCGTGCATATGACCTTAGTTCGTCCAGTGACCCGAGTAGAATAGCGTAGTGATGAAAGCAAACCGAATGTTCCTGACGATCATCATTGCCGTGTCGGCAGTGGCAATCTTCCAGCCAGCCGTCGTCGCTGCGACGCCCGCCAAGCCCAACATCATCTTCATCATGGCCGACGACCAGGGGTACGGGGACGCCAGTTCCTATAACCCAGAGTCGAAAATCCCCACGCCCGGTATCGACCGCATCGCGAAGGAGGGGATCCGCTTCACCGACGCCCACAGTTGTTCTACCGTCTGCACGCCAACGCGGTATGGCCTCCTGACTGGCCGCTATGCCTGGCGGAGCCGCTTGCAGCAAGGGGTCATGGTCACCGGTGGTAAAGAGGGATGCCTCATCGATACATCGATCCTCACCGTGCCCGAACTTCTTCAAAAACACGGGTACAAGACCGCGATCGTGGGCAAATGGCATCTTGGATACAGCTACGAATTCCCAGCGGATAGCGGAGGGCTACGCGACATCATCACAAAGAAGCCCTATGGGAAGTTCACGGTCGCCGCAGCGCCCCTCGGCTCACGGATCATCGACGGCCCGATCGAGCATGGGTTCGATGAGTTTCATGGGTTTCATCACGCCAGGGAGATGCACTCCTGGGCCGAGAACGACCGGGTGAAGGAAGTTATTCCGCTGGATCAGGTCATCACCCGTGAGACCGAGGAAAGCATCCGATTCATTGAGAAACAAGCAAAGGCATCGACGCCCTTTTTTCTCTACCTCGCCCTCGGCTCCCCACACACGCCCATCGTTCCGTCGGATGAGTGGGTTGGCAAAAGCGGGATCAGCACCTACACAGACTTCGTCATGGAGACCGATCACGCGACGGTGCAGGTTCTCGAGACCCTCGACCGCCTCGGCATTGCTGACAACACGCTGGTTTTTTTCACGAGCGACAATGGCTGCTCGCCCCAGGCGAATTTTGATGAGCTGCAAAAAAAAGGCCACGACCCCAGCTACTCTTTGCGGGGCATGAAGTCTGACGCATGGGACGGCGGTCATCGCGTGCCCTACGTTGTTCGCTGGCCTGGGGTGATCCAGCCGGGCCGCGTATCCGGCGAGCTCATCTGCCACAACAACCTCATGGCGACGTGTGCCGAGATTCTCGGGGTGACCATGCCGGAGAATGCCGGCGTGGATAGCTTTTCCATTCTGCCCGCGCTGCGGGGTTACACATCGACAACGCCCTCGCACCCCTTCGTCATCCACCACTCCATCAAGGGCCGCTTCGCGATCCGCAAGGGCGATTGGAAATTCATCGCTACCCGCGGATCGGGTGGATGGTCAAAAGGAGACGACGGCAAGCCGAGCCAGCTTTATGACATGACGAACGACCGCAAGGAGTCACGGAACCTCGCGGAGAAGAATCCCGACGTGGTCGCCGAGATGACAGAGCTCCTCGAGACCGCCGTTGAGAACGGCCGCACCACGTCGGGGCCAAGACAAAAGAACGACGTAAAAGTCGTCATCTGGAAGGATGACGGGGCGGGAAAGCAAAAAGGGAACAAGCCGGGAAAGGGAGGTTGAAGTGAGGAATGCTTTCAAGACCAGTGTCATCGCCATCGCTGCCGCCCTTGGGTTCATCCAGCCGCTGATGGCCGCTGACACTCTGAAGGCCACGGACAGGCCCAACATCGTTATCCTCTACGCCGATGACATGGGCTTTGGCGACCTTGCGATCCAGAATCCCGAATCGAAGGTACCCACGCCGCATCTCGACCAGCTCGCCCGCGAGGGGATGCGGTTCACCGATGCCCACTCCTCCTCGGGCATCTGCACGCCCTCGCGATTCGCGCTGCTCACCGGCATCCATCATTGGCGTCGCTTCCACAACATCGTGGGCGCGCTGGGCTCGCCGGTTTTCAAGGATGGCGACCTGACGATGGCCGCGATGCTGCGAGACAAGGGATACGACACCGCCTGCATCGGTAAATGGCACCTTGGCTGGAACTGGGATGCCATCCGAAAGCCGGGAACGCCGAAGGGGCGAAACTCCCACGTCGATTTCGACTGGTCCAAGCCCGTACCAGGCGGCCCACTGGCCCGCGGCTTCGACCACTACTTCGGCGATGCCGTGATCAACTTCCCGCCCTATGCCTGGATCGAGGATGACAAGCTGCTCCGGGCCCCGGATAGCGACCTCACCAAGGAGACGCTCTCCGATCCTGCGAAGGAAGGCGGTTGGGAAGCACGGCCTGGCCCGGCTCTGGCCGACTGGGATTTTTATGCGGTGCTCCCCACGCTCACGGAGAAGGCGGTCGAGTATGTCCGCGCGCGGAAGGGGAATAAAAAACCATTCTTCCTCTATGTGCCGTTCCCTTCGCCGCACGCGCCCATCATTCCCAACGACGAATTCGACGGCACATCGAAGGCTGGTCCCTTCGGCGATTTTGTAGTCCAGACCGACGACGCATGCGGTCGCATCCTCGCGGCGATCAAGGAGATCGGTGCCGATGAAAACACCATCGTCATTTTCTCCGCCGACAATGGCCCTGAAAAATACGCCTACGCGAGGGACGAGAAGTTCCGCCACTGGTCCTCGAGGCCGTTCCGCGGGCTCAAGCGGGACATCTACGAGGGGGGCCACCGCGTGCCCACGATCATCCGTTGGCCTGGCGTGCTGAAGCCGGGCTCTGTGTGCGACTCGCTCTTCTCGCAGGTCGATCTCATGGCCACGCTCGCCTCGCTGGTCGGCTACGACTTGCCTGGCGATGCCGCGCTCGATTCACACGATTTCCTTCCGTTTCTCACAGGAAACACCGACACCGCCCCCCGCCGATCACATGTCCACAACACCAACAAGGATCACTACGCGATTCGTGATGGCAAGTGGCTCTTGGTCGATGCCAAAACCGGGTACGTCTCGGGGGCGAGCAAGGAATGGGAGAAGCGGCACGGCTACCCGTCTGGCACCACGTCAACGGTGGAGCTCTATGACATGGAGAGCGATCCGGGGCAAAAGCACAACGTCGCCGCAGACCATCCAAACATCGTTGAAAACCTCCAGAAGCTCCTCGCGAAACTTCGCGCCGACGGCCACTCCGCTCCCCGCCTTCAAGAGAATGGGACGTGACGCCATGCCCAGGCTTCTTCTGGCCTTCCTCTGCGTGATCAGTGTCCTCGGTGGTGAATCCCGTGCCGGTGACTCGCTGGCGCTTCGTGAAGCGGCGTTGCGAAAGACGATCGCCAAGGAGACCGCCTGGCCAAGCGGTGTCTGGGGCGACAACCTCTGGACACTCTCGGCGCTCTCGCTCAATGAGAAAGCCGATGAGGCCAACGCTCGCCTCCTCGCACGGGCCAACGCTTTTATTGCCTTGAGCCAGCAGCAGGGCGATCAGCCGCGGCCCACGCCCGAGGATCCTCAGGACGCGCCCTGGACGTTCTTTTCGATTACCGACTACGTGCGGACGCTCTGCCTGTTTCACGCAAAGAGCAGCCACTTTCCAGGCCGCCTCGAGCCTGAAACCGAAGCGGCCATGAAAGAGGCCCTCTGGCTGTGGGTCAGCGGCGAAAGCCGCCTCGCTGATACGGGCCCGGATAACCTCTTTCGCCTTCTGGGCACGGAAAACCACGACCTCAACCGGCGGCCGAATTCGTATTTGATCACCTCGCTGCTCGCGGATGATCCGGCCTACCGCGATCGAAAGCTCGCAGACGGCCACACGGTCGCCGAACATGCCGCGGCGCACGCCGCATTTTTCCGGGAGTGGCCAAGGAGCCGGGCGGCCTCTGGAATGTGGGTCGAGGTTGGTTCCAATGGGTATCAAAAATACTCCTGGCCGGCCCTCTTCAATCTCCATGAGCTTGCGCCTGATCCCGTCATCCGGCATCGGTTCGGATTGCTGCTCGATCTCGCCTTGATCGAGGAGGCTCAGATTTCCGTGCGAGGCCGCCGCGGCGGCGGTCGCAGCCGCACGGATTACGCCACGGGTGGCTTCGAGTCCATGAAGAGCCTGCTCTACGGCGAAGGGGGAGGCTCGAGTCATTCCCGCGTCATCGAGACAAGCCGCTACGAGCCGCCGCCCGAGGCCTTCCTGCTTCGCAATGAGACGTTTCCCGTTGCGAAGCCGTTTGTTATTCGCAACCGCGTGCTCGGTGAGCTGGCCTCGCCTGACACAAAAGACGGCCATTGGCAGACGCTCACCGCAGATTCGGCGCTCGTAAACTACGCCTACCGCACGCCACACTACCTCCTCGGAAGCACGCTCCAGAATCCGGCTCTCTCCATGATCGATCCGGCGACCGGCGGCCCGACGCTCAAGTATTCCGGCATCTCCCGTCAGAAGCGGGCGTGCGGCCTGCTCTTCGATGATCCGTCGCGGGGCTCGATCAGCCAGGTGCATCCCGTTGTTGAGCACCCTGGCGGTGGCCGCCCGCAGCATTCCTTCTGGAGCGTGCAACATGAGAACGTGCTTCTTATTCAGCGGATTGCCCGCCACGGCCGGAGCACCATGGGCTCGTACAGCACCGGCACACTCGGCATGCGTTTTGAGGGAGACAATCTCGAAAAAGTCGAGGAGGACGGCTGGATATTCGCTTCTGACGGCAAGGCCTTTGTGGGCGTGAAGTTCCTCGACGGGGGATACGCATGGGACGAGAAGAAGGTGGAGGCCAATCCGGCACACTTCACCGGTCCCGGTGACACCACCCGTATTCTTCTTCATGCCGGTGACCTCACGAGCCACCGATCGTTTGAGGAGTTTCGCGGAGGCGTGAAGGCCTGCCCGCTCGAGGTGACTGCCGACACGGTGGCCTACCGCCTTGCGGATGGAGGCACCCACATCGAGATGCACCGCTACGATGCGGCATCGCCCGAAGCCTTCGTCCTCCCACGCATCAACGGAGAACCCGTCGATTTTCGCCCCACCGCCGCGTACGAAAGCCCTTTCGTCAATGGCGACTTCGGGAGCGACCGCATCACCGTGACGGTGGTGTCAACCACACGGGTCTTTGACTTCTCCGAAACCAGAGAGAAACGCTGAGCCAAAGGCACCATGAAGCATCTGCTCTTTCTCGCGGTGGTCCTTAGCGGACCCGCGTACGTGCATGCGACGCAGCCCGACATCATCCTGGCTGCCTGTACGACCCTCACAGGTCTCGCGGAGGAGTCCGCCGACATCGTCGTCTATGACTCCACCCCCGCCGGCTACTCCGCTGCCATCGCTGCCGCTCGCGAGGGAGCTTCGGTGATCCTGCTCGAGCCGACTGACCACGTCGGCGGTGTGAACACCGGTGGATTGAGCCTCAGTGACTCGTTCGGTTGTCTGCGGGAATCCTTGGGGGGCCTTTGGCGGGAATGGCACGAACGGATTGCCGCCGATTACGCGGCCCGTGGTGTGAAACTTCCCTATCAGGTGGACGACACAAACGAGGTTCGTTGGACCTACGAGCCGCACGTCGCCATGCGTGTGACCCGGGCGATGCTCGACGAGGCCAAGGTCACCGTTCTCACCGGTCGCTCTCTCCGCGCAGTGAGAAAAGACGGGACCCAAATCACCACGCTCGTCACCACGAACGGGAGTTTCACCGGCAAGGTGTTCATCGACGCCAGCTATGAGGGCGATCTGATGGCGGCGGCCGGAGTGAGTTGGACGATTGGCCGCGAAGGGCGAGACGAATTCAACGAATCGCAGGCCGGCGTCAACCACGGCCAGAAGAAACCCACCGCAAAGATCAGTGGCTTTGGTGGCGACGGCAAGCCACTGTCCTTGATCACCGGCACGGAGCTCCCGCCGCGTGGGACGGCGGATGGCCGGCTGCAGGTCTACAGTTTCCGACTGTGTCTGACGAGGAACCCAGATAACCGCGTGCCCATGCCCGCGCCAGCGAACTACGATCCTGCTCGTTGGGAACTTGCCCGCCGCCTCCTTGCCGTTCAGGGCCACAAGGGAGTCGGCTTCGACACGTATCCGCTCCCGAACGGCAAGTTCGACGGCAACGACTCGATCGGCAGGCTGCTATCGCTCGGGCTAGTGGGTGGGGCCCAGGGCTGGTGCGAGGCCGACGAGGCGGGCCGCCAAGCCATCTGGAAAGCCCACAAACAATACACCCTCGAACTCTTCCATTTTCTCACCACCGACCCTTCCGTGCCGGAGAGTATCCGGAACCACTACGCAGGCCTCGGCCTCTGCAAGGACGAGTTTGCCGAATACGGCCACTTCTCGCCCGAGCTGTATGTTCGCGAGGGCCGACGCATGAAGGGGGAGTACTTCATGACCCAGAACGACATCGACAAGAATCCTGCCAAGGATGATCCGGTCGGCGTGTCATCCTTTCCTGCGGATTCGCACGATGTCACCCGCGTGGCGCTCAAAGAGGGCGGCGTGGTCACCGAGGGCGCCTTTCTCCACTGGTATCCGGGCAAGCGACATGGCTATCCCTACCACGTTCCTTACCGCGCCCTGACACCCAAGAAGAACGAGTGCGGAAATCTCCTCGTTCCGGTTGCGTTCTCCGGCACCCACGTGGTGATCTGCTCCGCCCGCGTCGAGCCCACCTGGATGACGCTCGGTCACAGCGCCGGCATCGCAGCCGCGATGGCGGCTATGCGTGGCATCGACGTGCAGGACCTGCCCTACGACGACCTCGCCCGCCGGCTCGAAGCGCAGGGGCAGCGGCTTGCGCTTCCTAAAATTTTAAACGCACCCACGGCAGCGAAGCCCAATATCGTTTTCATCATCGCCGACGACCTCGGGTATGGGGACCTCGGCTGTTATGGCCAGAAGACGATCCAGACGCCGGTGCTCGACACGCTCGCGTCGGAGGGCATCCGCTTCACGCAGCACTATTCGGGATCGACCGTCTGTGCGCCGTCACGCAGCGCCCTCATGACCGGGCTCGATACTGGTTGCACATGGCTCCGCGGCAACGGGGAATTTGCCCTGCGGCCTGACCCCGAGGACCTGACGGTCGCAACCCTCCTCAAGGGCGCCGGGTACCGCACGGCGATGATCGGGAAGTCGTGCGTCACGGGCAACACGCAAACCCCGGAGTTGGTACTCGACAAGGGTTTCGATGTTTTCTATGGGACCACCGACCACCGCGACGGTCATTTCCGCTATCCGCTCTTTGTGTACGACCAGACCGAGCAGGCGGACCTCGAGGGCAACGACCTCCATACCGGTATGTCCTACGACGCTGAGCTTTACACCGCGCGAGCCGAGCGGTTCATCCGCGAATCGGACAGCCCGTTTTTTCTGCTGCTCTCCTACCCGATTCCTCATGCTGCCGTGCTGGGGCCGAAGGGTTCCGTACCGGGCAGTGTTGGAAGGGCTCCGAAGAAAGGTCGCTACACGGAGGTCGATGACCCGGCCGCGGAGTACCGAGCGATGGTCGAGGCAATCGACGGTTACGTCGGTCGCGTGCTCGCCGCGCTCAAAGCGAAGGGCGTGGCGGATGACACGCTGCTCATCTTCACGAGCGACAACGGCCCACACTACGAGGGGGGCTACAACCCGACGATGCTCGACTCCTCTGGTCCCCTGCGGGGTGGCAAGCGTGACCTCTATGAAGGGGGCATCCGGGTGCCGATGATCGCCTGGTGGCCGGCCGGGATCACCAAGCCGGGCACCAGCGATCACATCAGCGCGTTCTGGGATTTTCTACCGACCGCCTGCGACATCGCTGGCGTCGATGCCCCGGAGGGAATTGACGGCATCTCCTGGCTTTCAACGCTCACCGGCAAGGAGAAGCAAGCCGAGCACGACTTCCTCTATTGGGAATTCCACGAAGCGGGCACCCGCAGAGCGCTTCGCCAGGGAGACTGGAAGCTCGTGCAATACGATGTGTCCAAGAAGGGAAAGCCCATGCTGTTTCATCTCGGCCGCGACCTCGCGGAAACCAACGACCTTGCGAGTGAGGAACCTGAGCGGGTGGCCGCGATGCTCGAACTGATGGACAAGCACCGCACACCCTCGCCAATCTTTCCAAACGCCGCGCTCGACCGCCGATGACCCCTTGTAATGCACCCCCTCGAGGCTTTCATGAGAACGCGACTCACACTGCTCCTCTTTGCCATATCCGGCCTAGCGCTCGCTGCTGAACCATCAGCCACGGCGAGGGACGCCGATCCTATTGGCAAGGTGGTCGTCTACAAAACGTCTGGCGGCAAGGAACGGAAGATGGAGATCTTCTTCCCACCGAATCATGATCCGACGAAGGCGAAGGTGCCTGGCCTCATTCTCTTCCACGGCGGCGGCTGGACCGGTGGCACGCTGGCGCAGTTTCGCGTTGCGTGCGACTACTTTGCCAGCCGCGGCCTGGTCTGTGCCACCGCGGAGTATCAGATGCTCAGCAAGGCTGCCACGAAGCTGCCTGCTGGCGAATCGAAGAAGCGGGTCTGTGTCACCGACGCGAAGAGTGCGATCCGCTGGTTTAAGCACCATGCAGGCGAGCTCGGCGTCGATCCAGCCCGCATCATCACCGGTGGCGGGAGCGCCGGGGGCCACATCAGCGCGCTTGCCACGATGAACCTCGGTCTGAATGACCCTCTTGACCCGAAGGACATCGACACGAGCGTGGTTGCCTACCTCTGGTTCAATCCGGCATTTGCTCCGACGGATCGCAACGACCCCGAGATCGACATCCTGAGCCACATGAAGGCCGACCTGCCCCCCGCCATTGTCTTCTTCGGTGACAAGGACACATGGAAGCCAGGCTGGGATGCCGCCCACGCGAAATGGAAGGAGCTTGGCGTCGAAGGCATCGACCTGCGGATTGCTCCCGGACAGCCGCACAGTTTCTTCAACAAGGAGCCGTGGCGGACCGTCACGCTCATCGCGGCCGACGAGTTTTTAGTGAAGCACGGTCTGCTGGCCGGCAAGCCGACGCTGACCCTGCCAACGACCGGCAAAGAGCTCGTGCCCGCTCGCTGACAGTATGAGATATCCCGGGTCAGCCGCTGTTGTAGGTCCGCAACCGGCCGGCGGTGGCTTCGCGGGTGAACTTGTAGAAGTGCCAGTGGGTCACGCAGCGGTTCATGAATTGGGCGAAGCCGATGATGTCGCGGCGGTACTTGAGGTTCCGCGTAAAAAACACTTTGGCGTATGTCTTGCCGACGGTTGAGAGCGAACCGTCCCGCCAGAGTGCCCAAAAGAGGGACCAGAGGAGAGCCACTCCGTAGAGAAACGTCGGAAGGCGGCGGCCTTCGCCAGCTTTCTTCGAAATGGTGGCTCGGCGGGCGAGATACTCCGGCGATTCATAGACCTTGAAGTACCGGTCGAAGAACGCTTCGGGGGTATAGAGACGTGTGACCAGATCCCAGTAGCCTTGCTTGAGCTCTTCTCGGGTCATCTGCTTCGGAAGGAAGTTGCAGTTGACGTCTTCCTCAAACAGCCGGCCTTCTTCCTTGAGCCGTTTGTAGAGCGGCGTCGTCGGGATGGCCTGGAGCATGCCGACCATCGCGAGCGTGATGCCATTGCTCTGGATGAACTGATACTGATCCTCGAAAATCTCCTTGTCGTCGCTGTCGAAGCCGACGATGAAGCCCGCATTGATGTCGAGCCCCGCATTCTGGATGCGAGCAAGCTTGGCATCCAGCGAGTCGCCCCGGACATTCTGAAACTTCTTGGTTTCAGCCAGCGACGCCAGCCGGGGCGTCTCGATCCCGATGAAAACACTCCGGAAGTTGGCCCGGTACATCAGGTCTAAGAGCTCCGGATCGTCGGCCAGGTCGATGCTCGCCTCGGTCGTGAGCCGCAGCGGGTATTTATGCTCCTCCATCCACGGGACGAGCTTTGTCAGAAGCTCCTTGGCCTTCTTTTTGTTGCCAATGAAGTTGTCATCGACGATGAAGACCGAGTGGAACCCGACCTTCCGCATGTCGTCTAGTTCGGCGATGAACTGATCCGGATCCTTGACACGCGGCTTGCGTCCGAAGATGACGATGATGTCGCAAAACTCGCACTGGAACGGGCAGCCTCGTGAATACTGGAGCGATCCGGTCGCATAGCGATTTACCTTGAGGTGGTCGTACCGGGGGCGGGGCACCGTGGTCATTTCGGTCGGTGTTGCCTGCTCGTACCGTTCCTCGGTCGGCTCGCCCCTTGCGAAGTCATCGAGAAATTTTGGCCATGTGGTTTCAGCTTCGCCGACGAACTTGGCGTCACACAGGCCATCGACGAAGGCTTCGTTGACGGAGACGAGTGGCCCCCCCACGACTGTAAAGATCTTCATCTCACGAAGTCGCGTCAGGATCTGATGGATTCGCTCCTTTTGGACCGTCATCCCCGTCACGCCGACAATGTCAAAGTCGCGGAGTTTCTCCCAGTCGATCTCCTCCACGTTCTCATCCAACAGATACACGTTGTGGTCGCCGCAGAGACCGGCAACGGAGGAGAGCGACCCCGAGATCATCGTGCTCCGCTTGTCGCCTGGGTAGAGCGGGAGCGCGTATTCAAATCCCCAGTACGAGGGCTCGAACCGCGGATTGATGAGACAGATTGAGAGCGTCCGAGCTGGCCGTTGGGAGCTCGGTGCCTCCTCCAACACAGGCAGCGACATGATCATTTGAAAGACCTCACAGAACGCGCAGGTTTGCGCAGGCTTAGTGAGGATAGGGGATTGACCCAGAATCCCGAAGATCAATCTTTTGCGGTTTTCGCCGAGGAATCTTGGTCGTTCGGGAGCCGATGAGGTGCCCCTGGACGCAAGAAAAGGGGGGTGCACCACCTCCACGCTGCTGGCAGAGGTCGGAAATATCGCTCCAGGTTGGCTTCTGAGACCACCCTTCTATGCCCTTGACGATAGCGATCGTCGCCGCGGGGCTCCTCGGGTCGATCGCCGTCCATCGTCGCCGTCCATCGTCGTCGTGCCTCGGCGTAGCACACCGGGAGTCCAAAAGCCTCTATCATGCGAGGATGATCGGCAGACGAATCCTCCTCGGCTCTATGGTGTTGACGATCGCGCTTTCGGCCGCGACTGCCACCTCGCAGGAACAGGCTAAGCCCCTCGCCAAGCCGTCGGCTGCCGAGCAGAAAGAGATCAAACGGCTTTCGAGCCAGTTCACCAAGGCCACTGACGAGGCAGGCCGGGAGCAGGCGTTCGCTGCGATGCTCGCGGTGCATCCCTCGGCCGCGGCCATGGTTCGCCCCGCGATCGAGCAGGATCTGGGCAAGCAGGTGGCGGGCTACACCAAGGCACTCGAAGTTGCCGCGCGGCCTGCCTACGTGGAACAACTCGAAAAACTCTCGCAGGAGCAGATCGACCAGATTCAGTTCATGCGACGGATGTGGTTTCCCTATGTGCGAGGTATGGGGGGCCGCACGAACTTTCAAGAAGCCTTCCTCCAACCCTGCCTCACGGCCAAGGAGGCGATCCTGCCCAAGGCCGATGCGATCAGTGACGCTGCCGTCGCCGGGCCACGGCAGCGAATGGTCGAGTTTGCCAACTACCTCTCCCGCTGCGATGCCGCGCTTGGCATCGGCCCGCCCGATCCCACCCAGGGCAAAGTCTCGAAGACGGGTATTCCCTATCCGCCGCTCGACGAGCCCCCGACGTTTCTTGACAACCTGAGCTACCTCGAACGAACGATCATCCTGGCGCACACAGTCGCCCCGCCGGGAGCCCGCAGGGTGCTCATGCGCAACGCGGAGTTTGCTCGCGAGATCGATGTGCAAGAGGCCGAGTTCGTGATGTTTGCCAATGAGGTGCGAATGATCGTCGGCCAAATCGCTTGGGAGGTCGATCCGCTCATCTGCTGCTGCACCCGCGACCACTCGAACGATCGCAAGGATGGCAAGGCAAGCGGTCACATGTCAGACGTTCCTGGGAAGAGAGGCTTCACGCACCGGATGAAGCTGTGGGGCTGCCGCGGCGGCAGCGAAGGGGCGGGGGGCGGCAATGACGGGGTGAACTACATCGAGCAGCTCAGCTACGGCGGCGGGCACACCGGGCCGCTTTACTCGATGAACCGGAATGTCGTCGGCGTCGGTCGCCGGGGAAACGTCTATACGAGCATCTATGCCACTGACAAAGCGCTCCAGCATCCAACCCAAGCATCCCAGCGGCTCCTCTTCCTGCCGCCCGGGCTCGACAAAGCGGATGTCCGCGGAACCACGGCAATCGGCGTCGCCTCGCTGTTAGCCGCGGGGAATGTCGCGGGGGCCGCCGCCCAACTCTCAAAGGTCGATTTCGAGAAGCAGCAGCCGTATGAACGAATGCTCCTTGGGTTCTTCCAAGGCTGGGTGACCGCCGAGAAGGAATATTTCCTGAAGGGCCTGGCCGAAGTGGAACAGACTGGTGACCTCTTCGACCTGAAACGCCGCGTCGTGGCGGGCAGCGAGAAGTTTGGTTCAATGGACGGAGTGGCCGAAAAAATCGCCCCGTTTGTCGAGAAGCTGAAGGCTCCCGAAGCCGCCCGTCTCATTGAGGCGGGACAGATGTATCGTGCCCTGGCAAAACTCGATGGCAAGACCCCTGGGAGGCTCCAGCAATTCACCGCTTTTGCCCAGCACTACACCGGAACGCCATTCGCCGAGGCCGCCACAACCGTGGTCCAATCCAACGGTGAGCAAGATCCCTGGGTCCACTTTCGCGACCGATTTCCGGTGGCGGTCAACTACGGCTGGCCGTTCGAGACGTGGTGAGGAGACGGGCTCGTTTCCCGAAGGAAATGCTGCCTGTCCCCTTCCCACGATTTATCGTGTATTTTTGAGGGTCTGCGCGGCCGGTGTGTTTCCGGCCCGTTCCCGCCCCTGCCCGGAGCCCCGTCATGGCCACTGTCTCACGACCTATCACTTCGAACGCCTTTGCCACCGGCGCTGATGTGGTCGTCGAGTCACTCGTGCGGCAAGGAGTGGACGTGATTTTTGCGTATCCAGGCGGGGCGAGCATGCCACTCCACCAGGCACTCACCCGCTACGGTGATCGGATCCGCACGATCCTCCCGCGTCACGAGCAGGGAGGCGGTTTTGCCGCCCAGGGGTACGCCCGCGTCACTGGCAAGCCCGGCGTGTGCATGGCCACGAGTGGCCCCGGCGCCCTGAACCTTGTGACGGCTATCGCTGATGCCAAGATGGATAGCGTTCCGTTGATCGCGATCACCGGCCAGGTGGGTACGAGCGTGATCGGCACCGATGCGTTTCAGGAGACGCCGATCGTCGAGGTCTGCCGCGCGATCACGAAGCACCACTACCTCGTCACCGACGTCAAAGACATCGCCCGCGTGATCCGTGAGGCGTTTCACATTGCGACAACCGGCCGCCCTGGGCCCGTGCTTATCGACCTGCCGAAGAACATCCAAGTCGCGACCGTCGAGCCCGACTACGACGCACCGCTCCACCTTCCCGGCTACCGCCCCGAGAGCCCACTGCCGAGGCCGGAGCAGATCGCCCAGATCGCCGCGGCGATCAAGCGGTCAAAGCGACCCGTGATCTACGCAGGTGGCGGCGTGATCACCGGCGATGCCTCGGACGAGCTCCGCGAGTTGGTTCGCAAGACGGGCATCCCCGTCACGATGACGCTCATGGGCCTGGGCGCCTTCCCCGCCGACGATCCCCGGTGCCTCGATATGCTCGGCATGCACGGCAGCGTCTATGCCAACTACGCCGTGGACCAGGCTGACCTCTTGATCGCCCTCGGCGTGCGGTTTGACGACCGTGTGACCGGCAAGGTGGCCGAGTTTGCCCAGCACGGGTTCATCGTCCATATCGACATCGATGCCTCCGAGATCAACAAGAACAAGGTCGTGCACGTGCCGATGGTGGCCGACGTCGAGGACGCACTCCACGCGCTCAACAAAATCGTGGAGAAGCCCACCGCCCCGCTCGACGATTGGTACCGACAGATCGACGAGTGGAAGCAGGAAGATCCATTTTCCTACGACAAGGATTTTCCCGGCATTCTGCCACAACATGCCATCGCGGAGCTTTCGCGGCTGACAGCCGGCCGCGACACGATCGTCTCGGTGGGGGTGGGCCAGCATCAGATGTGGGCGGCACAGTTCTTCAAGTTTCGTGAACCCCGAACCTGGCTCTCGTCGAGCGGCCTCGGCACGATGGGTTTTGGGCTGCCCGCGGCGATGGGGGCAAAGATTGCGAGCCCGGATTCACTCGTTTTTGACATCGACGGCGACGGCAGCATCCTGATGAACATCCAGGAATTTGCTACCTGCAAGACCGAGAATATCCCGGTCAAGGTGCTGCTGCTCAACAACCAGCACCTTGGCATGGTGGTGCAATGGGAAGACCGGTTCTTCAAGGGGAACCGCGCCCACACCTATCTCGGGCCGATCGACAATCCCGAAGCCTGTGGCCAAGGAGACGGCATCTCGCCGGAGTGCCGTTACCCCGACTTCGTGGCAATCGCCACCGGTTTCGGCTGGCATGCAGAAACGGTGGTCGAAAAGGCTGACCTCGTCGCGGCACTCGAGCGGCTCATCGATGCCCCGGGCCCGGCAATCCTCGACGTGCAGGTGCCCTACCAGGAGCATGTGCTTCCGATGATCCCGTCTGGCATGACCGTTCGCGAGCTCATCAAACGCTGACGGTCCGTGGGATAGGCCCACCATGGGCTTTGTCCGCAGCCTGCGACCGGGCAATCACTTCAGAGATTTGATCGCGATCCGGCGGAACTCCACCGGGTCGTTGTGGCCCGCGAACCCGAAGTAGCCCGTGGTGCGATTCAGCCCTGGGTGAGCCTTGCCATCCAGGAAGTCTGTCACGTCGGCCACGTCGGCGTCGAGGATGACCGAGCCATTGAGCTCGACGGTGATCCGGCTCTCGTTGACCGTGACCTCTTGGTAGTTCCACTCTCCTGTTGGCCGCAGATACCCCTGCTCCGCCGCCACAACCCCGTAGACCGAACCGTGATGCTGCCGCGGGTCGAGCTTGGCGTACTTCTCGTGGCCCGAGTCAAGAATCTGTAATTCGCACATGCCGACATATGCCGTGTCACCCTGGCCTGGGTACCGGATGGCGAGGCCGTTATTGCCCCCCAACGGGAGCTTGAACTCGAGCCGTGCCTTGAAGTTGGCGTATTCCTTCTCGGTGTAGATCGTGCCCCCCTTGCCCTTCTTGCAACGGATGGCGGAATCGACGATTTCATAGTTGTCTACAGGGCCGGCCCAGCCGGTGAAATCTTTGCCGTTGAACACGGTCTCGTATCCATCGCCCGACCGCGCTTCGAGCCGCGTGTTCGCCTCGTCCGCGTTGATCTCCCGCACGAAGATGTTTCGCCATGAGATTTCGCCGCCGTGGGTCTGGAACTGGATCGGGCCCCGTCGCGGAAGCGGCTTCTTCCGGTCCCAGTAGTTCTCCATGATGCAGTGATCGACGACGTGTCCGTCATTGAGCCACACGCTCGTGCGGCCGCCGACCTGCACGATGCGAAGTCGATTCCACTCGCCGAAGGGCCGGTCCATGCACCGCGCGGGATCTTTGCCGGGAGCCCCTGGGGAATTGTTCCAGAGCCCCCCGGAGCCTTTGTGGCCGCCGAGCTTGTACTTCGTCGGGTCGGTGCAGTCCCAGATTTGGATCTGTGGTGTGGCCCGAAGGTAGATGCCGCTATCGGCCTTGGGCACAGTTTTGTATTCGACAAGCAGTTCAATATCGCCGAAACTGTCGATCGTGGTGGCGTAGGGCCCCTCGCCGTCATTCACGAGTACGCCATCGATGACATTCCAGTGGGCCTCGAGCCCTGGCTGGTTCTTTGTGAAGAAATCGGCTCGCTCCCCCTCGGATTTTGCCGCGAGCGTGTACGGATTTTCGGTGCCCATACCCCGCCAGCCGGTGAGGTCTTTCCCGTTGAAGAGCGGCCGAAAGCCTTCGGGCGGATCGATGGCACCAGGGTCAGCGGCGACCATCCCCCACGCAATCCCGACCAGCAGAACGAAGACTGTTCGGGCAAGATGAGTCATGGGAATTCCTCGCAAAAAATCTGGATAGTGGATTGCGCCGATGCTACCCCGGAAGGTTGGAGCCTGCCACCAGCGTCCACGATGGCGTGGGGCGACGCCGGGTCGTGCCGGATCCGAGCAAGGCCGTGCCGCTGCCCATAAAAACCCCTTGGGCGTTCGCCCTCTCGTGCTAGGATTGATCGTCGCGCGGGCGTAGCTCAGTTGGTAGAGCGCTAGCTTCCCAAGCTGGATGTCGAGGGTTCGAGTCCCTTCGCCCGCTCTTGTCGTTTTGCCGGACCATCCAGGTCCACGACAGGCTCGAGAGGCCGCCGGCTTCCTACCTGCGGGGCGTCGCCTGGGTGCGGCGCGGTTACCTTCCTGACTTGCGGTATTCCCACGGGGGCACAGGGTTGTCCTGGGCCCAGAGGCCAAGTCGTTGGGCCTGGGCCTGCTGCTGGACTTCCAGAAGCGATGGGTCCTTTGAGTAGGCGGTGTACACCCAGGCGTTACCACTGGCTACCATCTGACGGTTGACGTCGATGCCATCAACCGAGAGATGCCCGATCCAGCGGCCGTATCGATCACGCCCCTGATCGGTCACCTCGACCGTGCGGCCAAACACGAGCGCGGCGAGCGCCTCGCGCGATACCTTTCCAAAATCCTGACCACTCTCGGGTGCGTCGATCTCCGCCAGCCGCACCTTCTGCTGCTGGTTGTTTTCGTCGAGGCAGGTGACCGTGTCGCCGTCATACACGCCAACCACACGCCAGAGATGCTTGTTGGCTGGTCGAGACGGAGGTGGTGCAGGTGACGAGCTTGCCGGCATCACCGGCACTTGCGGTGGCACGACCGGCGCCATCGTCGGCGAGACGATGGCAGCAGGAGGTGGCATCGTCGGCTGCGTGGCAGCAATACCTGCGGCGGCGCCGG
>JBGTKO010000195.1:0-16718 GCA_041744595.1 Pirellulales bacterium
CGGCCGCGCTGCCGGCCGCCCCGGCTGGGACAGCACGCCCCCGCCGGCGGTGAACGGGCAGCGGCAGGGGCCAGCACATCATTTCGGTAATGAGGTTGAACCGAAGCCATCCCGTCGCGGTTAGCCGGCGTGAGCATCCAGAGCCCGCTTTTTTTGGCTGCGTCGCGTGAGTCTCCATGCGGCCCAGAGGACGGCGGCCCAGGGGGCCACAAGGCAGACGGCGATCACGAGCAGGCGGAGGCTGTAGCCGAGGCCAGCCAGGCTCGTCGCGAGGCCGGCCTTGATGCTCGACAGAAAGCCGGTCTCGGCTCCCACGAGGCTCGCATGCTCGATGAACTGCACGTCAAACCGCGTCCGCGCGAGCGGCCCTTCCGGTGCCTGCGGATTCGTGGACGTGTTCATCGACGAGATCTCACCGGCCGAACGGAGGTCGTCGAGCATTCCGGCCGCCTTGTCGCGCGGTACGTCCAACACGGCACGAGCACTCCCACGGCCACTGGAGTCACGGCTCATCGTTTGATCGATGATTCGCCCGCCGAAGCTCTGGGCTTGTGCAAGAAACGCCTGCTGCTGCGACTCCGACGACCGGACGCGGACCGTGGCGGCCGTGACCTGGCGAGGCGGAAGCCGGTCCGCGGGAAAGAACGTGAGGTTGATTCGCAGCTTCCTATCGAGCGTGTTCTGCTGGTCGGTAGACCGCATGACCGACCTCGTGAGCACCTCGCCCGCGTCCTGTCGGGCCTGGTCCCACTCAGCGAGCGCCATCCGCGGCAGGTCAAGTTGAAGCACGGCGCTGACGTTGTCGCCATCCCCTTCGGTCACATTCGACTGCACCACACGAGCCTTCAGGGACGCGGCAGCGTCCGCAAGCGCCCGATGAGCCTTGGCCACATCGAGGCTCGCGAGTTGGAGCGTTACCGTCTCTCGTGCCGCGACGCCCGCCGCTGAAATGATCCGCACCGCAAAACCCTGCTTCGCGGTCGTGACGTTGGCCGTGTCAGGATTCTCCGACAACTGGAGGCTCATCACCTCGCCGAGCGCCGTCATCGCAGCCTGGGCTGCCGCCGCCTGCGCCGAAGGCACCTCGATCTGGAGATTCGCCTGCACCTGATCAGGCTGCGGTCGCTGGAGCTGCGATGTCACGATCCGGCCCCCGGCCTCCTCCACGAGTGCCATGATTTTTTGGTATGCCGCCTCCACATCGTCGCTTGCGAGCGTGGCGGATGTGGTGAGCCGTGGCGCGACGTTGGCCAAGTTGTAGAGCGAGATTGTCAGTCGCGTGGGCTTCTGTTCGACGGGTGCTCCGGCGAGCGGCGGCGCGGTTCCCTCAACCGTCGTCTGCTTCCGGTCGATATCGAGCCGTGCCACCTTGCCAAGCTGCTTCAGGCGGTCCACGACGGCACCCGAGCGGTCGCGAGCCACCTCGGCATGGATTGTCGCCGAGAACTGACCCGCGTCGAGCTTCTTGAGGTCGCTTGTGATGATTCGGCCTTTTGCCTCGTCGATCGCTTTGATGATTTCGTCCCGCGCCTTCTCGACGTTATCGGTCTCTACACCGGCCGAGATTGTTTCGACCTCGATCGACGCGGCCGAGGCCTTGATGTCTCGCTCCTGGAGCACGACAGTGAGCGTTGAGAGACCGATGAGATTGTCGTAGTACCGAATCTCCCCTTCGAGTTTTTCAATCTTCTCCCGCCAGACGCCAAGCTCCTTCTCAGCGGCGAGCAGATCCTTGATCGAGCCCTTGCCCGTCTTGATCATGTCGAGCAGCCGCTCCTCCATCGCCCGGGATGCCCGAAGCTGCGACTCGATGTCGGTGTATTGCTTGCTCACATCCTGGGCCACGATTTTTTGACTCTTGAGGTCGCCAAGGCCCCGGAGCATGAGCACAAACGTGTCGAGCCGCTCCGGCGGCAGCCGCAGCGTGACGGCCCCACGAGTCTTGCCGTTGGGCAATTTTGAAGAGTCGGTCGAGGCCACAAAACCGCCGTTCTCGACGACGAGTTTTGAGATCGTCATGAGCGCCGTGTCGAAGGAATCGACCTCGAACTCAACCGTGCCGTTGCGGATGACCTTCTGGCGGACGGCGACGGCCTGCGACGCCGGGGTCGCAGGTTTTTCTGCGGGCGCCGGTGCTGGAACACCCTGGCCTCCAGCCGCAGCCGCAGATTTCTCGTCATTGCGTTCAGAGTCGATGTTCGCGAGACCCAGCAGCCCAGCTTCCTCTTCTTCCTGGATGATGATCCGCGGTGTAGCCGCGATCCGTTGGTCGTCTCTCAGATCCTTGATGCCTTCGAGGAGTTTGGTGCCGCCATCGGGAACTGGCGTATCTGAGGTGGCTCCGCCAAATAGAAACTCAGGCAACTGAATCGTCGTGCCGTTCTCTTGCTCTGAAAGTTCTTGGTCAGCAGCGGTGCTTCCGTCGAACCTTGACTGGCCATTAAAGAGAGTGACCGCTGGCGCGTTCGTGGTCGGCTGAGCTTTGCCGCTCCCGACGCGCTGCCCAGGAGTGAAGTGCAGAGCCCCCACGTCAACGTTCTGTTCATCAATGACGATGTTCCCGACGAGGCCCGCGTTTGAGTTCACTCCGGCGCCCGTCATGATTCCTGCGGTTTGGGATCGCGACCCCTCGAACTGAAACTCCGGGGTATCCGTCACGACAAGACTGCCGCCGCCGGACTTTGTTGCGTCGGCGTAGGTGATTTTTCCATCCAACCGGTTAGAAGCACTGCCGAAGCTGTTCTGACGAAACGGGATGGAGAAAAAGTTCTGCGGTCCTTGTCCTCCGATGTCCGCCGGATTGCCCGAGTGATCGAGGCCGATGGTCTGGCTCGACGAAGATTCCTGAATCGCAGCTTCCTTGCTCAGTTTGAATTCCGGGCCGGCGGGAAAGTATTCGATGTCGTCTTGAAGGTAATACTCCGACGGGAGAGCATCGCGGGACCGTCGCGAATCAAATGCCACGAGTCGTTCGATGTCACCGAAAAAGTTAGAGGATCCGGCGCCGTTGATCTGACGGTCCGCCACATAGCCGACCGCGAAGAGCAGGCTGGCTGCCATCACCGCGGCGGCGGCCTTCGCCATTCGTGACGTTGGCATCACGAGCCGTAGCCGTGAGCGACGAGACACGTGTGAGACAATGTTTGAATCGAGATCGGCAGGCGGGGCGAACGCTGAGAGCGCGGCCTTCAACTGGTCGTCGAGCGGCCGCAGATCATCGGGGAGTTCAAGGGTCATTGGTATGCCCTCCGTGTGGTTGGTCTAGGATGCGTCTGGCCCATTTGGGCAAAGTCGTTCTCTGAGCATCGCAAGGCCGCGATGTAAAAGGCCCCGCAGGCTGCCGTTGGTGAGGGCGAGCTGACGGGATATTTCGTCGTAGTCGGCACCGGCGAGGTATCGCAGCGAAAGCGCCTGTTGGTACTGCGTGGGCAGGGCGTTCAACGCCTCGATCGCGCGGCTGCCCAGTTCATTCGCTTCGGCCTTCTCGCTTGGTGTTGCGTCGTGTGACGGTGGATCGACGTTCGCATCGGCAGCGACGGGCGTCGCGCGTTTCTGCCGGGTTCCATGCTTGATGGCATCGAGCCGAACACGTTCGGCAATCGACACGAGCCAGCCGCGAAACGTCGCCGGCTCTCTGAGCCTTCCGATTGATCTCCAGGCGCGCAAAAAAGTCTCCTGGGTCATGTCCTCGGCCGCCGCCCGGTCGCGACAGCGAAGCACCAAATGTGCCCATACGAGCCGTGATGTCCGCGTGACAAGCACGTCAAACGCCGGCCGATGGCCGGCGATGGCAAGGTTGATCAGGTCATCGTCTGGGCTGCTCACGCACGTGCTTCCGAGAACCAAGCCGTTACTCCCATGGAGAGTATGACGACGTTGAGACGCCGGGCGCGCGCAAAAAGTTTCGGGGAGTCCGCCGGCGGAAAACCGGCCGGTTTCGAGCCCGATCAGGGAAGGGCGCCGAGGAGGAGCACTTCGGCCCCATCGCGGAGGATGCCAGCCAGGTACCGCGAGGCGGCCTGGGCGTCTCGAAGACGATCCAGCATTTCGTTCTCGGGCTGGTAGAGATGCTGGATCACGAGCGCATCGGCCTGGGCGATGATGTCGGCCGGCACGTCTTCATGGAAGGCGTCGGTGCGATCGTCACCGGGAAGGTGTTTCGAGTTCACCCCATACTGCCTCGGTGTGGTGCTGTGCAGACGGTTGCGATGTTTGTCCAACAGAAAGACCACGACGGCGCCGTGAAAGCCCGAGCCCTCGCTCTTACTCCATGTGTGAGTATGCACGTCGATTCGGCCCGTGCGTGAAAGGACCGCGCGGGTTTCCATCCAATGTCCGAGTGCGAGCCGGTGGGTCTGCGAAACCTGAATGGGAGCTTTCGGATTGATCTCCGTGTCCGCGGCGCGCAGCCACGGTACGGTGACCATGGCCGCTACGACACCACACACCATCATCGGGGCGCGTCGCATTCGAGACCTCGCAAAAGCCGGTTCCTCAACAGACAAAAATGCGGCGGGATGGTAGCAACGTGCCTCTCGCGACTCAAGGCATTCTGCCGCGAGCGATGCGCCGATGCCCGAAGATCGGTTGCGTGTCGGCTGCTCAAAAATTCCCGGTGGAACCGTCAACTTCGATCACTTCCACCGGCTCGGCATCTGCTTCAGGCTCGGGCAGGTTTTGTTGCTTTTGCAAGGTATCGAGCGCGATGTTCATCAGGTGGCGGACCACGTTGCCAAACCAAAAGTTGAAAGCAAGGACTGCGAAATCGCCTGCCGCCAGCGGCCCGAGCGGGAGCGTGCAGGATGACTCGCCGAGTATCCCTTTGCCCGGCACGGTCCGCACGACCGAGACCGCGGGAGTCACGCGGGAATTGACGGTGGCCGCCGGTGGGATTTGTGAAGCGTCGAGATCGATCCAGTCCATCTCGGCCACCTGAGCCAACAGGTCGTGAATGGAGGACACCAACGGGCGCGGATCGTGATAGCCGAGCATCGTCACGTGTCCTTCGGCGATGGCGGCAGCCACTGCCGGCACGGCAGCGAGACCAGGATCCTCTGGCTGGCGCTCCAGCATCGTTCGGATGAGTTGCGGCGAGGTGGTGATGATCAGGTTTTCGTTGGTGATGCACCATGAAAGCAGCAGCGGGAAATTTTCTCCCGCCGGCCAGTCAAGGGCATAGATCGTCGTGCCGTGGAAGGGTGTCTCCGAAACCGACCACGGCATCTCAGAATCAGGACTGGCTGCCATGGTGCGAACGAGGCGGACGAGCGTGTCGTGTGTTTTGACAAGCGCCGGTCGGTCCCGCAGGGTCACTGACAACGCGATCGGCGGCGCGGTTGCGTCCTCGACTGGAAGCAGAAACAAGTGCCATGTGTCGCCCAAGGTTTTGAGAATGTGTCGATCCGGATCGAAGCCGGCAACCGCGCGTAACTGCTCCACGGCCTTGCGAACCTCCTCGACCGAATCGGGATCGATGGCTGCCATGGCACGGGCCAGTGCCTGGAGCGAGGACGATGCATCGAATCTCCATGCCTGCGCGAAGACCGCGTTCGAAGGAATCGCCGCCAGGTCACCTGCGGTCAGTGGCCTCTCCGTCGATGCGTCTCCAACACGGGGTTCGCCGCTGGCGCCGATCCAAAGGCGGCTCTGGACGCCCTGCTCCGACATTCCATCGCCGATCGCGATCATGTCGATGCCGTCTAGGAAGCGGACATCGATAGGCATCGCTTGTGTTTCATCACCATTGTCAATGGGATAGGCCTTCCGCAAACCTGCAGCATCGACATAGAGCAACGTCCGTGGCCGCTCGACAGGCACCTTCTCCTCCGCCGCCGTTTTCCAGGCCGGTGCCTGACGGTTCTGATCATCGATCCGTCCGAGCAGTGTCTCGAACTCATCCTCGGGCTTGCCTCCCGTTGCCAAGGCGACCAAATAGTCGCCGTGAAATCCCCAGATCAGGGGTGCGTCTGTGTCCGGGCCGACCATGTGAAAGGGTCGGCCAGCAACCGTGATCTCCGCGACAGGTTCCGCCGCGGCTTCCTCGCCCATGGTGTCGCTGTGTAAGCAGGCAACGGCGGTCACGAATGCGTCCCGCTCGGTGCCGACATGCATGACAAACGATGCCTGCATATCCGGCGGGGCGTCAGGATGGAGCATGTTCGGCTCGATCGTGAGCGACCATGGCCGTGTCGCCAGCGTCACCGCGACGGTATGGAGGTGGGATGCCGTGACGGGAAAAGACGGATCTGAGCCAGACAGGATCATCGTGACGCCCTGGCCGAGCCCGCCACCGACCCGCTTCGCACACTCGCGAATCTCCTCGTCGGCGGCAAGCTGCTCGGTCAGATTTGGAGACTTCGGGTCGGGCTCGGCGACGCCATGAAACGCCACATGGGCGAAGCACGCGTCTGGTGCCGATCGGGCGATCACAGGGTCTGGCAGAAGCGGCGGACACGAGCGAAGGGCGACCAGCGGACCACTGCCGAGCAGAAGCATTCCGGCTTCTATCGCGAGTCCCACCAAAGCGTCCATGCGACCCTCCCTGTTCTTTGCCTCACTGGCGTTCGAGATGCCAATGAATAAGAAGCCTACTCATGGCTTACAAAAGCGTGCAGTGACAGGCCACGCAGTGAAAGCGCGAGCGATGCGGCGCGAACACCAGCGACATCGTGGCTCCCGGCACGTTCATTGAGACTCGAGGAGTTTTCGTGCCTCGTAGATTCGTCGCTCGAGATCGGCTTTCTGAAGGGCCTCGCGGACCTTTCGGAATTTTTCGCCGTCGTTGCCCCCCTCAGCCTGGATCGGCACTTCGAGAACATCCCACCGGTCGCTCCGCTGCGTAGCCCGCGGCACGTCTGAGTTGCCCGGAAGCTGCACGGTGGCCATCGGATTGCGGCCCCACGCAAACCGGTAGTGGACTGGCTTCTCGACAAGCGGGCTGCGCAGCACGAGCACCGTCCGTTGCTCGATGGGGCGGCCCTTCTCGTCGTTGCCCGTCACGAGGTACTTGGCCTCGACTGGCTGAAAGTGACGATCCTCTCCGGCAATCGCAAAACCTTGCATCACACCACTGCCATCATCGATAGCGGCCACGGCCGTGTTGAACCCAAGCACGAGGGCATTGCCCTCGGAAATCACCTTCTCGATCCGCGCCGGCTCCCACTGGAGCCTATGGCCGTACTGGGTGGTGAGCGCCCACCTCGCGATTCGCTCGCCCGCCGGAATTTTGAGCTGCGGGTGATACCAGCGGCGACGGAGGTCGTAGGTGCTTGCGTAACCAATTGTTTTGTCACCTGCCTTCTGGAGGTCGAGGAACGTGCGGTACTGCACCTCCCGGAGCTCAGGGCCAACATTCGCCATCATCTCGAGATAGTTGTCGTCGTTTTGTGCTGGCCCCTCGGTGCAGAGCGAGAGGATGCCGAACGGGAGCGCCGGGTCGTTGAACGTCTCACGCCATCCGCGAATCATTTCGGGAAAGACCTTGGCATACACACGGATCCCCTTCGACCCCGAAAAGCAGTTGTTGTAGCCCTGGTGAAAAATAGCCCCCTTCACTTCAAAACCTTTAAGCGGCGCGATGAGCCCCAGGTAGCAGTTGCCCGGAAAATTTCGATCTGCTCGTGGGCCGGGGCCCGGCTCGCCAGGACGCTTCATGTCGGGCGGTACTTCCTTCCCCTGTTTCGTGAGCTGCGCGACTCTGACCTCATGCCGAGCGATGGCGTTCTGGAGCTCCTTCGCTGGATCCCAGGCGGCGGCCTTCTCGTCCCAGCCTGCCAGCATCTCTTTGAGTTCTGTGTCGTCGATCCCGCGGATCGTGTCGAGCGGCGTCCATGCCTCGACGGTCGTGCCGCCGACAGACGTATCAATCAGGCCGATCGGCACGCCGCTGGCCATGTGGAGACGACGCCCAAACACGTAGCCAATAGCCGACATCTCGCCCACCGTCTCAGGCGAGCAAACGTCCCAAAAGCCATTGCGAAAATGCTGCTTGGACCAGTCGCTCCACTGATAGAGGCGTGGAAAGTTCGGCTTGGGCTCACCGTCAGCCTCCGAGGGCACCGTCAGCAGGCGGATCTTCGGGTAGTTGGCCGACACGATTTCGAGCTGGCCGTTCTCGACCTTGTGAATCGGAAACTCCATGTTGCTCTGGCCACCCAAGACCCAGACGTCGCCGATGAGGATGTTGTCGAACCGCAGATCCGACGCCTTTCCCTTCACCGTCATTACGAGTCCATCAACGCTGGCCTCCATCGGCGGAAACGCGACCTCCCAGCGGCCGTCGTCGCCCGTTTTTGCGGTGGCAGACGCACTCCCGAGCGTGACCGTGATCGCATCACCGGCATCGGACCATCCCCAGACACGGATCGGCTTGCCTCGCTGGAGCACCATGCCAGACTGAAAAAGGTTGTGAACAATCAGCCCCGGCGCCTTGGCCGGCGTGATGATGAGATCTTCGCCCCGCACCGGCTTTGCTGGCTGCTCGGCGGCCATGAGAGGAACGGCACACAGGCACAAGACGCCTGCGACAATTGCGGTTTTCATTCTGTCATCCAGGAGGTGTCGCAGAATCCTACCCGATGACGAGCGATGAACTCCTTTTCAGCAGTGCGGTCGGCCACATGGAGAAAGGCCACGGAAGACGTTCCCCGCGACCGGCTAAAAGTCGCCGAGCGCCAGCGGGCCGAGCGGTATGCTTATCGCATCGGACCAGGCCTGCGCCTCCCCGCGAAAAACCATCCAAAAACGGGTGCTTCTGCCGGCGCCCGATGTCGTCCCGCATCCCGCAATACTGTCCTGGACCGATCAGGCTTTCGATCAAGCGATGGTCGGCAGCCACCCACCGGTAGCAAAAGCGCCCTTGACCGTCCTCTCCTTCCACGCGAGCCGTTACGGTTCGTCCAAGAGGACCGCCCGGAATCCTGCCTGACGAAAATGCTCGTCAGCGGTCAGAGCGTCAGTCAGCCCCATTTCACCAATAACGAGGAACGAAAGGCAGTCGGTCAAACCCCATCTTTTGTCGAGCCGCTGACGATAGAGCTCCCACGCTCGGTCCCAGAGGTCAGGGCTAGTACGCACCACTTCGACATCGGTCCGCCTCAGAATGTGGTCGATCAGACCGATCGCAAAACGCCGCCAGTCTGGCCGGCTCAGCGTGTTGGCCGTTTCAGTAAGCACCGCATCAGTCGTCACCAGCCGTCCGGCAACGAGCTGCGACCAGGTCTGTGCTCGGGAGTGAAATTGATCAGCCCGAACGACCAGTGCCACCCAGAACACCGTGTCAGCGAATGCATCTCCAGCAAGGGCGGTCACCGCTTTGGCGTTCCCGTCAGGTAATGGTCATGCTGCGCCGCAAGATCGGCCGGCGCACCGGGCAGGTCGGCGGCAAACCCTAGCAGGTCAGCGAACCGCGGTTCCGGTTCGGTTGCCAGATCGACCTGGATACGGAGCCGTCGGCCGGGAGGCAGATCAATGGGTTCATGAGGGACGAGAATCCGGCCGTCGAAATGTGCCGAAATGGTCTGTGTCATGATTTTGAATTGTAGTTCGGGAGGCCTGCCCGAACCAGGACATGGGCGAAAACGCTCATCCACGCCATGGGCCCGGACGACAGGATCCGATTGATTCCTCCTGGCCTAGGAAACTGGCTGCGGTCTCCTCGAGCATCTGGGACGAGCGACGATGCCCGAGGCATTTGTTCTCCATCCTGCTTCTCATTTTGTGCTCGCTGCAGGCTTGACGGCCTCCAAAGATGTCGTATTCGCCTTGACGCGAAGACCAGGGGGTCGGTACTTCCCCCCTCTCCGTAATGCCGTTGCCTGACAGGATCCCACGATATGCTCGCTACGCTCTCCCGCTCCTTTGGCCGTTTTTCAAAGAGTGCCGCGGGCTCCGCCGTGCACCAATCGGAGCCGAAAGCCGCTGTGGCCGACGTTCCCGAGACGGCGACGAGTCGTGATTTACGGGCTCGGGTGGAGAAGGTCGGACGCTGGTTTCACTCGATCGACCTCGGGCATGGGGTCGTCACGCCAGGGCTCAAGACCGCGGCCACGCATGAAGATGAGTTGGGGAGGTTTCAACTCCCGAACCTGCGGGGCAAGAGCGTGCTCGATATCGGTGCATGGGACGGCTTCTACAGCTTTGCCGCCGAGCAGCGTGGAGCCAGTCGCGTGGTCGCCCTCGATCACCACACGTGGGCGTTGGATCGCGCCGCCACGAAGGACTACAACGACCGCTGCCGTCGAGGTGAGATTCAACGCCAGCCATTCAATCGCGTGCCCGAGCTGTGGCGGTGGGAAGAGCTGCCGGGGCGGCGAGGATTCGATCTGGCCCGCGAGGCTCTCGGAAGCCGTGTGGATCCTGTCGTGGCCGATTTCATGACGACGGACCTCGAGCCGCTCGGAACCTTCGACGTCGTCTTGTATCTCGGGGTGCTCTACCACATCGAGAATCCGCTGATGGCGCTCCAACGGCTTCGGCAGGTCACGAAGGGTGTGGCCGTTCTCGAAACGGCGGCGGTGGAGTTGCGTGGCCACCGCGACGTGCCGCTGTGCGAGTTCTTCACGTTCGACAAGCCGTTCAACAACGACCCGACCAACTTCTGGGCTCCCAACGCAGCGGCGCTCGCCGGGATGTGCCGCACGGCAGGCTTCCGTCACGTGGACATTCTGACGCCGGTCCCCGTGCCGATGGCGAAGCGGCGGATCGACTATCGGCTCATCGCACATCTCCATGCATGACGGTTCGAGGCGTCAGCTCCACGCGACATGACGGTGCGGCAGAATTGCGTCGTCATGGATAATGGCGGCATGAGCCAGCCATCATCAGACGAATTGAATTCCTCGACCATCCCGCTCCGGGTGGATTTCTGCTCGCAGGCGGCGAAACACGATCCGTTTCCGCTGTGGAACCAGCTCCGTGCCGTAGGGCCCGTGGCGCGTGTTCGGGTGCCAATCTTTGGCAACGTCTGGATGGCGACAACCCACGCCGCTGTGACGGAGCTCCTGCGGAATCATCAACGCTTCGTGCAGGATCCGGCGACCGCCGGACATCGCTGGATGGCCACCTTGCGGCGGTGGCTTCCGAAGACGCTGCGTCCGCTCACCAGGCAGATGCTGATCATGGACGAGCCCGATCATCGTCGCCTTCGTCGGCTCGTCGAGCAGGCTTTTCAACGGCAGAGTGTCGAATCTTTTCGTGCACGATTGATCGCGCTTGCCGATGAGGCTCTCGACCACTTGGAGCAGGCGGCGCTGCAGCAGCCGAAGGGCGTCGATCTGATCGAACACTTCGCCCGGCCTTTTCCGCTCGCGGTAATCTGTGAGCTGCTGGGGCTTCCGCCCGAGGATCGCCCACAATTCACCCGCTGGGCCTCTGGCATCACCACCGCGAGCTCCCTTGTCGGGATCGTTTGGGGGTTGCAGGGCTTAAGCAGGATGATGCGATACCTGAAGGAGGAGATTGCCCGTCAGCGGGTGGAGCCGCGGGATGGCCTCTTGGCGTCGCTCATTCAGGCGGAGGAAGAGGGCGACCGCCTGAGCGAAGAGGAGCTTCTGGCCATGGTGTTTCTTCTTCTCGCCGCGGGCCATGAAACCACGCTCCATCAAATATCCGGGAGCGTCCTCATTCTGCTCGACCATCCGGAGCACCTGCGTGAGGTGTCAGCCACCCGGGGCGTGACCGATGCGACCGTGCAGGAGTTGCTCCGCTATCTGTCGTTTGCTCAGGTGAGCAAACCGCGGTATGCCCGTGCTGACACCGAGCTCGCAGGTCGGCAGATTCAAAAGGGGCAAATGATCTTTGCCTGCCTGGCCTCGGCCAATTCCGATCCGGCTCACTTTGACGAGCCCGGGCGTTTCAATCCTTCCCGCGACTCCAGTCGGCATGTGGCCTTCGGGTCGGGCATCCACTTCTGTCTGGGCGCCAAGCTTGCGAGTGCCGAACTGGCGATTGCCCTCGAGCGGCTCTTCGCACGGTGGCCTGGCCTCCGGCTCGCCATCCCCCGTCATGAGCTCGTATACCTCCCGCGATTCGGCACACGGTCACTCGCGAGGCTTCCGGTCTCCTTGCGGACGTAAGAAGCTATCGGCAGGTTCACGGAGCGGAGGCGAAGCAGATGCGGTTGCGGCCAGAACGCTTGGCCGCATAGAGCGCGGTGTCGGCGGCGGCGAGGATCGTGGCGGCGTCCGTGCCGTGGTCCGGGCACGCGGCCACACCGATCGACACCGTGATCGGCACAAGGGGCCGACCCTCGTGATGGATCACAGCCTGTGCGACCGCCCCGCGGAGGGCGTCAAGACGCTCGTGAGCATCAGTCGCGGCGGTGCCCGGCATGATGAGAACAAACTCCTCGCCCCCGTACCGGCAGGCTATGTCACCACCGCAGCAAAAACCTTCGAGCAACACACCGATGGCTTTGAGCACCATGTCACCGGCTGGGTGCCCATGCCGCTCGTTGTAGTCGTGAAACGCATCGACATCGAGCATGCCGACAGCAAGCGGCTCACCGGAGGCCGCCGCGCGCGCCACGTGCCGCGGGAGTGCATCCTCGAGCTGCCGACGGTTGAAGAGGCCCGTCAGCGGATCGCGAAGAACGAGGTTTTTGAGTTGCTCCCGTTCCCGCAGGTTTTTGAGGACGGGCCCGACGGTTTCGTTCAAGGCCGCGGCCAGTTCCGGTCCGCCCTGCCTCCGTGCAAGCTCTCCCCACGCTTCGCTCGCGACCGCCTCGGCCGCGGCGGCGTTGTCACATGCCTGAAGCCGCTTCGCCAGTTCCCACAGCCACGCCGTGTCCGTGGTAGCAAGTGAACGAGTCTCACGCGGGGATGCCATCATGCCGTGAAGCGTAGCCACACGGATGCCATCGCGATAGCGTCAGGCAATCGAGGTAGCAGACTGTGTAACGACTCTGCCGCCGCAGGAAGCGGCGGTTGCCGACCATGGAAAACCTCGGCTTTTCCATCGGTCGGCCTGGGTGGAGAAAGGCCATGGATGGCTTTCTCCACGTAAAACTAGAGCCGCCGGACTGCTTGCGGGCCAGGTTTGCGACCGGGACGCTTGCCGAAGCGGCGTCGTGCGGTCGGCCCAACGGGATGGGATGAGTCATGCGACACGGGCTCGACGCTCGTGCGCCGACGGCGAGGGCCGCGCCGCCTGCTCTCACGGGCTTCGCTCGATGGCGGGCTGCTCGCTGGGGTTGTATCGGGGTAGTCGTGTTCATCGACCTCGATGACCTGCCGCAGCAGCCGCTGGATCGCCGTGAGGAGCTTGCGTTCGTCGCGATCACAGAAGGCGATGGTCCGCCCCGTGGCACCGGCTCGGCCCGTCCGGCCAATCCGGTGAACGTAGGTCTCGGGCTCATGCGGGAGATCAAAATTGAAGACGTGGGAAATCGCATCGATATCGATGCCGCGGGCCGCAAGATCCGTGGCAACGAGCACCGGCGGTCGCTTCGACTTGAACGCGTCGAGCGTCCGTTGCCGGGCGTTCTGACTTTTGTTGCCATGCATCGCCTCGGCCCGAATGCCGGCCTGACCAAGCTGCTTGGCGACCTTGTCGGCCCCGTGCTTGGTGCGGGTGAAGACGATGGCTCGCGAGATGGCGTGCTTGCCGATCAGGTCGATGAGCAGTCGGGGCTTGTTTGCCTTCGCAACAAAGCAGACCGATTGATCGATGAGCTCGGTCGTCGTTTGCTCCGGTGCGATACGGATACGGGCCGGATCGACGAGCATCTCGTTGGCGAGTGCTTCGATCGGACCAGGCATCGTGGCCGAGAAGAAGAGCGTCTGCCGCTTCCGCGGGAGCTTCGCCACGATCCGTTTGACGTCCGGCAGAAAACCCATGTCAAACATCCGATCGGCCTCGTCGAGGATGAAGGTCTCGACGTGTGCAAGATCGACGAACCCTTGCTGCATGAGGTCCATGAGCCGGCCTGGCGTGGCGACCACGATATCGACGCCATGCCCGAGATCGCGCACCTGAGGCCGCTGGCTCACGCCCCCGAAGATCACGGTGCTGCGAAGCGGAGTATGCCGGCCATACCCACGAAAGCTCTCGTGAATCTGCCCGGCGAGCTCGCGGGTTGGTGAGAGCACGAGCACTCGGATCCGACGGCCACGCCCCTTGGGTGGGTGCGTGTCGGCCATGAGTCGGTGCAGTGTCGGCAGGGCGAAGGCAGCGGTTTTGCCGGTGCCGGTTTGGGCGCAGCCCAGGAGGTCACGGCCTGCGAGCACGTGCGGAATCGCGGCCGCCTGGATGGGCGTGGGGGTGGTGTAGCCATCGGCGGCGACAGCGCGGAGGAGAGGCTCAGCGAGCCCCATTTCATGGAACGTCATACGGTCTTTCAGGGTTTATGAGCCCAGGACCGGATGCGCCGAGCGCGAAAAAAGCACTCTTCAAAGCCATGGGACCTGGCAGTCATCCAATGGCCAGATCAAGTGAAAACAAGCGAGGCGAGAGGACTAACTGAGGAAAGTATACCCCATAACCACCACGAAAGCACATAGACACGGCGATTCGGCGTGATGATCGTCGCCCGGCTGAATCAGCAACTCGCAAAACGGGACGCTTTTCAGGCAAATCGCGTTGGACATACAATCAAGTGACCTTGTCACGCCGAGGCCTCTTATGAAGACGCATGTACTCACCGGTTCGAAGCACGAGATCGCCGAAAACCTTGTCCAGCTCAGCGGTGAGGTTCGTGAGGTGATCGTGTTCATCGAGGAGTCAGCAAGAATCCCGCCGGCACCCGGCGAGACGGGGGATCCCTTTGGCGAGATGGGGCCGTTCTTGGTGTCTGCCCCGCATATCGATGACACACGAGAGGGCATCTACGCGCCAATGGATGACGCATGATCCTGCTCGACACGAACATTCTCACTCGGATCACGCAGGCGCAAAACGCACAGTCCACCGTGGCCCGCGATGCCGTTCGAGCACTTCTGGCGAGGCGTGAGCAACTCATCGTCGTTCCGCAGAACCTGTACGAATTCTGGGTCGTAGCGACCCGTGCCTCTGGACCGCCTCCCGACGGTCGCAACGGATCGGGAATGACGCCAGAGCAGGCCGGGCAATGGCTGCGATTCTTCCGACGTCGCTTCACGCTCCTCCCCGACCGTGATGAGATATGTAGTCTGTGGCAGGACTTGGTCGAACAGCGAGCCGTCAAGGGCTTCCGGGCACACGATGCGCGACTCGTAGCAGCCATGCAAAGCTACGGCATCACTCACTTGCTGACATTCAATCCGAGTGATTTTCGTGATCTCCCGGTCGCCGTGCTCGATCCCGGAGCGATCTGAGCCTGCCCTGGAACTGGCCCGCAGGCAAAAGAAACGAGGAATTCACGTCGCGATGTTTGAGCAGGCTTTCAACACGATCGACAACGCGCTCCGCAATGAGGCGGGGTGCCAGTCGGAGCTCGACTACACGGAGCAGACCTCGTGGCTTCTGTTCCTCAAGTACCTCGACGACTTGGAGCGAGACCGGGCCGACGAAGCCGCTCTCTCGGGGAAGAAGTATTCGTTCATCATCGACAAGGCCCACCGGTGGGAGGCCTGGGCCGCGCCCAAGGGAAAGGACGGCCAGATCGATCATGACACGTCGCTCACTGGCGACGACCTGATCGAGTTTGTGAACGACACGCTGTTTCCGTATCTCAAAGGCTTTCGGGAGCGGGCGAGCGATTCGCAAACGATCGAGTACAAGATCGGGGAGATTTTTTCAGAGATTCGCAACAAGTTTGCCTCCGGCTACACCCTCCGCGACATCATCGAGGTGATTGACGGCCTGCGGTTCCGGTCGCAAGCCGAAAAGCACGAGCTTAGCCATCTCTACGAGGCCAAGGGCTGTTGACAGGTCTACGCATTTCTTGCGTAACAAAACAAATCATGTTAGTTTTGTTTTGTTACCCAAAAAAGCGGCTCATCGATGGCAGATGAACGGGAACGGATCACCGAGCAGGTTCAGGGGATGGTTGCAGCCTTGGTGGCCACGCAGCCAGCCGGGGCAGGGCTCTGCCTGGTGGGCGGCTTTCGTTACCGGCTGCTTGATCGGGGCCCGCGGCGGTCTGCTGATATCGACTACCACTGGGGTGGCGACCTCGTGGCCAAGCAGCGGGAACTGATCGCCCTTTTTGAGAGACGACTCCTGCCAGACGTTCGGAGGCAATGCAGCCTCGATGGTTCCGTGGCGGCAGGCAATGTTCGTGACGACTCGGATACCGTCGCCGTGGTCGAGCTGGCGTTCTGGCGGCTCGCCTCGACGCTTGGACGCATCGAAATACCGATTGATGTCACGCGGATCGAGCTTGTCGATCATCCTGTGGCCAAGACTGTCAGTGGTGTCGTCTATCGCACCGTGTCGAATGCCGACATGCTCGAATCCAAGGTGATTGCCATCATGTGTCGTCCCTTCATCGAGCACCGCGACATCCTCGACCTCCATCTCTTCGCAAGCCATGCTGCTTCCGATGCACCGGCTCGGATCGCCGACAAGCTCGCACGCCTCGGCGTTGATGCGCATGCCGTCAAGCGGCGGCTCGACAGTCTCGTTCAATCCACGAGCCACCATGCCAGGGCGATCGATGCAGTGATACGGGAGCAAGTCGATACGACAACGGCCTCAGTGCTCGCCGACACCGGTGGTGGAAAGGCTGTCCTCGAAAGCGCATCCGGGCTCCTCGTCGATCTGGTCGGACATCCAGGAGCGTCGAGGTCATGAAGGCGATC
>JBGTKO010000196.1:0-4133 GCA_041744595.1 Pirellulales bacterium
GATGGTGATGACCGCCTCTCTGGGGTCAGGCGTCAGAAGCCGATGCAGCCACATGGGCCGCGCGGCCCGCGAGCTGCCGGCATGCGTGGGCGATACCCGCGGCATCGAGGCCCAGCTCGGCGAGGAGCTCGCCCCGTTCGCCATGCTCGACGAACCGATCAGGCAAACCAGCTCGACGGATGGGACCGACCGATAGGCCCGCGTCCGACACCATCTCGAGGACGGCGCTTCCGAAACCAGTCGGCAGGGTGTTCTCCTCGATGGTGAGGGTCCAGGGAGCCACCTCGATCCGCTCGAGGAGCGTCGCGTCGAGAGGCTTCACAAACCTCGCATTGACGACGGTGACATCAAGGCCCTCGCGCCGCAGGGTCTCGGCGGCCGCGAGCGCCTGACCGAGCAGCGTGCCGCAGGCAATGACGAGGCCATCACCGCCCTCGGCGAGCACCTCGGCCCGCCCAGCCACGATCGGTGACCGCGGGACGGCATGCCGTTCCACGGTAGCCTTCGGATAGCGAATCGCCACAGGGCCGTCATGTTCGAGTGCCCAGGTGAGCATCCCTTCGAGGTCATGCTCATCGCCAGGCGCGAGGACGCTCATGTTTGGAAAGAGCCGGAGATAGCCCAGGTCAAAGGCCCCGTGGTGGGTTGGTCCATCGGGCCCAGTGAGCCCGGCCCGATCGAGCATGAAGGTCACGGGAAGGTTCTGGAGGCAAACCTCCTGGAAAATCTGGTCATACGATCGCTGGAGAAACGTGCTGTAGATATCCACGATCGGCCGGCAGCCGGCTTTGGCCTGGCCCGCGGCAAACGCGACGGCATGGGATTCACAGATGCCCACGTCAAAGAACCGGTCGGGAAACTCCGACCGCACGCTCTCGAGCTTGTTACCCTGGCACATCGCTGCCGTGATGACGGTGACCCGTGGGTCTCGCCGAAGCGCGTCGGCGATCGCCGATGCCGCGGTGTCGGTGTAGGCTCGCGCCGCCGACTTTTTGAGCGTGACGATGCCCTCCTCGTCGTCGCACTCAAACGGCGCCGGCGTGTGGAAGAGCACGGGGTCGTCTTCTGCGGGCTTGAAACCATGCCCCTTCTCGGTGAGCACATGGAGAAGGATCGGCCCCTCCTCATCTTTCACGAGCTCAAGGTACCGCATGAGGTTGGGAAGAGAGTGACCCTCGACAGGACCGAAGTAACGAACGCCCATCGCCTCGAAGAGGGCGCCGCCATGGAGCGATGTCTTGATCGACTCCTTGACGCCGGAGAGCATCTTCTCCATCTGCTCGCCGAGCACCGGCATGCCCTTGATGATCCCGCCGGCCTGCTGCTTGAACCCGCGATACCAGGGGTTCGTGCGGATGATGTCGAGATACTCGGCAAGCGCCCCGACCCGCGGGCAGATCGACATCCGGTTGTCGTTGAGAATCACGAGCAGCCGCTTCTTGAGGAAGCCAGCGTTGTTGAGCGCCTCGAACACGATGCCCGATGGCAGGGCGCCATCGCCGATCACGGCCACGCTGCGGCGATCGTCTTCGCCACAGAGGCCATCACCGCTGGCCAAGCCCAGGGCCGTCGAGACGCTGCACCCGGCATGGCCCGTCATGAAGAGGTCGTAGGGGCTTTCTTCGGGGTTGGGGTAGCCCATGAGCCCGCCCCGCGTGCGGATCGTGCCGAACTGGGCGAACCGGCCGGTGATGAGCTTGTGGGGATAAATCTGGTGGCCGGTATCCCAGATGAGCCGATCCCGCTGGAAATCAAAGACGCGATGAAGCGCGATGCAAAGCTCGACAACCCCGAGATTCGACGCAAAGTGGGCGGTGCGGGTGGTCGCGACCTCACAGAGCGCCTGCCGCATCTCGCTGGCAAGCTGTTCGAGTTGGTCGATCGAAAGGTCGCGGAGATCGACAGGCGACGTGATCGACGGAAGAATGGCGGGCATTTTTTGGTTCCAGAAGAAGATGGCGTGGGGTCAGTGATCTCGGCCCACGATCCAGTGGGCGAGCGCTGCGAGATCTTCAGCCGAGCCACCGAGCTCACGAGCGGCCATGGCAGCTTCGGCCGCCAATTCATGCGCCCGTTCACGGGCGGCCTCAATACCAAGAACCGCAGGAAATGTGATTTTGCCACGGCCAGCGTCCTTGCCGACCCGCTTCCCGACAGCCGCCTCGTCGCCCTCGGCGTCGAGGATGTCATCAGCGATCTGAAACGCGAGCCCAAAGGCCCGGCCGAACCGGTCGAGGAGGGCGAGTTGGGCCTCTGTCGCAGTCACGGCGAGACCGCCCAGTTCGAGCGCTGCCCGAAAGAGCGCGCCTGTCTTTCGACGATGAACGCGTTCCATCCAGGCTACCTGGACGTCAGCGGGTGCACCGGAGAGGTCCGCAATCCAGCCTCGCTCGAGCGCAAGGTCGTCTCCCTGGCCGCCCACGAGCGCCTCGGGCCCGGCCGCTCGCGCGAGCACCCGGCACGCCCGTCCTGCCACCGCTGCCGGAAGACCACGAGCAAGGGTTTCAAACGCCATGGGCTGAAGGGCATCACCACAGAGGATGGCCGTGGCCTCATCAAAGGCGCGGTGGCAGGTCGGCCGGCCACGGCGGAGATCGTCGTCGTCCATCGCAGGGAGGTCGTCGTGAACGAGGGAGTAGGCATGGATCATCTCGACGGCCACGGCAGCCGGGGCTGCGGCCTGCCATGCAGTCGTTTCGGTCAGGCCATCGCCACAGGCCCGAGCGGCCCAGAGCACAAGCGCCGGCCGGAGGCGCTTCCCGGGAGCGAGCAAGGAATGCTGAAGGGCCGCCACGAGCCGTGGGGGGGCGTCGTCTGACAGCGCGAGTGAGGCCTCGAGCAGCGGATCGATGAACTGCCTCACCCGCCGAAGACCATCGGCCAATGCGTCGGCGTCATCGGCGACTGACGCCACGGAACCACTGGTGTCCGGGCCGGGTGCCATTCGGGAGCCTGAGATCTATGGAGACGGACTGGGGAGACGGACGGGAAGCCGACGCCTGCCTCCCTGATACCGTCGAATACGACGAGAAGTTTAGGCTTCCTCGGAACCATCGTCCATCCCGGGAAGCGATTGGCCGTGGGATGATTTACCGCGACCGCGGCGACGGGTCGGCCCGCGGTCGGTGGTTCCTGGGGCGTTGGCATCCGCCTCGTGGTCCGCAAGGATCGGTTGGCCGTCCTCATCGATTCGCACAAGGAGCCGCACCTTCGCATCGGCGCTCGCGAGCTCGTCGTTGAGCTGTCGGAGGATTCCCACTCCTCGCTCATAGGCCGTGATCGATTCCGAAAGCCCAAGGCCACCCGATTCAAGACGGGCCACGAGATCGCCAAGCGTAGCGAGGCCATCTTCAAACGAGGCGGGATGCGGTGGACTTGCCGGTTGGGAGGGCTTCTCGGGCTTTTCGGTCATGGTGGTCATGCTGTCGTCAGGGTGTGGGGGCATAAGACGCTATCCCTTCTCTTTGGTGGGGTCTTGGTCGTGGGCTGTCATGGTGCCGCCCGCGACTACGCGATCGGTGCGAACAGTCGTGCTCCAGATGCGTCCGTCGGCGAGTTGCGTCATGATCGGGGTGCCAGGCTCGATCCCAGCAACACTTCGGAGCGGTGTGCCTGGCTCGTCACCGCGGCATGTGAGCGACCAGCCGCGGGCCAGAAGATGAACAGGGCTGCCTGCCTCGAGACGGCCTGCCGCAGCAGTGAGTCGCTCGTGGCCTCGCGCAACGGCAGTCGCAGCGAGCCGCCGGAGTCGCAGCGTGTCGGCTGCGAGTCTCGCCCGACGGTCCACGACAAGCCGCGATGGATCGGCAAAGATCCGGGATCTGGCAAGCCGCACGAGCCTTTCGCGGGCCAGGTCAACCCGTCGCGAAAGCGCCGTGGCAAGGCGGCAGCCTAGGCCTGTGATCGTCGCGGCGAGTTGCCGGCCATCGGGCGACACCTTCACCGCGGCGTCGGTTGGCGTGAGCGCCCGAAGGTCTGCCGCGAGGTCGGCGAGCGTGACGTCGATCTCGTGACCAACGGCCGACACGGTTGGAATGCGCGACGCCGCGATGGCACGGACCACTGATTCCTCGTTAAATGCCCACAGGTCTTCCAGGCTCCCGCCACCACGCCCGACGACCAGCACATCGAGC
>JBGTKO010000197.1:0-7379 GCA_041744595.1 Pirellulales bacterium
ACGGACGCCGGTGTGGCTCATGCGGCAGGCAGGCCGCTACCTCCCCGAGTACCGCGCGATCCGTGAGAAGGTGGGCTTCTATTGGAAACCACAACGTGGACGCGATCCCATGTCACCATTACAACACGTTGTCAGGCTTTCCACAGGCTTCGTGCCCCAGACCCATGCGTCTTATTGCTGTTGCGTCGGCGAACGATGCGCTTGCCGCCGATGCCGATATCGTGCTCATGCCGGGGCGAGTGGCGTTCCTGCCGGCAACAGGCACGCTCCTTGTGGCTGACCTGCACCTTGGGAAGGCGGCGACGTTTCGCCGCAAGGGGATCCCCGTGCCCGAAGGCTCGGCTCAGAAGGATCTCGCACGTCTGGCAATGCTCGTTGCCGCAACGCGTGCCCGAAGGCTCCTCGTCCTGGGTGACCTTTTTCATGCGCGGAGCGGATGCACGACCGAAGTATTTAATGAGTTCACCGCGACTCGGGACCGGTTTGCAGCAACGGAGGTGATGCTCGTGGCTGGCAATCACGATCGCGCCGTCGGCCGATTGCCGGCCGGCCTCGGGATCGACTCCGTCCTGCGAACGCACGACGAGCCACCGTTTCACTTTGTCCACGAGCCCGGCACACCGCTTCCGGAGCCCGACCGCGACGAGCCCTACACGATCGCCGGTCACCTCCATCCCACGATCAGCGTTCGCTCGCCCTCCGGCGACCGCCTCGCCGACCGCTGCTTCATGGCTGAGCCAGGGCTGCTCGTGATGCCGGCCTTCGGCTCGTTCACCGGCGGCCACCGCATGCAGGCTACCGAGCGGTCGCGAGTCTGGATCGCTCGCGACGACGGCGTCGTGGAAGTCACATCGCTCGCGCGGCACCGGCGAGGGTGAAGCCGACGTGCAGTCGATCGAGAACGTCGCGGGCCGTCATCGAGATCTGACCAAGGTCCGCCGCGGCGGCGTCACCTGCAGCACCATGCACCCACGCGGCTAGTCGCGCAGCGTCGAAAGGAGCCATGCCCTGGGCGAGAAGCGCCGCGACGGCACCCGTCAAGACATCACCCGTGCCTGCAGTCGCCATCCCGGGGTTCCCCGTTTCGTTGACGGCCTCTTGGCCCTCACCCATGACGAGCGTGCCGGCTCCCTTGAGAATGACAACGGCCCCGGTGGTTGCGGCGAAGTGTCGGGCGAGTTCAGCCAGGAGGCCACGGTCGCGTGCATCAGGCCCTGCCGGATCGCGGTTGGCAAGGCGAAGCATCTCGCCAGCGTGCGGTGTGACCACACGTGGGCCACCGCGGGCGGCGAGGTCGAAGGGTGAAAGCTGCCCGAGAGCCCAGAGCGCGTCGGCGTCGAACACGGCCGGGAGAATAGCCTCGCGCCAAAGCCACGACACAAGCTCGAGCACCTCCGGCGAGCGGCCCATGCCGGGCCCGACAGCCACCGCCGATGCAACCTCGAGACGTTCGGCAACACGCTCCGCAGCGCCTGATGCGAACACCCCTTCCTGGGTAGCCGGCAGGCCACGGGTCATCACGCACGGATCGAATCCTGCCGCGATCGAAACGACCGGCTCGGGCACGAGCATCTCCGCGAGGCCGGCTCCACTCCGCAGCGCCGCCATTGCTGAGAGGGCGGGTGCTCCGGCCATGCCAGCCGAGCCCCCCACGACCACAACACGACCAAAGTCGCGTTTGTTCGCCTCGGTAGGCCGCGGCGGCAGCGAGGGAAAGTCGGCAGGAACGTGTGACGAGGAAGGCATCATCAATCAGATTCAACTTGTCTTCGGGGCGACTCGGTGCGAGCGAGTGGCGGGGCGTCACCGGCCCTCCGGCAAGGCCCTGGGCTGGCGGAAACACGCCTGTACCTTGACCGAAACCGAGCGCGACCGCTACCCTCCCCCTCACGTTCAAAGCAGAATTTGGGCCATTCGATGCCGCCCAGGAGACGAACCACCGACATGTGTGCCGCTCAGACCCGCGCCGACATCTTCGATGTGAAGAAGGTCCGCCTGCTCATCGAATTGATGAAGGAGCACGACCTGTCGGAGCTCGACCTTCGACAGGCCGAAAACCGTGTGCGGATTCGGCGAGGTGGCGAGGTAATTACCTCCTCCGCCCCAGCCGTCGGTGCGGCACCCGCATCAACCCCGCAGCCGGCAGCCGTCGCGGCGGCACCGGCCGACGTGGCCGATTCCCGGATGCTCGTCATCAAGAGCCCGATGGTCGGTACCTTCTACAAGGCGTCGGGCCCCGACTCGCCCGCGTTTGTGAAGGTGGGCGACAGGATCGGCCCAGAGAAGACCGTCTGCATTATTGAAGCGATGAAGGTGTTCAACGAGATTCCGGCCGGCATCTCTGGACAAGTCGTGGCGATCCTTGTTGAGAATGGCGCGGCAGTGGAGTTCGGCCAGCCGCTCATGAAGGTCGATCCCGAAGCCTGAGGCACGTGCGGATCGGACGGTCCCGGTGCGGAATCCGGGCGACCGGCGGTTCCCCCCGAGCGAAGCCCCCTATGTTCAAGCGGATTCTGATCGCCAATCGCGGTGAAATTGCCCTCCGGGTGATCCGTGCCTGCCGTGAGCTTGGTATCGAGACGGTTGCGATCTACAGCGAGGCTGACCGCGACGCCACCTACCTCGAGCTCGCCGACGAGGCGATCTGCGTGGGCACCGCAAAGGCGGCCGATAGCTACCTGCGAATCGACCGCGTGATCAGCGCCGCCGAGATTGGCAACGTCCAGGCGATCCATCCAGGCTACGGTTTTCTCTCTGAGAACTCCCACTTTGCCGAAGTTTGTCGATCCTGCGACATCGGATTCATTGGCCCCACGCCCGAAGCGATGGAAATGGTAGGCGACAAGAACTCGGCCCGGGCGCTGGCCCGCCGCGCGAACGTCCCCACCGTACCCGGAAGCGACGGGCTTGTGGCCAGCGAACAGGATGCCCTGAAGGTTGCCAAGGAGATCGGGTTTCCGGTTCTCCTCAAGGCCACTGCTGGTGGCGGTGGCAAGGGCATGCGGGTGGCTGCCAACGATCTGGCTCTTGGCAGCGCGTGGCAACAGGCATCGACCGAGGCCCAGGCCGCGTTCGGCAATGCTGGCATCTACATTGAGAAATATGTCGAGCGACCCCGACATGTCGAAATTCAGATCCTGGGCGACCAGCACGGGCAGATCTTTCACCTCTGGGAGCGTGACTGCTCCACGCAGCGTCGGCACCAGAAACTCATCGAGGAAAGCCCCTCACCGCGGCTCCCGCAGGCCACCCGATTGGCGATGGCCGAAGCCGCCGTGCGATTGGCCAAGGAGGCAGGATATTACTCGGCTGGCACGGTCGAGTTCATCGTTGACCAGGAAGACAAGTTCTACTTCATCGAGATCAACGCCCGGATTCAGGTCGAGCATCCGGTAAGTGAGATGGTCACCGGCATCGATCTGGTCAAGGCCCAGATTCGGGTTGCGGCCGGTGAGAAGCTTAACCTCAGACAGGAAGACATCATTCCTCGCGGGCACGCGATCGAGTGCCGGATCAACGCCGAAGATCCCGCCCACAACTTTCGCCCGAATCCCGGCCGCATCGACCGCATCCTCGCCCCGGGTGGCTTCGGCGTCCGCTGGGATTCGCATGCCACGACCGGGTATGTCGTGCCGCCGCACTACGACTCACTCGTGGGCAAGCTGATCGTCCACCAGGCCACACGGAAGGACGCGATCGACACGATGATTCGAGCGCTCAAGGAGCTCCGCGTGGCGGGCATCGCCACGACGGTTCCACTTCACCTCGAGCTCCTTGCCCACTCGGCGTTCCACGAAGCCCAGGTCGACACGACCTTCGTGGAACGCATGCTCGCCGGCTGAATAACGTAATCGTGAGAAAGGCGATCCATGGCCCTTTCCCACTCAGGACGGCCGATGGCAAAGCCAAGGTTTGCCATGGCCGTCAGTCGCCGCTTCGTGCGGCGATAAACTTGTCCACACCCTCGAGGAAACATCATGCCCGAATCCCTTTCCCGCGCCCCACAGTCAGCCAACCACTTTCACCGCGTCGCCATTCTCTTTGCCGGCGGGCCCGCCCCTGGCGCCAACGCCGTGATCTCGACAGCGTCAACGTCGTTCATGCGGCAGGGCACGGAGGTGATCGGGATGAAGCACGGGTATTCGTCGCTCGCCGATTTTTCACCGACGCTCCCGCTTGTCGCGGGTCGTGACTACGTCAAGATCACACCCGACTTCCTCAAGCGGACCCGCAGTGGCCAGGGCATCATGCTCGGCACGGCTCGGACGAATCCAGGCAAGATGGTTTCGTCACCGGCCCATCTTGACGACCCCGAGAAGGTGAAGCAGCTCGCCAACGTGTATGCAGGGCTTCGGAGCCTTGGCGTCGAGGCGCTGATTTCGATCGGCGGCGACGACACGCTCAAGACTGCCAACAAGTTCAAGATGTACCAGGACCGGCTGCCCGCCGACGCCCCGCGGATTCCGGTTGTCCATCTGCCGAAGACAATCGACAACGACTACATGGGCATCGACTTCACGTTCGGTTACTTCACGGCGGTGGACACGCTTGGCAGCGAGATCCGCAACCTTCTCTATGATGCAGAAGCCAACCGTGGCTACTTCCTCTGCGAAACGATGGGCCGTAGCGCCGGCTGGCTCTCCTATGGCGCCGCCATCGCCGGCGAGGCAAGCCTCGTGATCAGCGTCGAGGACATCCACGGGAAGTACCGTGGGGAGGAGACGGTCACCAATTCCAATGGCACGACCCGGATCAAGCCGGTCATGGACATCGATCTCGTCGTGGGCCGAATCGTCAAGATGATGCGGGTCCGCGAGGAGCAGGAGGGCAAGCAATACGGCGTGATCGTGCTCGCCGAGGGACTTGCCGAATACCTGCCCGCCAAGAGCCTCGAGGGCATTCCCCGCGACGAGCACGGCCACATCTCGATCTCGCACGTCCAACTCGGCAAGATGTTTGCCAGGCTCGTGGGCGAAGAGTTCAAGAAGCAGACGGGCCGCAGCCGGAAGATCGTGGGGCTTCAGCTCGGCTACGAGGCCCGCTGCGCGAAGCCCCATGCCTTCGACGTCATGCTCGGCAGCCAGCTTGGCGTGGGGGCCTACCGGGCGCTCGCCGAGCGGGGACTCAACGGTGTGATGGTGAGCGTGTCAGGGCAGCTTGACTTGAACTACGTGCCATTCGAGGAGCTCGTAAACCCCGAGACCCTCGTAACGGTCGTTCGCTATGTCGAGCGTGGCAGCGACTTCCACCACCTCGCCCGGTTTCTCGAAACCTACATCAACGAGTGAGACGTGTCACGACTGGGTGAGCGTGCCCTTGGTGCTCGGGATGCCGGGCTGGCGGGGGTCGGTCTCGACCGCCATGCGGAGGGAACGGGCGAGGCCCTTGAAGACGGCCTCGGCGATGTGGTGGCCATTGCGGCCGTGGTGCAGCACGGCGTGGACATTGGCGCCGGCGGTGGCGGCAAATCTCTCCCAAAAAACCTCGACGAGCTGAGCGTCGAACATGCCGATCGTGGGCACGGGGAACTCAACGGCCAGAACACAGGCCGACCTTCCACCGAGGTCTACCGCGGCGGTGACGAGCGATTCATCCATGGGCAGCACACAGTGGCCGTAGCGGCGGATGCCACGGCGGTCACCGAGCGCTTCAGCGACGGCAAACCCGAGCGCCCGCCCCACGTCTTCGACTGTGTGGTGGCCATCGACATGCGTGTCACCCTTGCAGGAGACCGAAAGGTCAAAAAGGGAGTGCCCTGCCAGGAGCGTGAGCATGTGGTCGAAGAAGCCGACGCCAGTGGTGATCTCGGCGCGGCCCGTGCCATCGAGATCGAGGGAAAGCCGGATGTCGGTTTCCTTGGTCGTACGGGTGACAGTGGCGGCGCGGGGCATGAGGTGGAAAACCAGAGGGGATCGGGGCTAAAAGGAGGTTTCGAACGCGAGGGTCGTGGATGATCAGAGGGTCTTCATGATCAGAGGGTCTTCATGATGGCGAGAAAGGCGTCGATTTCGTCATCGGTGCCCACGCTGATCCGAAGGCCATCGCCCCAGCCTGCGTAATGCATGAGCCGGACGAGAATCTGACGTGCTTTCAGGGCTTCGTAGACCGGCTTGTGGGGCCGTTCAGGGTGCGTACACCAGACGAAATTGGCTTGGCTTTCGACAGCGTCATAGCCAAGGGCCCGCATGGCTTCGCTGAGCCGCTGCCGGGTCGCGATGATCTTGGCACGATTGGATGCAAGCCACGCCTGGTCGTCGATGGCCGCGGTCGCGGCGGCAATCGAGAGGGCATCGCAGTTGTAGGAGTCCTTGACCTTCCGAAGCTCGGCAATAATCTCGGGCCGAGCGACGGCAAAGCCGAACCGGAGCCCCGCGAGGGCGTATGACTTGGAGAACGACCGAGTCACGATCACCCGCTCGCATTGCTTCACGACGTCAAGGCAGTTGGTATCGGCGAAGTCGCCATAGGCCTCGTCTACGACCAGCGGACATGGCAGCCGCTCGGCAAGCTCCAACACCCTCTCGGGCGGCAGGACCGTTCCCGATGGGCTGTTGGGGTTTGCGAGGAATGCCAGCCGGAGGCCGTCCCGCGGCGCGGCAAACGCGTCGGAAAGAAAAAAATCCCGCTCGTACATGACCTCTTCGCAGTGTGCACCCTGGAGGCCGGCGAGCGTGCGGTAGAGGATGTAGGTCGGGTACGCGATCCGCATCCACTCCCCGTCACCGACAAACGTGCGGACAAGGATCGTGAGGATGTCGTCGGAGCCGTTCCCGCACAGGATCCAGTCGGGGTCAACGCCGAGCACCTCGGCTGCCCGCATCCGAAAGACGGTTGCCATCGGATCGGGATACTTCGCGAGCGTGCGGCCCTCGGCGGTGGCGGCGATCGCCCTCGCGACGGCCGGTGACGGCGGGTAGGGGTTCTCGTTGGTGTTGAGCTTGATCCACTTGCCTGCCTGCGGCTGCTCGCCGGGCACGTAGCCCGCAAGCTTCGCGATTGCAGGTCGGACAAGGCTCTGGACAGTGAGTGCCGTGGCTGGCGGGGTCATGACGTTGCCTAGGGCGGGAACATAAAAATTGTAGCTCACATGTGCCGGCCGCCTGCCCAGACAGCACAACCGTCATGATCCGCCGAGGCGAACCTGAACACTGCGGCGATGGGCCGTGAGGCCCTCCACGTTGGCGAGCGTCTGGATGTCGGCCGCGAGGTCGGCAAGGTCAGCCTGCGCGAGCGCGATCACGCTGCCACCACGGAGAAACTCGTTCGCTGAAAGGCCAGCCGCGAACCGGGCCGTGCCGCCCGTCGGCAAGACGTGCGACGGTCCGGCTGCATCGTCGCCGGCGGCGACGGGGCTGTAGGGGCCAAGGAAGGCGGCGCCA
>JBGTKO010000198.1:0-18483 GCA_041744595.1 Pirellulales bacterium
CTGTCTGGCTGCGGCGCGACCCGCACCCGAACCTGCACTCGCTCGAAGCTACGCCCCTCACCGAGTGGTTCTTCGAGCAGATGCAGCCCGGCCTCGGGAGCGAGCAGCGTGTGGGCCGCCAGGCCAGTCGCGGCAAGCACAACCCGCCGTGGGCCACCGTGTTGTTCGTCGAACATGGTCTCGATCTTGATGCCACGGCGTTCGCCCCAACCGCGGTACATCGCGACGAGCCGATCGAAGAATCCCGCTGCCGCCGCTTGCGGCACGGTCCCTGCGGTCATGGCCTCGAGCAAGAGGAAGGCATCGAGCGGTCGCGTTTCGACCACATCAGCCACCGCCGTCTCGAGCAAGAGCAGCCGTGCCGCAAGCCTGCCTGCATGTTCGCCCGCGAGACGAGTACGGCCTGCCCGACGCCCTCCGCGGAGTTTCTCGAAGAGCGACGCGGCCGTGCGAACCCCTGCCTCGATCCGGTCGATCTGTTCGATCATGCCGAACACCGGAAACCGTTCAGGTGATTCCCAGAATCCAGGTTCCTTCTGGCGTTCGAGGGCCTCGCGTTTCCGACGCCGCCAGTCGTCGTCCTCGATCATCGCCATGAGGTCATCGAGATGGCGCTCGAGGCATGCCGCTTCGTCGTCGGCGCCTCGTGGGTCGAGTGCAACCAGTTCAAGCCGCGGAAGTTCGGCATCGCCTTCGTCCGATTCCGCAGGCTCACGCGGCTCCGGTGGCTCGGCATCCGGATCGATGAACTCCGCTTCGAGTCGTTCGCCTGCGCGACGGACAAACAGGAACTGATCACCATGCGGATACTGGTGCTCGACGATCGTCTTGGCCAGCGGTGCGAGCACATGCCGCTCGATCGCCCGCTTGAGCGGCCGCGCGCCGAGATCGGGGGTGGTCCCACGGTCCAGCAAAAAATCGATCGCCGTCTCGTCCCAGATGACGGCCCAGTCCCGGTTCCGAAGCCCACGCCTGGCGAAGACGTCGCGGAGCTCCTTGTGAAGGATCTCCCGGAGGACATCCCGCGATAGCGGCCGAAAGACAACGAGTCGGTCGATGCGGTTGAAGAACTCACGGCGAAACGCGCGGGTCACCGCCTGCTCGACGGTCTCCGACGAGTAACGGGGGCCGCCGCCGAATCCGAGGCCCGGCCCGGTCGGCAGCGTCGAACCGAGGTTTGACGTCAGGATGATGATGCAGTTGCGAAAGTCGGCCGTGATGCCTCGCCGGTCGGTCAGCCGTCCATCATCAAACACCTGGAGGAAAAGATCCCAGACCTGCGGGTGCGACTTCTCAAACTCGTCCAGCAGCACGACCGAGAACGGGTTCCGTCGGATCTGATCCACCAGCGCGTTGCCGGCGACGTTTCGATCATCCTCGCCGAGAAGACGCGCGAGTGACTCCGGGGTCTGGAGCTCGCTCATGTCGAGCCGAACGAGCCGGGCGGCCGAGCCGAAGAGGTACTCGGCCAGGGCCTTGGCAATCTCCGTCTTGCCGGTGCCTGTCGGCCCCGCGAAGAGGAACACGCCGAGTGGCCGCGTCGGATCAGTGACGCCTGCCTTGATCATGGCAACCCGATCGACGAGCGTCTCGATCGCCTCGGTCTGGCCGATCACCCTCGTCGAGAAGAACGTCGTGAGCCGGTCGAGATCGAGCGGCTGCCGCTCGTCGAGAATGCTCACGGGAAGCCGGGTGATCCGGCTAACACACGTGACAAGGTCATCGACCGTGGCCGTCGAGCGGCCAGCGTCGGCCAGGTCCCGAAAGACAGACTTCAGCAGGTGGATCAGGTTCCCGGGCGCTGCCATGTCGCCGAGGTACTGCGAGGCAAGGTGGCTTGCCTCGCGAAGGAGATCGTCGTCGAGTCGATGCGGTGGATGGCTGCGTCGGCGATCCCACTCGCGGGCAACGGCAAGGCTCTCGGCATCGGGAAGCGGTTCGAGCCGAACGACTTCCATCGCCGTGAGAATCTCGGGCTTGTTGCGGACGAGCAGATCGAGACCTGCCGGCTCGGTGATGGCGATCATCGGGAAGCGGCCCTCGGCAATCGCCGGAAAGATCAGATCGAGCAGGCTCGTGGGGTTCGACGTGTGACGGCCGGCGAACAAAAACACCTGGAAGGATGATGCCACCCAGAGCGTTCGCCGCGCTCGCCCCAGCTCTTCGATCAACTTCCTCACCTGGGCTTCAAGCTGACCGACGTACGACTGCCCGGCCAGGAGGTCCATGTGACCGGCACGAAGGAGGTTCCAGCCCAGGGTGCGAAGCTCCCGCCACACGGCATGCACGAGCGTGTTGCGGCCTGTTCCGGGCGGACCGACGAGGAGGACGGGCCGAGGGGGCGAGCCAGTCAGCGCCGCCATGACGGTGTCCCGCATCGCCGGGAGGCCTGGGTGCTCAACGACGATGTCGTCAGCGACCGTCTCCTCGACCGTGCCGATCGAGCGAAGGAATGCGACATCAACGCGACCGGCCCGTAGTTCGCGAAGTGCCTCGAGGAACTCAATAACGGGTGGCGCGTCGAGTGAACCGAGGAGAGAGGCAAGGAGCTCGCAGGTCTCGTCCGACGGCTCACTCCGCATCCCCTGGACACGCGGAGGATCACCGGCCGTGATCCGCTCGACGACGAAGTCGGTGAGAATCGATCGAACTGTCGGGGTCATCCACGACTCGTCGATCGCCGAAAGCACGAGCCCGACGGCGCTCTCGGTGGCAGGCGTCGCCGCCGCAATTGCCCGAAGACCGAAGAACCGCGTGTAGAAGTGAAAATCGTTGAGCGACAGGAGCATCCTGTCCCGGATGTCGCGTGTGATGGGACGCCGTGCGAGTGCTTCGGCCGCACACACCGCAAAGATGAGGACTTCGCCCGAATAGAAACTGAAGAGATCGGCGTCTGAAAGCGGGCTCGTCCGCATCACCTCGACGCAGCCCTCAAACCCCTCGGTGCCAAGCATTTGGCTCGGCTGGGCGGCCCGCTGATACTCCTCATAGGCCTTTGGGGCCGCTGCATAGATCGCCTCCTTCGGATCGGGAGCAGCGGCATGTGCAGACGCCAGTGGGTCGGTGGCAGACGGCGGTGGGTCGTTGGCTGGTCTCGGCTTCATGAAGCCGAGATCGATCCTCCCTGACTGGACGGCCTGGCCAATGGCAACACCGACCGCCAGCATGAACGGGAGCAAGAGATACGGAAGCCAGTCCATGGCGATGCCTGAGTCGGCGGGAGCGATCGTGGAGGGACGATACACATCGTGCGAAAGGGGAGCAAACTGTCCGCATGAACGACCGAGCGGGAGCCGGTTGGTCGCCCGTGTTCAGCTCCTCCCGAGGACGGTTCGCACATCGGCGACGTAGGTTCCCGTGGGACCCGTGACGATGAGACCACAACTTGGCGAGGGTAGCTGTCCATCACCTCCACAGCGACTCCTCTACTTGGCTCGTGGCTTCGCCTTCTCGAGCCGGGCGATGATCGGGGCGAGCTTTTCGCGGGCAACGCTGATGACTTTTGACGAGAGTCCGTCGGCACTGAGCGGCTCTCGGGCTCGGGCTTGCTGGGCGAGCTCCAGCGCCTCGTCCCGCTTCCGCTTCTTCTCAAGCTTCGGGACTTCGTCGAACACACGCTGGTAGTACGGCATCAAGTCGGTCGCCACGAGGAAACACTCCTCGGTCATTTCGCTTGCCTCCTTGCACTGCCTGTGGGCCACCCCAGGAAAGAATTTCGCGTCGAAAAACATATCGGCCTTCCGGGCTTCTGCTTCGAAGAGCTTCGCCCACTCGATCCGGGTGTGTGGTGCATCAGGAACACTCTTGGCTGTGTCGTTCTCGCCGCAAGACATGACAAAGGGAATGCTACGGGCCGGGGGTGGTATCGGACTGCCGGTCTCCCAGCTCCCACCCGAGTGTGCCGCGCACCCGGCGACGACCTGCGGATGCTTTAGCATGAATCGGTGGGCGTATTGCGACCCACCTGAGAAGCCGGCGATAAAGAGCTTCGGGTGGAGCTTGTAGGTTTTGCTGAGATCTCGCGCGATGGCGATCAACTGTTCGTCGCTTTGGTGGAGGAGCCCTTGGTACCCCTCGTTGGGAAACGATGGGCCAACCACGATGCAGTCATGCTTGTCAGCCCAGTTGGCGAATCCGCCGGCGCCCTTGCCGTTTTTCTTGTAGCCATGAACGCCCACGACGAGCCAGTACGTTTTGTCAGGGTCGATCGACGACGGCGTGTAGACGAAATACTCGCGACCGGTGAGCGAGTCGGTGCGGGCCTCTTCAGCGGCACATGCGGAGCCTGGCGGGAGCACCTCAGCCGCCGCAATCGCCATCATGATGGCCACGAAGGAAAACGATCTCATGGTTTCTCCATTCCTACGGGCAGAGAACGCCGTGCCTCGGCCTGACCACACTGCACATCAACCGCGTCTCGCACGAGTTTACTCATCACGTTTCGGCAAGGCGAGAAGCACTCGCACGTCGGCGACGTTCGTGCCGGTGGGGCCGGTGACGATCAGGCCATCGACCGCTTTTAGGAGCGGAAGGGCATCGAACCGAGCGACAGCATCGGTGACGTCGAGACGGCGCTCCGAGATCCGCGATACCACGCCTGCGTCGGCCATGCCGCCGGCTGCGTACGTCGGACCATCTTCGCCATCGGTGCCGATGCTCGCGAGGGCAAGGCCGGCAGGCCATGAAGGATGGAAGCGGAGGACTTCGACGACCGCGGCGGCGACCGTTTGCTGATTCCGTCCACCGACACCGTGATCGGACGGGAGCCGCACAACCGCCTCGCCTCCTTCAATGATGGCCCGCGGCCGGCCGTCCGCCGCCGTGGCGGCCGAAAGCGCGAGACCTTCATGAGCGAGCCGATAGCCAACCTCGTCGGCAGTCTCGGTGACAGCGGACGTGGCGTGGCGAATGGTGGTGTCGTATCCGAGTCGCTTGGCTGCGGCGGCCGCTGCATCAACGGCCGTTGCATTGCTGCCGAGAAGCACATGGTCAACACGGCAACCGCGGGGCGTCATCCATGAGCCGTCACTCACAAGCGACTCATGCGGTTCTCGAAGATTCAGTCTCGCTGCGTCTTCCCGTAAGGCTGCGACGAGCCGCGGCACAACGCCCGCTGCGATGGCACCGTACCGCTCGAGCACCGCGAGCGCCTCGGTTGCCCTGGAACGTGTCGGCATGCAGGGCCCCGACGCGATCGATTCGAGCGGATCACCGATCACATCCGAAAGCACAAGCACGAGCATTCGGCCGGCTGAGCAGGCCCGCGCGAGGCCTCCCCCTTTCACGTCGCTGGCCACCCGGCGGACGAGATTGATCTCAGTGATCGGCGCCCCTGCCGCGGTGAGGTACTTCGCGAGAGCAATTTTTTCGGTCAACGGCACGCCTTCCCGTGGCGCTGCCAGGAGCGCCGAGCCACCACCACTGATGATCGCAACGGCCAGGTCATCGGCGGCGAGCGTTCCTACGAGATCGAGCATTTCCTGCGTGGCAGAGACGGCCATGGGAGTGGGGAGATTTTCGGCCGCGGGTCTCGTCTCGCGAATTTCGATACCTGCAACCGGCCGCCCGCAGCCTTCCGGCACACTCACGAGTCCCATGACGCGATCACTCCCGAGACCGGCCGCTCCAAAAACATCCACGAGTCCAGCCGCCATCCCGGCCCCTGCCTTCCCGCCGCCGATGATGACCACGCGACCACGGTCACGCAGTCGGAGAGATCCCGGGAGCGCCGCGGCATCGAGGAGCACGTCGTTCGCCACGATCGACAATCGACGAGCAACGAGCGACTCAGGAGCCACACTGCGAACCGCCGCATCGACGATTCGATGGATGTCGTCGCCGAGGCCATGCACGCGGTCTGTCACTGGTCGCGTCCAGCTTGAAAATTCTTCGGATCAAATCGCGAGAGGTCGATGCCGCCGCGGCCTTCTTCCTCGAGGAGCTTCACCCGCATCTCGAGCCGTTCAAGTCGACGGGCGAGCATGGCGGGTGATTCCTGCGAAGGAACAGCCGCTTTGACCCGTGGTATGGCTGGATAGCCGAGCTGACGCTGGAGCGCCGCAAAGAAGAAGAGGGGATCCTTGCCGCGGTTCGCCCGGGCGATCCGGCCTTCCTTCTCACCGAAGAGAATCCGACGGTCCGGCATGGGCTCTACTTTGCCGGCGAGTAGCGCGTCACGTTTCTCGAGCCGCCAGTACTCGGGGCTTCTGACAAACACGAGATCGGCCAAATCGACGAGCCCCACCTGGCGACCGACGGTGCGTATCCATGCCTTCCAGTGCTCGTCAAAAATATCGTCGTCGGCAACGGCGGTGAGGCCGTGGCCGTAGTCGAGCCGGTTTCTCGAGAGGCACTCGAAACGGTAGAAGAAGAGTCCCTGCGGGGTCGCTCCCTCCGCCCGGTAATGAGCTTCGCGCTCGAGCATCGCCAGGGCCGTGCGGATGTCGAAGCGGCCTCCATCATCCTCGGCCGCCGCAATGACAAACGTCTGAAACGCGGTGAAGTAGTGCGGCAGGCGAGCCAGCGCCGTTGAGAGCGTGCCGACGAGCTTGAGCTCGCTGACGAGATAGCCGATCGCGAGCGGGAGTTTGGAGGTCGCGAGCACCTCCTGGCCAATTGCGGCGAGGGCCTCCTGGGCGGCGATCCCGGCGGTCACCCGCTCCCCGAATGATCGGAACAGATAGACCTGTTCGATGTATTCCTCGCGGTCGAGCATCAGAAGAACCGGCATTCGCAGGGCGAAATCAGGCGCGACGGTCGGCGGACCGCTTCGCCATCCTATAATCAGTTCGCTCCGGAGGCAGCGTTGCCGCCGGTCCTGCCCGTCCGTTCAACACGATGCCTACCCACTTTTCCACGATCGACGCCGCCGTGGCGGCAATCGCCCGCGGCGAGGTCGTGATCGTCGTCGATGCGGAGGACCGCGAGAACGAGGGAGACTTCGTGTGCGCGGCCGACGCTGCCACGCCGGGGATCGTGAACTTCATGATCAGCCGCGGCCGCGGACAGCTTTGCATGTCGATCCTCCCTGACGTGGCCGATCGGCTCGAGCTGCCGATGATGTGCGAGACCAACTCCACGCCGCTGGGCACCGCCTTCACCGTCCCGGTCGACCACAAAACTTCCAAGACGGGCATCACGGCCGGTGAGCGGGCCACGACGATCGCCGCGATCCTCGATCCGGAGAGTCGGCCGAACGATTTTCTGAGGCCGGGCCATCTCTTTCCGCTCGTGGCGAAGGAAGGGGGCGTGCTCAGGCGGGCCGGTCACACCGAGGCTGCAGTCGATCTCGCGCGGCTTGCAGGTCGCGCACCGTCGGGTGTGCTCTGCGAAATCCTCGACGCCGAAGGCAACCGCGCCAACCATGACACGCTCTTCGCACTGGCTCAGGAACATGGCCTCGAGATCATTTCGATCGAGGAGCTGATCCGATTCCGTCGCACCCGTGAAAAACTCGTCGAGCGGATTGCCGAGGCGGATCTGCCGACGCGGTATGGCCGGTTCCGGATCATCGGGTATGGCGTCAAGTTTGAAACCCAGGAGCCGATCGCGCTGGTGCTCGGTGACCTGACGAAAGTGGCCGCGCCGCTCGTTCGGCTTCATTCATCCTGCTTTACCGGCGACCTCCTCGACAGCCTCAGGTGCGACTGTGGCGACCAGCTTCACATGGCCCTCGACATGATCAGCCGCGAGGGCACGGGGGTGCTCGTGTATCTGCCGCAGGAGGGTCGGGGCATCGGACTCATGGAGAAGCTGCGGGCCTACGCCCTTCAAGACCAGGGGCTCGACACGGTCGAAGCGAATATCGCGCTCGGCTTCAAGGCTGATGCCCGCGACTACGGCGTGGGGATCCAACTCCTCAAAGACTTGGGCCTCACGAAGGTGCGGCTCCTGACGAACAACCCCAAGAAAACCGACGCCTTCATCTACGGCGGCTTTGATCTCGAAGTGATCGATCAGGTGCCGATCCTGCCGCCGGCCAATGAGCACAACGAAAGGTATCTCGCGACCAAGCGCGAGAAACTCGGCCACCGCTTCCCGGCCTAGCGTGTCGCTTCCGCGGTTGACCCGGTTGAGTCGGCGGCCGTAGCATCGGTGGTTTTCCAGGCCAAAAATCGGCCCACAGCCCTGGGAGCCAGGCATGCCGGCCCTCTCGCGATCTCTCCGCTCCCTTTTCTGCACGTGTGTCGGCCTCGCGGCACTCTGCCTTCTCGGCTGCAATGGCAAGACGACCGAGCCCCCGCTCAAGCCCGAACCTGTCCTTTCTCAGCAACCACCAGGGAAGCAGCCAACCAGCACAACACCGAACGGCACATCTGAAGACCCACCTGCCAAGCAGCCAAATGCCCCGTTCACGCCGCCGCCGCTCGAAGACCTCGACCGCGATGCCAAGTGGATCGACCGGCCGGTCCGCGACGCGGTCAAAGACCTCGCGGCGGAGCTTGCCACGGAACCGGTCCTTGCCACGCCCGCCGAGGCAATCGCCCTGCGGAACGATTCGGCCGAGAAGAACGCAAAGATTCTCTCGGCGCTCGGACGGCTGCCAGCCGAGGGCGAGGCCAATGTGGCCGCACGGGTCAACCGCCACCTCTCGGTCGATCTCAATAGCTCCAACCCGATCCTGTCGAGCTCTGCTGCAGAGCAGGATGTTCTCGGCCTCACGGGCTTTGGCATCTTTTCGTTCGACCGCCATCTCGAGGCGTTCGCGACGGCCGAGACGGTCGAGAAATGGCAGACAAGCGTCGATGGCACGCTCGACAAAGTCGTGCTTCGCGATGACATGGTCTGGAGCGATGGCGAGCCAATCACCGCCCACGATGTCGCCTTCAGCTACAAGATCATCATGGACGAGCGGGTGCCGGTGCCGGCAGTCCGCAGCGGCACCGACCAGCTTCGGGGCGTCCACGCCTACGACGACCGCACCGTCGTCTTCTTCCACAAGGCACCGATGGCGACCAACGTCTGGAACATCAACTTTCCAGTGATTCCGGAGCATGTCTACGGCGACACCTGGGAAGACGATCCGACGCTCAAGGACAGCGCTCGGCATGTCGCGCTCGAGGCCAAACCGGTCTGCGGCGGGCCCTACGCGATCGTCAAACGTGTCCGCGGTCAGGAAATCCTCCTGCGGGCCCGCGACGACTGGCACACGGTCGATGGCAAACAGGTTCGCGATGTTCCGTTCTTCAAGGAGATCCGATTTCGGATCATCGAGGATTCCAACACGGCGCTCCTGGCACTGAAGAAGGGCGAGATCGACGAGCTGGCCCTCACGCCCGAGCAGTGGACGACTCAGACGAACGGGAATGACTACTACTCGCGGAACACGAAGGCCACCGACCTCGAGTGGGTCTCCTTTCACTTCGTCTGGAACACGAAGAGCCCGTACTTTTCCGACCGCCGCGTCCGCCGCGCCATGAGCTACGCCTTCGACCACGAGCGGATGCTCGAGACCACCTGCCACGGTCTCTACACAGCGTGCACGGGTAACTTCCATCCCACATCCTGGATGGCCACGAAGAAACCGCTCGAGCCTTACCGCCAGAATCTCGACCGGGCCGAGGCCCTCCTGGACGAGGCCGGCTGGGTCGATCGCGACAACGACGGCATTCGCGAACGTGAGATCAACGGCCAGAGCGTGCCGTTCGAATTCACGGTCCTCTGTAGCCAGCAGCCGGTCGCCCTCGAGATTTGCTCGCTGCTCCAGCAGAGCCTCGATCGCATCGGCGTTCGCGTGAACGTCAAGCCCACGGAGTTCACGGTGCTTCAACAGGACCTGCTCGACAAACGGTTTGACGCAGCCTTCGGCGGCTGGGGAACGGGCGCCGATCCCGACACATCGTCGAATATCTGGGCCACGGGTGAGGGACGGAACTTCGGCAGCTATTCGAACCCCGAAGTCGATCGGCTCTTCGAGGAAGCTCGCACCGAGCTCGACCGTTCGCGGCGGGCCGAGAAGTATGCCAAGATCCACGAGCTCCTCTGGGAGGACCAGCCTTACACCTGGCTCTACTGGCGGAACTCCTTCTACGGTTTCTCGAAGGATCTCCGCGGCTACGTCTTTAGTCCCCGCGGGCCGTTCCACTACTCGCCCGGCTTCGGAAGCCTCTGGAAACCGTTGCCGTGACCTACGAGTTTCCACACCATCGACACCTGACGCGAGGCGAGGCCGCGCCTGGAATTGAAGGACCAGTGCCATGATTCACTATGTCCTGCGTCGCCTGGCGCTGGGGCTGGTGACGCTCTTCTTGATCTCGTTTTTGATCTACGGCCTCATCCGATCGATCCCCGGCACGCCGCTGACGGTTGCCGCATCGCAGACCGACCCGAGCCGACGGCTCGATCCTGCTGACATCAAGCGGATGGAGGCCGCCTATGGCCTCGACAAGCACTGGTTTCAGGCCTACTTCGTGTGGCTCTCGAATGTCATGCAGGGCGACCTCGGCCGGAGCATCTCCCGCAAGGCGCCGGTGGCGCAGCTCATCGGCGAACGGATCGGGCCGACACTCGCCCTCTCGGGCAGCAGCCTGCTTTTGACCTGGGCGATCTCGATCCCGCTGGGGCTCTACACCGCCGCCCGGAGCGGCAAGCCTGACGAGCGGGCCGTGAGCCTTGTGCTCTACATGCTCTACTCCGTGCCGACCTTCGTCGCGGCGCTTGCCCTGCAAGTCACGTTTGCCCTCCATGCGGAAGGCACAGCCTGGGAGCTGCCCCTCTTTGGCATGACGAGCGGAAAAGCACACGCCACGACGGCCGCGTGGCTTGCCGACGTGAGTCGCCACGCCATCCTGCCGCTGATCTGCATGACGTACGTAAGCCTCGCCTGGAACTCACGGTTCATCAACTCGAATCTCCAAGAGGTGCTCAGGCAAGACTACATCCGCACGGCGCGGGCCAAAGGGGCTGGACCAATCCGCGTGCTCGTCTCGCACGCCTTCCGCAACACGCTCATTCCACTCGTTACGCTGCTGGGACTCTCGCTCCCGGCGCTGCTCGGTGGCTCGGTGATCATCGAACAGATCTTTACGTGGCCCGGCATGGGGCGGCTTTACTTCGAGAGCCTTCGTGAGCGGGACTATCCCACGATCATGGGCCTCACGCTCATGTTCAGCGTGCTCACCCTCGCAGGCCAACTCCTCGCCGACATGCTCTATGCCTGGGTCGATCCACGAGTGAGCCTCGACTGATGAAAGCCGACGGGATCCTTCGTAGTCTGTGGAAGACTTCCGCCGCAGGAGGCGGCGGTCACCGACCATCGAAAACCTCGGCTTTTCCGATGGTCGGCCACGTGGAGAAAGGCCATGGATGGCTTTCTCCGCGGGCAGCGAGCCAGCGACCCCGAGGCTTCTGGGCGGAGGCATGGAACCGGTTTCGGTGGATGCCGCTGGCAATGACAGGACTCTCGTTTGTCGTCTTCCTCGCCGTCGTGGCGGTGTTCGCGCCGATGATTGCCGGCACCAAACCCGTCGTCTGTCGCTACAAGGGATCGATCTACTTTCCCTGCCTGGCCTATTACTACCGTGGCTGGGAGCCAGTGATCTTCGCCACCGATAAATTCCGTGGTGAGTACCCGCAGAACCTGAAAACAAAGGATCCCGAAAGTTGGGCCATCTGGCCCTTGGTGTTTCAAGATCCCTACCGCGCGGTTCGCAATGAGGAGTGGCCGGGCCTTCCAGCCAACCCGGCCCGTGACTCCGGCCGGCCAAGTGCCCGCAATGTCTTCGGCACCAACCAGGCTGGCGTCGATGTCTTTGCCAAGATGGTCCACGGCTCGCTCGTGGCCCTGCTCGTCGGCTTTGTCTCGATGGGCATCGCGGGGTTCATTGGCATCGTCGTGGGGGCACTTGCCGGCTACTTCGGCGGCGTCATCGACATGGTCATCAGCCGGATCACTGAAGTTGTCATGTGTATCCCCACGCTCATTCTCATCCTCGCCCTGCTCGCCATCCTCGAAAAGCCGTCGATCTGGGCGATGATGGCGGTGCTCGGCAGCACCGGCTGGACGAGTATCTCGCGGCTCATGCGGGCGGAGTTTCTGAGACTCAAGTCGTCCGAATTCGTGACGGCCGCCCGAGCCCTCGGGGCCGGCCCGCCGCGGATCATCTTTCGCCATGTGCTCCCCAACGCCCTGGCCCCCGTCATGGTGCCGATCACATTCGGGATTGCCGCCGCCATCCTCACCGAGAGCAGCCTGTCGTTTCTGGGCTTCGGCCAGCCGCCCCCATCGGCAAGCTGGGGCGGGCTTCTCAATGATGCCCGCTCGAATCTCACAATGTGGTGGCTCGTGCTCTATCCAGGCACGGCAATTTTCCTTGCGGTTCTCGCTTTCAACCTCGTCGGCGAAGGCTTGCAGAAGGCCACCGATCCGAGGCTCCGCGAGGCACGGAAATGAGTCGCATTGGGAGTTGGCGTCACGCGGCCCGCTTTCTGGGGTTCAACCCGTTGCGCGAAAATCCGGCTCAGGGTGGCCCGTGCCGGGGCGCCGGACGTTTGCTACGGCCCTCCAGGCCTTCGCTGCACTCGGAGAAAACCTCACTTCGCCATCCGGGCTCCGTTCGGTTTTCTACGCCGTCGCCCTCGGCTCGGGCCACCCTGAGCCTCGCCGTGTGGTGCTAGGGACCACAATCTATGCCGCTACTTGAAATCAGCGATCTTGTGACAGCCTTTCACACGCCGGCGGGCCGTGTGCCGGCTGTCGATGGCGTGTCGCTTTCGCTGCATCGCGGCAAGGCTCTGGGACTCGTCGGCGAGAGCGGCTGCGGCAAGAGCGTGACGGCGATGAGCGTGCTCGGGCTTGTGGCATCGCCTGGCCACATTGAGTCAGGAAAGATCGTTCTGGAAATCGATGGGAAACACATAGACCTCGTCGGCCTCGGTGATCGCAAGCTCCGGCAGATCCGCGGCGGTCGCGTGGGGATGATTTTTCAAGAGCCGATGACGAGCCTCAATCCGGTGTTCACGATCGGCAATCAGATCGCCGAGGCGGTCAGGCTTCATCGGAAGGTCACTCGTGCCGCTGCCCGTGAGCGTTCCTTCGAGCTCTTGAAACTCGTGAAGATTGCAGACCCTGGGCGACGGCTCGATGAATACCCCCACCAGCTCTCCGGCGGCATGCGGCAGCGGGCGATGATCGCAATGGCGCTCGCCTGCGAGCCTGACCTTCTCATTGCTGACGAACCCACCACGGCCCTCGATGTCACGATCCAGGCTCAGATTCTCGAACTCCTGGCCGACCTTCGCACACGGCTCGGCATGGCGATTCTTCTGATTACACACGACCTCGGTGTCGTCGCTGAAACGTGTGACGAAGTCGCCGTGATGTATGCCGGCAAGATCATCGAACGTGCCCCCGCCGCTTCGCTCTTTGCCCAGCCGCTTCACCCCTACACGATCGGCCTTCTCGCCGCGCGACCGGAGCACCACACAGGCTCGGGCAAACCGCTTGCGGCGATCCCTGGCATGGTGCCCGCGCCTGCAAACTTTCCGAAGGGCTGCCGGTTCCATCCACGCTGCACCTTTGCCCGCGAGACGAACTGCGTAACCGACATGCCGGCGCTCCGCGAATTCGCAACCGACCACCTCGTCCGCTGCCACTATGCGGGCGAGTTGGGGGCTCCCCGCCCGGAGGCTCGAGTCGAATGATTGACTCAAAAGCCCCACTCCTCGAAGTCTCAAAGCTCGAGACACACTTTCCGATTCGACGCGGCATCCTTCGCCGGACTGTCGGCGCGGTCCAGGCGGTCGATGGCGTGTCGTTCACGATCCATCGCGGCCGCACACTCGGCCTCGTCGGCGAAAGCGGCTGCGGCAAGACGACCGTGGGCCGCAGTATCTTGAGACTCATCGAGCCCACGGCGGGCACCGTGCGGTTTGACGGCCACGACGTGCGAAGGCTTCGCTCGTCCGCGATGCGGCCGCTCCGGCGACGGATGCAGATCATTTTCCAAGACCCCTACGGCTCGCTCAATCCACGAACGACGGTGCGTGCAATTCTCGAAGAGGGCCTTCTTATTCACTCGCTCGGCAACCGCGTCGAGCGGCTGCGGCGGATACACGAGGCCCTCGAACGAACGGGGATGCCAGCCGCGGCGCTCGCCCGGTACCCGCATGAGTTTTCGGGGGGCCAGCGGCAGCGAATCGCGATCGCTCGCGCGCTTGTCTTAGAGCCCGAGTTTCTCGTGCTCGATGAGCCGATCTCGGCGCTCGACGTGTCGATCCAGGCGCAGGTGGTAAACCTCCTCATTGAGCTCAGACGCGACCTGGGGCTCACGTATCTCTTCATTTCCCACGACCTCTCCGTTGTCGAATACATCTCCGACGATGTCGCGGTCATGTACCTCGGTCGGCTCGTCGAAAAGGCCCCGGCCACCGAGCTTTATGCGGCGCCACTGCATCCCTATACCCACGCGCTGTTCTCAGCCGTACCGAGTGTCGATCCAGCCCGTCGCCGTGGGCGGATCGTGCTCCCCGGTGACGTGCCGAGCCCTGCCAATCCCCCTTCAGGCTGCCGCTTTCATCCCCGTTGCCCACTGGCTGAAAAAGTCTGCCGGGAGATTGATCCACCGGCAACAAACATCGGCGAGCATGTCGTCCACTGCCACGTCGCCGCGCGTGAGCTCGCTACGGGTGACGCGAAGCACGCGGCAGGGCAGATCGCTGCAGCACTCGTCGCCGCCAAGAAGTGAGCCCGGAGGTATTCGGTTTGCCATCGGGTATACACTTCTGAATATGCTGAGTGGGCCTGACCCAATCGGGAGTTTTTGTAGTCATGCGACATTTTGCTTGTGGAATCAGCGCAGCGATCGTCCTCATAGGAACCGCTGCATCGGGCCAAGAAGCCACGCCCCGACCTGATGCCGGCGCGCCGGGCCCGCAGACCGGGCTCACCCGCGAAGAGCTCCTCCGGAAATGGGACCTCGACGGCGACGGCATCATCAGTCAGTCCGAGGCAGACCTTGCCCGTGCCAGGATGCGGCGAGAGCGGTCCGAGATGGTGCTCGATTCAGGCATCGACCCGATCACCGGTCTCCGGCGAGACGAGGCCGACCTTCTGTCAGAGGTCGAAAACAAACCAAGGTATCGTCTCCCCCCTGAGCTTCCGACTGACGCGACGCTCGAGTCGGCTGACCAAACTGACAACGAAAAACGCCCTGGCACCCGTCCACGTCCCATGTCTGAACTGCTGGCTCCAATCTCCTCAACACCGCCGACGCCGGGCCTGCCTCGGATGCCGATGATGAAAGGCGAGCCGTCCTCGAAAACGACCCCGTCGCCCGTGGAACGTTCTGGCCGAGCCTCATGGCTCCCACCCACGAAAACGGGTCCGACAGGCATCGGTGGCCCAAGGGCGGGCGCGCCGCCTGCCGTGCCGGGGTATGGAGCGAGCGCATGGTCCGACCTCAATGCCGGCCGTCTGCGTGCAACCCAGTTCGAAGCAGGTAAGGCATCGGCCAATGCAGGTCGGACGACGGGAACCGGCGGCGGACTCCTGCCGACGGTCCGTCAGCCCGGTCGCACGGGTGCCCTGATCCTGCCTGGGCAAACCGACCCGAGACTCGCGCCGCTGGCACCTTCCGCACCCGTCGCCCCACGGCTCCCGACGTTCTCGCCGCCCCGGATCACCGCTGAAGACATCGGCGGCTACGGTCCGTGAGCGACCATCCGTTTGACAAACTGCCGCCCGGGCCAATTCTTGTGGTCGCCGACAACGACTCGATAGCCCGCGGTGCCCCGATCTGGGCCAAGATTTTCGGTGCGGCAGGTCGCACGTATCGCGTCCGCCTGGCAGGCATCGGCCAATACGCCGCCCCGGCGATTACAACTGAAGCCCAAAGCCTGGGGGCGATCGCCATCCTCTGGGCCGGTTCCCCAGATACTCACTCACTCGCAGCATCCACGGCCGCTCACCTCGGCATCCCGCTGTTCAATGAAGAGACCCTGGATCATGTCCGCACCCTGTATCGCGATGCTGGTTGCCAAGAGTCATAAAAGCCCCTCGCGCAAGCGTGGGGACGGCGGTTTCTTGGGCGAGCCCGCTCAAAATCGCCAACGGGACGTCGCGCTCCCCGCAGTCCCCCCGGCGCGCGCCGGGGGGCTTTTATTGAGGACGGAACCCAACCACCTCCTACGCCCGATGGTTTCCGTCCATCGAATCATCCGCGAGGGGTGGCCCGTGTCATGGAGCCGGCGTTGGAGACTGAGCGTAGCCACGATGGCGAAGCGAAGGCTCCTCCGAGTGAGCGAAAGGCCTGGAGGGCCGTCGCGAACGTCCGGCGCCATGACACGGGCCACCCCTCGCCGCGGCGTCACTTCGTGCATTGCCCTGCTGGTGGCCCTGGCTACCCACTCGATCCTGCCAGCCGAAGACCGCACCTTCATTCCAACCATCGACGGCATGACAACCGTCTTCGTGGGGCCGGGACTCACCGATGATTTTGACGTGGCTCGCAAAGCCATCAACAGGGCACACGCCTCAAGCGGCCGCCGGTATCGAGCCGTCGTGGTGGAGTCGTCCGGCATGACTGGCGGCGCGCCGGTGCTTCTCCCAAAGATCGTGGACGGCTGGTGGAAGGCGAGGGACCGTACACAGTTCGATCCCGCGGCCGACATCACGATTGTCATTGACCTTGGCGACCGCTCCGTGGCGATGGACGTGCCGCCCTCGCTGCTCTCCAAGGCCGGCCTCGACATGCCGGCACTCAAACGGCAGGTGATTCAAAAAGTTTTCGTCCCACAGGCAAAGAGCATGCGGTATGCCGAAGGTCTTGCCGACATGGTTGCCGCAACAGATGCCCTGATCACGTCGCGTATCGCCGAGCGAGTACGGCGGGCCGAGGCGTCAAGAATCTTTCGCACGCGGACACTTCCGACGGCGGCAGCATCGCTCGCGGCTGCGGGGATTCTGGGGGCCTTTGCCGTGCAGCGTTGGCGGCATGCGACGCGATTGGCACGCGCTCGCACTGCGCTCGATGCGTTCAAGCGAGACGTTGTCGCCCTCTCCGACTTGCTTGATGCATCGCAGGAGCGGCACCGGATGCTGCCCCACACCGATCCAGATTTTGTGACGCCGATGCGAGGGATGACCCGCGACACCTACGACGCCGTGCAGGATGCGATCCGCCGGTATCGCGAGCGATGGCTGTCGCTCATGGAGGTGTGGGACAAGGCCCAGGGGCGGCTGGAGTCGGAGTGGATGCTCGGCACCGATTCCAGCGATGCGGTCCTCGCGATGCTCGAGGCTGCCGAGGCGAGGCCACCGCTCGACGAGGTGACGGCGGCCTGCCGTGGCCCGCTTGACGCCCTCGAACAGGCTCATGAAACGGCCCGCGAACTGGCCAAGTCTCTCGACACCGACCTATCCCAGGCCCGCGAACGGCTCGATGGCCTCGCCCGGCGGGGCCGGTCTGCCGCACCGTTTGAGGCAATTGTCGCCGAGACAGCGAGAGCAGGCGAGCTTGCAGCCGAGGATGTCGAACCCGATCCGATTGCTGCCCGCGGTCGGCTGGAAGCTGCTCGCGGGGTGCTCGAAAACCTCTTCAATGACCTCGATTCAGTTGAGGCCACAGACGATCGCAGGCGACATATGACAAGCCGGGCGGATGATGTCCGCGGCCGAGTCGCGACACGCCGCGCCGATGGCTGGTTCCTCACCGAACCGGGCGCGAATCCAGATCCGCTTCTCCAGAAAGCAGACGAGGAGGCCGACCTCGCGGCCCGCCTTCTCGATGCCGCCGCTATCGACACGGCGACCACACACCTGGGCTTCGCTGAAGACGCCGTCGCGGCCGCAGCGACGCTTCTCGAGAATGTGGCCGCCGCCCGCACCCGCGCCGAGCAACTCTTGCCCGCTGTCTCGGCGCGGCTCGACAAGGTCGTTGCGGCACGGCCAGAGGCTGAGCGGGATCGAGCCCACCTCGCCGACCACTATGCAGACACCGCATGGGGCGACGTCGCCGACAATGTGATCAAGGCCGACGAAGGGCTCGGCCACTCCCGTCAGCTTCTCGATGAGGCAGCGGCCGCTGCCAATCCGGTGACGCAGCATTTCTTTCGCGCAGTGGCCGAGCTCGAAGAGGCAGAGCGACAGGCCGCGTGGGCCGAGGCGTTGACGGAGGCCGTCCCCGAGCGTCGGCGGGAGCTCGACGCCCTTGCCGCGTCAATGCCAGCACGATTAAAAGCGAGCCGTGATCAGACGGCGGCGCTTGCACTCACGCTTGATCGGCAGCGGACCGACCGGGTGAGGGCCAATGAACGATGCCGTGAAGCCGAGCGGCTTCTGGAGCGTGCGAGCGACCTCATACGAGCCGAGCGGCCAGACCCACGACAGATCGATCGCGTCGTCGAGGCGGTCGCAATGGCAGTTGCCAGGGGTGAAGAGCTCGCGGCCGAAGACGACCGGCTCGCCCGCCAGGCGTCTGCCGACATCGACGAGGCCGACGCCGCGATCCGCCGAGCGGCAGCCTGGTATGCCGAGGGTGTGCGGGC
>JBGTKO010000199.1:0-1983 GCA_041744595.1 Pirellulales bacterium
TCGGCGGCCTGGCCGTGGCGACGGGCTGCCAGACGCTTGGGAGGCCGCAGCGGGCGATGACGCAGCAGGCGACGCTCGACTCGCAATGTCCTTCGGATCCGTCGCGGATGCCGGCCAAGGAGCTCGCGAAGGTCACGCTGCCGGCGTATGTGATTGAGCCACCAGACATCCTCCTCGTGGATGCGCTCCGCGTCGTGCCCAAGCCGCCGTTCCGCATTCAGTCGTTTGATGCCCTTCAGGTGATCGTAGAAGGCACGCTCCTCGAGCAGCCCATCAACGGCCTCTATGTGGTGGAGCCGGGTGGCATGCTCGACCTTGGGCCTTCGTACGGAAAGGTTATGGTTGGCGGACAGTCGCTCGAAGAGGCACAGGACTCTGTGTTTCGACACTTGAAGCGAGTGCTCCGTGATCCGCAGGTTTCGCTCACGCTTGCTCAGGCCGCTGGCCAACAGCAAATCGCCGGCGAGCATCTTGTGGGCCCTGACGGCACGATCAACCTCGGAACCTACGGCAGCGTGTATGTGACCGGCATGACGCTTGACCAGGCCAAGATTGCGATCGAGGCACACTTGGCTCGGCACCTTGACGCACCGCTCGTGAGCGTTGACGTGTTTTCTTACAACTCGAAGGTCTACTACGTCATCACCGAAGGCGCAGGCTACGGTGACAACATTGTGCGGCTGCCGGTGACCGGCAACGAGACCGTGCTTGATGCCGTGTCGCAGATCAACGGCCTCTCCCGCCTCTCGAGCAAGGATGTTTGGATCGCGCGGCCGGCCCCATCGGGCGTGGGCTGCGACCAGATCATGCCCGTGGACATCACTGCGGTGATGAAGGGGGGCTCGACGGCGACGAACTACCAGATCCTTCCGGGCGACCGAGTGTTTATCGCTCAGGATCAGTGGATTGCCTTTGATAGCACGATCGGCAAGCTGACGGCCCCCTTCGAGCGGATGTTTGGTTTTGCTCTGCTCGGCTCCAGCACGATCCAGCAGATCAACCGGTTCCCCTTCGGCTTCAACCCGAACTTCGGATTCTGCTGGGTGGCTCGCGAGGTCTACGGCCCCGAGGATCCCCGCTGGATGCTCTTCCGAGCGTGGTTGCTGACCGAAGCACCGGATTGCGTGCGGGAAGCCTACGCGGCCCACGGCGAGGAGTTTGCCGCCTGGATTGCCGACAAGCCTGTCATGAAGGCGGCCCTCAAGGTTGCCATGGACGCGGTGATCGCAAAGTATGAGGCGGAGATGCCCCGCGTGGCTGAGTGACGGCCGCGGGAGTCGGGTGTAGAATACATTGGAACGACGAAGGAGAATTGACGATGAAGACTCGAAACGGATTGACGCAGCGGTTGCTCATCGCGAGCTTTATCGCTTTCGCCGGCTGGGCGGCGGGAGAGGCGAAGGCTCAAGCCCCTGGTGGCAAGCCGTTTGAGGACATTTACCGGCGGCCGGCGGTGAGCCCCTACAACCAGATCACGAACTTCTCGCAAAATCCGCAAATGGCTGGCAACATCTACCAGCAAATCATTATGCCCCAACAACAGCAAGAGCAGCAGCGAATTGAACAGTTAAGTCAGCGGCGGGCGATGGGGCGACTCCAAGGACAAGTTCAACAGATCCAGGGAGACGCCCGGTCCCGCCAACTCGACCCCACGATCCGCCCTACCGGCCACGCCTCGACCTACATGAACTATTCGCACTTCTACCGCCAGCAGCGGTAGTGGCCCAATCGAAGGGCTCAACCGCTTTCATGAAGCGACGTGGCCATCGAAGCCCCTCACCGAACATGTGGCCGCTCATCGCTGCCCTCACTCCGTCGCGGCAGCGGCGATCTCGGCGTGCCGCAGCATTGCCTGGCGCGAGGCCTCCTTCGCCCCGGCTCGCTGCCAGGCCTTGATCGCAAGATCCTGTGACACAAGTGCCAGGTCGCGTCGGCCATCGGCCTCAGCCCGCGTAGCGATGGCTTCCGCCGCGTCCGCCACGC
>JBGTKO010000200.1:0-3624 GCA_041744595.1 Pirellulales bacterium
TGCATGCCTGTGCCTGGAAGTCAAGCACGAGGCGGACATCACTCGCCTGGCAGAAAAGATGATAGACCGGATTACCGAAGCCTGTGTTTTCCACGGGACTACGCTTTCTCTCACAGCCAGCATCGGTATTGCCATCTACCCCGCGGATGGGGACACGGCCGACGATCTTTTCAAGAATGCCGATGCAGCAATGTATGCAGCCAAGAAAACAAAAAAGGGATTCATGCTCTTCCGGAATTTCCCTGCGCGAAAAGCTGAAGAGGGCAGAGGACAAGAGGACAAGAAAGAGGACAAAGGAGAGGCATGAGGGCGGCCTGATCGAGGTTCGGCCACGATCGCGGCAAACAGGTCCGAATTTGATCCGGGCCGCCGCCCTGGACTTCTCGCCGCCGCCAGGAGTGGAGCGCGCGGCTTGGCCGATCGATCCAACTCGTCGCATCCTCGACGACGACACGCAGGCCAATCGAGCCGCGGCACTGCGAACCCTCGCGGCGGCAGCCGCTGAAGCCGAGAGGAAGCGATAGCGCAGACTATCCCAGGACGTTCTCGAGCACTTCTTCGGTCACGTAGATCGGGAGATTGGGCTCGCAGGTGACGGCGACGGCGATCGCATCAGAGGGGCGGGCATCGATCTCCACGACCTCCCCATCCTTCAGAACGCGGAGCACGGCGTAGTAGGTGTGGTCCTTGATCTCGGAGATGACCACGTCCTGAAACTCGCCACCGAGCAGCTCGACGGTGGCCACGAGCAAGTCGTGGGTCAGCGGGCGGGGAGCCTGCTGGTGCTTCACGCGGCGGTCAATGCTCGTGGCTTCGAAGAGGCCGATGAGAATCGGAAACGTCCGATCGCCTTCGACCTCCTTGAGGTACACGACTTGCTGGTCGTTGATCTCGCTGATGATGATCCGCGAGAGCTCCATTTGGACGCTCATAGCGTGTGCTCCTGATCGGGGGAAAGGGCCCGACGCGCCCGCCCCGGCTCCGTCGGTCAAACGAACTAAGTCTACCGCACGGAGGCCTCCGGCATCAGACACCTGCATTCGCCTTACGGGCCTGAAATGCGGTGAGGGCCGCCTGGCCCTTGGCAAGCCGATTCTCGAGCTCTGCCAGTTGGGCCCGCTCGGCTGCCACAACGGCCTCGGGGGCCCGGGCTGTGAAGGTTTCGTTGGCAAGCTTTTCTCGCTTGGCCTTCACGAATCCTTCTGTTTTGGCGTTATCCTTTCCGAGCCGAGTGATCTCGGCATCGACGTCGATCAGGTCCGCCAGGTCCACAAAAACTTCGCAGCCAGCGATGGAGGCGGTCGCGGCACCCGGGAGGGCAGCCACGGTGGGCCCGATACCGGCGAGGTCAACCATGGCCATCGTCTCGATCGCGCTTTGCATGGGAGTGAGCAGGTCAGCGATATCGCTCGAGGCCCGTATCGCCGCGGGCACTTTCGTGCGCGGCGGCACGTTCTGCCGGGCTCGGACCTCTCGGATGCCTCCGATGACAGCGAGGAAGGTCGCGAACTGCTGTTCGGTGCGGTCATCGATCCAGTCGGCCGGCGGCGTAGGCCACCGAGCCGTCATGATCGATTCTGGAAGCGGCGTGGCAGGATCGTCCCAGGGCATGCGGCGAGTCCCAGCCACCGCGCGGAGCTGCTGCCAGATCTCCTCGGTGACGAACGGCATGATTGGGTGGAGCAACCTGAGAATCGTGTCGAGGCCGAGGAGAAGTGTCCCGCGGGCTCGGTCTCTTTGGGCTGGATCGGCAAGGCGGCTCTTGCAAAGTTCAAGGTAGGCGCTACAGAACTCGTCCCAGGCAAAGCCGTAGAGCACGCGGGCGAACTCGGCATAGTGGAAATTGTCGATGGCGGTGGAGGCCGCCTGCGCGACGCTGGCCAGGCGGCTCGCCAGCCAACGGTCTTCAAGCGGTCCATGGACAACGTCGTCCACGGCCGATACCCCGTCGGCAGCACCCTCATCAAAATGCATCAGCACAAACCGAGTGGCGTTCCAGAGCTTGTTTGAAAAATTGCGACCGGCTTCGAACTTTTCGCTGACGGCAGGGCCGCGGGGCAGGGCGAGGTCGGCCTCGCTGGACGCCCACTGGGTGCGAAACGGCTTCTGGCACTTCGGGCAGTCGAGCCGTGGCTTGGTACGGTTCTGCGTGGTCTGCTCGATCAAGTGGCCGCAGGATGGACATTGAAAGTCGACCGGCATTCGGACGTCTTGCGTCTCGGTGGCCATGCCGGCGAGCGCAAAGCGAAGAGCGTCGGCGCCAAGGGCTTCGATCACATCGACCGGATCGACGCCGTTGCCCTTGGACTTGCTCATCGTCTCGCCGTAGCGATCGAGAATCTTGGGGTGGATCGAAACTTCGTGGAATGGAATTTTTCCGGTATCAAAGAGCCCCATGATCACCATGCGGGCCACCCACAGGGTAAGAATGTCGCGGCTCGTCACGAGCGCACTCGTGGGATAGAAGCAGGCGAGCTCGGGCGTGGCGGCCGGCCAGCCGAGCGTGGAGTGGGGCCAGAGGGCAGAGGAGAACCAGGTGTCGAGCACGTCTGGATCCCGGACCAGCGGTTTTCCGGCAACTGCTTCAACGGGGAGTTGCTCGTCAGACGAGCACACAAAAAATCCGCCTGCTTCGTCGGGTTGCCAGGCGATCGTGTCGTGGCCCTTGAATGAGGTGACAAGGTTGGCTTCGGTGACACCGGCTACGTGCCAGATCGGAATGCGGTGGCCCCACCAGAGCTGACGGCTCACTGGCCAGTCCCGTTTTTCGGAAAGCCAATCGACATAGCCCTTGGCGTACCGGTCGGGCACGATCCGTATCCGGCCGGAGGTCACCGCGTCGATTGCCGGTTGGGCGAGCTCACCCATTCGGATGAACCACTGATCCGCGAGGTAGGGTTCGATAGGCGTTTTCGAGCGGTCGGAGTGGGCGAGGTCGATGACCCGATCCTCGACCTGTTCGAGAAGCCCCGCTGCCTCGAGGTCGGCCACGACTTTTTCGCGAGCCTTTCTCATGGTGAGGCCGACGTAGGGGCCCGCGGCGTCGTTGAGCGTGCCATCGGGGTTGAGAATGTTGAGCATCGGCAGCGACTGCCGTATGCCAACGTCATAGTCGTTTGGATCGTGGGCCGGCGTGATCTTGACGCAGCCGCTTCCCATCTCGGGCTTGGCCCACTCGTCGGCCACGAGCGGAATGGCTCGGCCCACAAGAGGCAGCCGCACGGTGCGGCCATCGCGGGCCATTGCCGCAAGCGTTTTGAGGAGCGGGAGACGATCCCGGCGGCGAGCCTCTAGATCCTCAATCGCCGCATCGATAACGGGGCATTCCTTGGCCGATGCGGCTGACCGCCTCGACCGCAGCTCACCTTCGGCCGCTTCGAGCGCCGCCGCAGGATCAGGATGGACCGCGACAGCGGTGTCGCCCAGGAGGGTTTCGGGCCTGGTCGTGGCCACCGTCACGCTCACGGGCTCGCCCGGCTTCGGATCGAGAACGTCGTAGCGGATGTGCCAAAAATGCCCCTTCACCTCCTCATGAAACACCTCGTCGTCGCTGACGGCAGTCTGAAGGAACGTGTCCCAGTTGACGAGCCGCTTGCCGCGATAGACTTTGTTGTCGGCAAAGAG
>JBGTKO010000201.1:0-1708 GCA_041744595.1 Pirellulales bacterium
AGCACGGCCGTGCCGTCGCTGAGCTCGCGGGCCGCATCTTCGAGCAACTTGCCGAGCAACTCGAGCTTCCGCCTGGCGATCGACTTCTGCTCGAATGCGCCGCGAGGCTTCAGGACGTGGGCTATGTCATCAACTACGACCAGCACCACAAACACAGCTATCACCTGATCCGCAATAGCCGCCTGCCGGGCCTGAGGCCGCACGACATCGAGCTTGTCGCAAACGTGGCACGCTACCACCGCGGTGCGCTTCCCAAGCGCAAACACAAAAACCTCACGCGGCTTTCCGCCGACGACCAGCGACGCGTGCATCGGCTGGCAGGCATCCTCAGGATCGCCGGCGGCCTCGATCGCAGCCGCACCCAGCAGGTCGGCGATGTCCGTGTGACGATCGGCGAAGCGGGCATTCAGATCGATGTCGTCGCCGACCAGGAACCCCAGACCGACATCTGGGGGGCCCAACGCCGCACCGAGCTTTTTGAGAAGGCGTTTGGGCTACCCGTGGAGATCCGTTGGAGTCCCAAGATCGCCGCTGCCGCTGGCTGATCGGCTCCGTACCGATGTGCCTCATGACGTGACCTTACAACCGTTCTTGTCGATGCAGCTTGGCCAGTCTCAGGCACGCCAAAGCATCCAGCGTCAGGAAGACGATGAATTCTTTGATTTCGGCCCGCCGACGCACCTCCTCTTCCCTTCAGGAACCCATGCACACATCCGCTCCCATTCGCTGCTTTGCGCTTGGCGTTGTCCTCGTGGCCGTCTGCGCCACTGCGGAGGCAGCGGGCGGACGCTGGTTTCGCGGGGCCCGGTCGCCTGCCTCAACTGGCACGCCACAGAATCAGGCCCCCTATCAGCCTGGGGCGAGCCCTTACGAGACGGCCCACGGAACCCGTCCCAAGTATTTTGTGCCGCCGACGAACCCCGGCACACCGACGTGGAACATGTACGGCACGCCCCCGGGGGTCGTCCCGGGCGACTGGCCCAGCTACGCTCCACTCGGATTCGGCGGGTATCGCTTCCCCGCGGCCGGCAACCAGGCCTACCGCTAGGACACGTGCGGCTCCCGCCGATTCCAGACCGGGAGCTTGTCGGCCGTGCGGGATCTGCTCGAAGTTACTGAGTCGGGTCTCTACTGCGCGGCAGGCGACTTCTACGTCGATCCGTGGCGGCGGGTCGAACGGGCGGTGATCACCCACGCCCACGCCGATCACGCGAGACCAGGCCACGGCCGCTACCTCTGTGCCGCCCCCGGCAAACCCGTCCTTCGCACACGGATGGGGGGCAACGCCACGATCGACACGCTTCGCTACGGCGAGACCACCTCGATCAATGGCGTCACCGTGTCGCTCCATCCTGCGGGCCATGTCCTCGGCTCGTCTCAGGTGCGTGTCGAGCACCGCGGTGAAACCTGGGTGGTCACCGGTGACTACAAGCTCGGCCACGACCCGACCTGCGCCACCTTCGAGCCGGTTCGTTGCGACGTCTTCGTGACCGAAAGCACGTTTGGACTGCCAGTGTATCGCTGGCCCGCCCCAGATGGCGTCGCGGCGGAGATCAATGCCTGGTGGCGGACCAACCGCGATGCCGGTCGCACGAGCGTCATCCTCGCCTACGCGCTCGGCAAGGCGCAGCGGATCGCTGCGATCGTCGATCCGAGCATCGGCCCGATCGTGGCCCACGGCGCGGTCATGAAAGATCGGAAGAGCACA
>JBGTKO010000202.1:0-10212 GCA_041744595.1 Pirellulales bacterium
CGCCTCGGGGGCACCGGCCCCGGCAATCGCTGTGAGTGCAAGCGGCTCGATCCGCACGACCGCCGCAGCGACCTTCGCGACGGCAGCCTGGAACGCCGCCTCTTCGGCAAGCGTCGGTTCCGCCGCAGCCGGCGCCGCACCGAGCGCGAACACAATGAGCGCAACGCCGTTCACCGCACATAAAATCCCTCGGCGCCCAGCCGGGGGATTGCGGAACGCACAGTGTTGCCTTCGTCGATTCCGGATAGAACGCTGCTCCGTTCGCCATCCCCATGCTGGCGCGAGGGGCTTGTATGGGTGAACGTCGTGTCGATCCGGCATGGCAATAGTCGGGAGATGGTGCGGCGCACAAGCGTCAAAAAATAGAACATTCATGGTGCGGCACCTCGGGGGCGGGGGCCGAGGTCGATTTCGACGAGGGTGCCGCTGCGGATAACGGTGAGCGTCACAGGGTCACCCGGCACAAGAGCCCCGAGCGCCTGTTCGACGGCGGCGCGGGTGGTGACTGACCGCGGGCCCACCGCGATGATGAGGTCGTCGGGTCGGAGCCCAGCGCGAGCGGCCGGCGAGGCTGGATCGACTGTCTCCACGAATGGTGGCGTGCGGTCGAGGAGGTCGGGCACGAGCACGGCGCCGAGAAGACGCGGGTCGAAGCGTGGGGCATCGGCTGTGGTGGCCGATGCGACGGTGCCGGTGAGCACGGCTTCGGTGCTCGCGGCAAGCTCGCTCGCTGGCAGCGCGTAGTTGAGCCAGATGCCGCTGTCGGTGCTTCGTAATTCCTTGCCGAGCATCCCGAGGAGCCTGCCGCGTGCGTCGATGACCGCGCCGCCTGGTGAGCCGGGGTTGTTGGTGGTGCAGTCAAGGACGTAGACGTTACCGCGGAAGGGGGCCTCGGCCGCACCTCGCCTGGCTTCGAGTGGTACCCGCGCCGCGATGACGCCTCGCTGAGCCGTTACGCGTTCGTCACCCACGGCGACGCCGAACATGTTTGAGAGTGCGAAGATTCGCGTGCCGGGTTGCGCTGGCTCGCCATCGGCCGCGACCGCAAATGCGGGAAGACCGGTGGCTTCAATCTGAAGGACAGCCAGCTCCCGCCGCGGGTCGATGCCGACGAGACGGGCTACGAACCGTCGCCCGTCGTCGAGCACGCAATCAACCTCGTCCGAGTCGAGCACGGTGCTCGCCACCGTGACGATCCGTCCGTCAGACGAGATGATAATGCCCGACTGATAGCTTTTGAGCCCACTCAGGCCGCCGGCTCCGTAGAGCTTGACGACCTTGCGGGCCGCTTTTGCGATCACCTCCTGCGGCGACGGATCGGCCGCGGCCGCCGATACGAGAAGCACGGCCACGACGGAAGCGAGCCAACTTTGCCCGGTCCATCTCCATAAAAGCCCGCGGCGCGAGCCGTGGGACTGCGGGTAACCATTTTCTCTCCCGCCAGCTACCAGGAGCGGGGTTGCCCAACAACCCGCCGTCCCCACGCTTGCGCGAGGGGCTTCTATGGGCCATCGACTGCCGCCATCTGGACTCATGGCGCGGCTCCACCGAGGTTCCCCTCTGTCACGAGGAACGTCCCAAACCGCTCGGCGCCACGCCAGACGTCGAGTCGGTGCGGGATGCCACTGGCATCGCCCTCCTTGGCGGGCGTCATTCGGAGTTCACACGGGTCAGCGTCGGGTGATGTCCAGAGGTCGATGCCCACGATCCGGCCCGTGGCATCGACGGCCACGCGGGCCTCGATGCCAGCGACAGCAGTCTCGAGAACATCCACGAGGTCGCCACCGGCGGGATCGATCTGCCGCGGATCGGCTGGCGCCATGCCCCAATAGGTCGTGCGACCCACGGCAGCCGGCCCGTCGTTCACGAGCCGTCGCCAGACGACGACAGCCGCGAGCATGCCACCGCTGCCTGGTGGCACAGGGTTCGTGTCAAGCTCACCAGTCGTATCGAGCTCCGACGTTCCCGTGGGCAGGTCGATGACGGCGACTGAGTCAGCGACTTCGATTCGGAACTCGCCCCCTTCTTCGAGCGTGCCGGCGAGCACCCACGGACCTGTTCCCATCGTGCCCCGGGCTGCCGCGATCGCTTGCCCGACTCGATCCCGCTCGACGACGTTGAAGTGGTAGTTCGTAAAGCCTGGACGGGCCTCGTAGAGATCACGGACCGCTTCAGGAAGTTCGGGCTTCGCCTCGGGTTTCGGGCCGCGAGCCGGTTTCTTCTTCGGGGCATCGTCCCCAGGCGCCGGTGGCTCTTCGGCACCGCGACCCACGATCGCCGCGAGCTCCGCTGATGCGTGGACACCCGCGAGCCGCACGAGCGCCTCCTCACGGCGGCCCTTCCGGCGGTAGACAATGGGCACCTGCCAGCCTGCCGGTAGCGTGCCAAGAACATTCTTGAAGGCATTGACCGTTCGCACGGGGCGGCCCGCGAGCGACACGATTTCATCGTCGATCCGCAGGCCACGCCGCCACGCGTCGGAGCTCTCGAGGATGTCGGAGATCACCACGCGGCCGTCTGCCGCCGTCGCGACCGTGGCGCCGAGCGTGGCGTGGTCGCACAGCCGTCCTCCCTTCAGGCAACCCAGGAAATTCCGAAGCTGGTTGGACGAGATCGCATAGCCCTCGCCCACATTGACACGGCCTCGCTTCTCGAATGAGGCTCGCCCGTTCACGCCGATGATCCGGCCCGCCGCGTCGAAAAGGCCGCCACCTGAGTTGCCGGGGTTGATGGCCGCATCCACCTGGATGCAGTCGGCGTACTCGAGGATCGTGCCGGCTGGAAACTGATAGCGGTGCGTGCCCGAGACAATGCCCGCTGAAATGGACGGAACGAGATCGGTAGCCAAGAGAAACGGATTCCCAGCGGCAAAACACCAGTCGCCCTGTTCTACCGCGTCACTGTCGGCGAGCACGGCAAATGGAAAATCATTGCGGCCAACGAGCTTGACGAGTGCCACGTCACCGGTGGGATCGAGGCCAACGAGCACCGCGTCGTAGAGCCGTCCGTCGGAGAGCCCACAGGTCATCGCCACGCCGGCGGGCTCGACAACATGGAAGTTGGTCAGGGCGTAGCCGTCGGGGCTGATGAGGACGCCGGAGCCACCGCCTGACGCGCCCGCGAAGATGGCCACAGCCGCAGCCGACGCCCGCTCGATGACCTCCACTCGCCGCGCTTCCGCATCGAGGACGGCCGAATCCACGCTGGCCGCCAACGTGATCCGGGCGATGACGAAGCTTGCCGACAGGAGAACGAGGCCACACGGCGTCAGGCGGGAGCGACGGTTCATTTCTCGAAGGCCGCTCCCGTGATCCGGACCCCACAGCCGATGTCGCCCGGCACGAAGGCAACCGTGAGCGTCACCCGCCGGGAGCCAGAGACGTCTGCGTCGATCGCGACTGGTTTTCCTGCGGCTGCTGCATCGATGCGTTGTCGAAAGACTTCTGTGTCGTCGATCATGAGCACCACGTCGATTCGCGCCGTCGCCGTCGCAGGCACATCGCGTTCGACACGAGCATGGAACCGGCGGCTGTCTGCGGGCACCCGATACGTCAGCACGGTCTGCGGACGCACGAGCAGGACCGCAGGGCCCTCGCCCGACGGAGGCACGATGGTCCGCGGCGCGAAGAATGAGACAAGGCCAGGAATCTCACGAAGTCCACCAAAGAACGGTTCGACATCGACCTGCTCTGCCTTGATCGTTGCGAGTGGCACCGTGCGACCTGCGGCATAGTCGATCGATCGCAGGGATGCCGCGGGAATCCGAATGGAATCATCAAGGACAAGCCCATCGGGCGACCACCGAACGCTCTCGGCCTGGAGCCGTCCCCCCCTCACGATCACGACCGTGCCCCCTGTTGGCTCGGTCGTTTCACGAAGCCACTCGATCCCCGCCACCTTCGCCCGCTTGACGGGAATCGTTTCGCCGTCGAGTACCACGCTGATTGTGTCGGCGCCGATGTTCGCGATGGCACACTCGACAAACTCGGCTCCACCCTCGCGGCGCACGACAAGGAGGTCACTCCCAGGCTTCGGCGGAAGCCCCGCCACCCAGGCCGGCTCGGTTTCAGCGGGAGCAAGCCAGGCGACTCGCCTGACCCGCTCGGCCGGCAAGGCGAGCTTTCCCTGGGCCGTCGTAAGAACGATCCTGCCCCCTTCCTGGAGCAGATCCGTCCCAGAGACCTCACCCCCATCGACGAGCACGATTTTCACTGTTGGTGCGGATGCTGCGCGGGTCGTCTGGTCGAGGACGATCCGCCGCACCTTGGCCAGCGGCACAACCTGCTTGGCATCGGTCGTCGTGAGCGTCACCGTGTCGGTATCGACCGCGAGAAGCGTGCCCCGCGTGACGCTGCCGTCGGTTTGCTCAACACGCGCGTCGCCATCGTCTGCCCTGGCTGACACGGCCAGAACGAGGACGATCGCGGTCACAAGGCCACGGCCGGTCACGGTGCGCGGTCCTCGCCGGTGGCTAGCCGCTTGAAGTATTGCTCAATCGCCTCGCGGTAGTGCGGTGGATACTCACGATCAATCTGCTGGAGCGCCGCCTCGCGCTCATGTGGCGGAAGGTTGCCCCAGCCATCGCTTGTGCCGAGATCCTTTTTCCGAACTTCGCCCGGCCCGCGGCCTCCCGCAATCCGGCTGTCGTCCATGGGCTGGAGCTGGCCCCCCTGGCCCGAGCCGCCACCTCCGCCCCCGCCACCTCCGCCGGCCTGTTGCTGCTGTTGCTCCGCCTTCTCGATGAGCTTGTCGAGCGACGAGATGACGCCTTCCTGCACCTGTCGTGTCAGCGGCCCGGCATGGCCGAGGTCCAGTCGCCTTCGCACGTCACGGATTCGCCGCGCGATGTGATCAAGCGAGTCAGGCTCGACGGAGGCGATATCAGCGCGGAGAAGACGCGCCAGCTTCGCGAACCGCACGGGAATCTCGTCCTCGCGTTCGAGCAGTTGATCGAACGACTCGAGTGCTGCCTCGCGGTCGAGGAGCCAGTGCTGACAGCAGCCGCGGTGGAAGAGCAGCGCGGCCGGATCAACGGATGACGCCACATCCAGGTTGGCAAGGAGTGGGAGCGCCTCGTCGAATCGGCCATCGCGGATGAACTCGCGGCCAAGCCAGAGCGCGACGACACTTCGTGGCAAGGCCGCGATCTCCTCCGAGCCGATCCACACGGGCGGTTGGGCCATGCCACCGGGCACCTTGGCGGCGTTACGAAACGCAGCCACCCGCGGGTCGATGGCTGCCACCGTATCCATGGCTGCATCGACCACGTCGGCAGCGTCGCCGCGGCGTTCCCAGATGTCTCGCACCTGGTCCATTGCCTTAGCATCGGCACCGGCAGAGCCGGCCCACCGGAGCGACCGCTCACGTACCTCAGCCTTCGTTGGGAGCCTCCACGAGGGATCCCGGGCCAGTTCAGGATCACGCGGCCGCGATGAGGCCACCGGTTCGCTTGCATGGGCCCTGCTGAGGAGGCCATCCGCGAGCAGGACCACCGCGACGGGCAGCACGACCCAGATCGTGGCAAGCCGGTTCATGCGGAGTCTCCAGGGGACGTGACAGGCCCCTCAATACTACCGCGCCCATGACTCCAGAAAGAAACTCCCTGTCCGTTGTTCGGCAGACAGGCATGAAGGGCGGCCCAGGACAGCCTGCGCGACCTCGGGCATCACGCGACGTCGCGAACGATTCGTTTGATGCACTTCCGCAAGGACTTGCCCTTGATCATCTTCAGTGCTTCTTCCAACTGAATCACCACGCGATCCCGCTCGTGGGCCTCGGGCCAGTGGTCGAGCACTTCGTCGCATTCGATCGGAAAGACTTGCAGTCGCACCTTTCGGCGGCCACGGTAGACCGTGAATTCACGGTCCATTCCCTTTTTGATCTGCCCGACGATTCCGGCCTCCTCGAAGGCCTCCAGTTTTGCCACCTTGAGCGAGGTGAGCCGCTTCTCGACCTGTCCCTTCGGAAAGATCCAGCGCTTGCGGCGGCGCGTGGTGATCAGGACGATCTCCATTTGATTGTCTCGAATGCGATACGGGACCGCGCCAATCTCTCGTATCATAGGGCTGTTTCCTTTGGGGGCGTGACGAGACTCGGCTCAGGCGGCACGGGCATGCCACACCTCTTCACGCAGTCGGGCATAGGCCTGAGTCGCCGGACTGTTCTCGGCAAAACAGGAAACCGGCTCTCGATGAATCCCCATGCTTTCGATCTCGGGCAGATAGGGAATCGTGGACTCAAGCAAGTTGGGCAGTTCGGCACGGTACAGCTTGATCGCTTCACGGTGATCGGCGTTCGAGGGCTGCACCATCGAAAAGAAGGGCCGCAGCCGCTCGGCGGGCAATCCACTTCGCCGAAACATGTCGGTGAGCTGGTCACACGTCCGTCGGCAGAGCGTGGTGGGAATCATCGGGACGAGCACCACGTCGGCCGCAGTGCAAATCCCTTCCCACAACACCGAGCCATTGGGCGGACAATCGAGAACGACGCAGTCGTACTCCGTTTGAAGCATCCGCAGAACCCGCGCCAGCCGCTCATGGGGCTGCTTGGAGCGGTGGAGATACAGGTCGAACTTGCGAAACGAGCGATGGGCCGGAAGCAAGTCTAGCAGGTCGTAATCAGTCCCCTTGATGGCCCCGAGAAGCCGTTTCTTGCTGGTGAAGAAATCACGACTGCCGAGTCTGCCGTCAGGCCGGACCCGGAAGTAGAACGAAGCGGCGGCTTGGGCATCGAGATCAACGAGGAGTGTTCGCAGGCCCACGGCGGCCGATTCGAATGCCAGGTTCACGGCGGTAGTGGTCTTGCCAACGCCCCCCTTCAGGCTGAACGATGCAATCGTCGGCACTATGCGGCCCTCCTTGCCGGTCGGGACATGCGGCTGAACGTCGCGGCCATATCGACGGAACAGAACGACTCGATCTGATCCATGGCCTGGCCTCGCTGATCGATCTGCCGTTGGTACAAAGCTCCCACCAGGCCGCCGATCGAGGCTGCCAAGGCCGTGTTCGTTCCGAAGCCATCCTGATTCTGCTCGAGGTAGTTCGCCAGAAAAGCCCGTTGCACGGAAAGGTCGTTGAACACGCCCAATGCGTCTTGCAGCCGCTTCAGTCGCTTGATGGCCGCTGCGAGCGTGTTCTCATCAAACACCGAGCCGAAAAATTCGAGCGCATAGCGAAGCTTCTTGCATTCGACCCGAAGCTGGTGAATCGTGGCATCGGCCGTGCGGTTGTCGATCCGCTCGGCATGGCCTGCGATTTTCTTGTATCGCTTACCAATGATTGCGGCTCCCCACTTGTGATTCAGGGGATCTGTCACATCCCTTGCTGCCGAGCGTTCAAAGGCTTCGAGCAGCCGCTCTGCCTCACTGACCGATGCCTCGTAGGCGGCCGATGTCAACCACCCGCGGACGGCGTGCTGTTCACGCTCTCGGCAGGACGCGAAGTCCGCAAACATGGGATCGAGTCCGGGCCGCAGATCGATGGGCAACAACTGTTGATACGGCTCCCGAGAGAGTAAGTAGACATCGAGATCGCGGAGCCGATTCGTCACGCTGGCCAACCCGCGAAAGCATTCTTTGAGGGCCTGAGTCAGCGGTTCGGGGAACACTCGCTTGGTGAGCGAGAGAAGCGACCGAATCCGCCGAAGCGCCACACGGTATTCGTGCAAGAACTCCGTGTCGATGTCCGCGACGATCCCTTCTTCGCGTGAACGAGCGGTTGCCCACAGGTCTCGCATCAACTGGCAGATGGCCCTGCGGCTGGTGCGGTCCTGGTCGCCCCTGGCAACGTGTTTGGATGGGTGCTCCTCCGGAACCGCGGCGAGCTCGCCGAGCACGCGTGCGGCTGCCATGCTGTCTGCCGAATACAGCCCCAAGTCATGGAGGTAGGCCACCAATTCGTCGGTTTCGCGGTCATAGCCCCGCACCGGCCAGAGGCAGCAGAGCTGCAGCGTGGTGCCGCCCGTTGCGTCGAGTCCTGACAGGCTTTCCAGCCCCAGCCGAACGACCGTTTTGCCGTCTTCGTTCTTCACCGCAAACGATTCTGAGGCGACGCCCATCCGGATCATTGGGAGGATCGCACGAAGTTTGAGCAAGCTCCCCACTTCGGTCTGGACTGCCGAGGCGGGAAGCTGATCCGCGAACCCTGGCATCTCCTGATCCAGGCTGCATGTGGCGATCGGACGGGCCAAAAGCAGGTCATGCACCGTGGACAGGACCAACTCGCGTTTGCGTCGGTACAGGACCCGCTCCGCGAACCAAAGATCCCGGTCGAACGAATCGAAGAATTCGAGGACGCCAGTCTGCTGGTCCTGGCCGACCAGGGTCACCCGCGATTGCAATCGCGCGAGGAGACGATCCCGTGGCAGCATGGTTGGAAGCTGCAAGACATGGCGATGGCTCATGCTCATTCGGGAGTGACTTTGCGAGTTTTCGGTGAATGCCCGCTCGGAGGGTCGTCGTCCGTTCTGGATGTTCCGGCGTTCCTGTGGAATCGGCAATCGTGGCACCGGTCTTCACGAGAATCTCACACGACCTATGCCGTACAGATATCCTGGGGATGTCGATGCCCGTGTCTCGCTTTCTCAACGGCACCATGTGGCCGCAGAGTTGCCGCATTTGTCCTGGCCAACCGATCCCGTGCAGTCTGCTATTCCGCCTTGCCCCACCCGAAAAGCTTCTCGGCGTTTTCTCGGTAAATCTTCCGGCGGACTTCGTCGGGCAACTCGAGCGATTCGAAGAACGTGTAGTGCTTGAACGGGGAGGGATCCTTGTCGAACGACCACCAGCCCTCGTCGGTGCCAAAAAGGATCTTGTTTTGGTTGCGGATGCAGAACTCGCGGGCTCTGGCCCGGTCGCGGCCGAGCACCTCGGGCACAACGTGGCCGGAGGTATCGGCGTAGAGGTTCGGGTATTGCTGGAGCTGCCGGTCTGCGTCCTCGAGCTGCCGCCACCAGTAGGCATGGGCGATGAGGGTGCACTTCGGGTAGGTCCGTAGGACGACTTCGACCCGCTCCATGCCCCGCTCGACCATGTTCTTGTTTTGGTCAATGTGGAACATGACGGGGAGGCCGACTTTCTCACATGCCTCGTAGAAGAGCAGGTTCCCGGGGTCATCAAACTTCATACCGACGCCGTAGTGCTCACCGAAGGCGATGGCCCCGTCGCGTTTTTCGCGCTCGAGCAGCGCCACAGCGTGTTCAACCGTATCGGCCTCACCGGGAAAGAGGATGCACATGCGGTCGATCCTTCCCGCATGCTTCGCAAAGTTGGCGAGCATCGCGGCTCGCTCCTCTTCGTTCGACTCTCGAGAGCCCTTGTGGTTCAGCGGGCTCACGATGCACCGTTCGACGTTGCAGCGATCCATCCATTGGATGACCTTATCGAGGCCATCGGCGCGGACCGAGTGGGCATGAACGTGGACATCGATGAACTTGATATCAGTCGGGGGTTTTGGCTCTTCGAGAGGCGAGTCGTTCGCCAGAAGGGCGAAGGCAACGAGCCACAAGGTGAGTGGGCAAACGAGCCCGATGAGCATCCGGTGTTTCACGACATCGAAGAACCTTGCTCCAGCCACCGGCTTCAGGTCTGGTTCCATGGCACGAGCCCTGGCCGCCCGATCGCGAGCAATCGCGTCTTGAAGGTCGGAATCGCTCATGGCGCCATGACCGTTACGAGAGGCACTGGAAATCAAAAGTGCTTCGGGTTCCGGTCGAAGCGGCTCGTGGCCATTGACAAAAATAACAGATGGCCCGTCGTACACCCAACGGGCCATGCTCACAAGCCAAGATGTCACCCGACCCACTCGTGCGGATAAGCCGTTGACCGTGCAGTCCCGATTCCTTTTCGGAATCACTCGGTGCGACCGGTGACGATGTCGCGTGCGGCCTTTTCGATCGCCCGCTGCCGCTGGGCGAGGCGAGCGAGCGCCTCGAGAAGCTCGGGCTCCGTCGCCCTTTCGGCCCCCTCATCAAGAAGCTGGGCGAATCGTTGCGTGCGGACATTCACCCGAAGCTGAAGGCTGCGAAGCATCTTGAGCTCCGCGAGCTTGTCGACGAGCGGCTGTTCACCAGGCTCGGCCGACCGCCCTTGAGCCCCGTCAGCCTGCTGCCGCTGTTCCTGGTCGCGTCGCGATTTCTCGAGCGCCGCCAAGAGCTCTTCGAGGCCGGCGACGATGTCTTTCACGATGCCGGTCGTTTCGGGATTGAGTGTGCCAC
>JBGTKO010000203.1:0-1963 GCA_041744595.1 Pirellulales bacterium
GCGGCGCGGTCGCGGCCGTCGCAAAACCCTCGGTCCACGTGGCGGCTCCTTGAAGGATGGCTGCCAAGAGCACGAGCGAGGCGGCGGTTTGGACGAGCCCCTGCCCCGCCGTGAACCGAACGCTTCGGAGGCAGATCGCGATGGCTACGTGAAACGTGAGCACAGCGGCGAGCGCTGGAGCCGCCAGGCTCCAGGCAAGCTCGAGCGCGGCGGCCGGCATGGTCAGCACGATGTCACCGAGGCCGGCGAAGTCTGCTGCAGCAACCCCACCGACCGGGAGTCGCCCGACACTGTCCACGAGTCCGGCGACGATCGCGAGGTGACCACCGGCCGCAAGAAATCCGGCGACCGCGAGCCAACCTGCCAGCCGCGCTGTGCCACCTTCCCCCGCACTGCTTTCGGGCGTGAAGTCGTCGGACCACGATAGACCAGCGACGCTTGCCACGATTCCGCCGGCCCACGATGCTGCCGCAAAGACGAGTGCGACCACGAGCCCGAGCCCGTAGCCGACAATGCCCTCACCGACGATCAACGGAAGAAAGGAAGGACGTTCCGGCGTCGCAACCATCGCGGCCGTCGGCAATGCCGAGGCGGCAAGTGCTAGCGCCATGACACCCTTCACTCGTAGGTCGAGCTGCGGAAACATGCTGAGGCCGCCAGCAGCAACGGCCGCGATCATCCGTACGAGCACACCCGCAGCGACTGACGGATCGGCGACGAAGAGCGCCGGGAGCGACGTGTGGTTCATGGGATCGCTACATCCCTGTCGCAGACACACGGAATAGTTCGGCGAGCTGCTCGACCATCCATGGGAGCGTCATGAGCAACACGAGTCCCATGGCCAGCAGCCTTGGCACGAGTCCCACCAGAGGCTCTTGAACGCCGGTCGCCGCCTGCATGAGGCCCACCACGACCGCCACGGCAAAGCCGACGGCCAGTACTGGCACGAGGGCCAGGCCACCGGTCAGGAGGCTTTGCCGCACGAGCTCGAGGATCTGCATCTCGCCCATTGGTTCCGCAATGCCTCAGACAGGAACAAAACCATCGAGGAGCGCCCGAACCACGAGCGTCCAGCCGTCGGCCGTCACGAACACGAGCAGCTTGAGTGGCAGCGACACGAGCGACGGGGGCAGCATCACGAGCCCCGTCGAAACCACGAGTGTGGCCACGAGGATATCAAGCACGAGAAACGGGAGGAGGAGCCGCAGGCCAATCGTGAAGGCGGTCTCGAGCTCACTCACGAGGAATGCCGGAAGAAGGGCCTCGAGAGGCACGTCGTCATAGGTCGTGACCTCACGGGGACCGCCCGGCATGCGAGCCAGAAACAAGAGGACGGTCTCGCGATTCCCCGCTGCTTCGATTTGGGTAGCCATCCAGCGACGGATCGGAAGTGAGCCCCGCTGAAAGGCTTCTTCGGCGGCAAGCTCACCCGATTGGTACGGAACGACGCCCTCGTTCCACGCCCGCGTCCAGACCGGCCACATGACCATCGCCGAGAGGAAGATGGCCAGCGACGCCACGATCTGGTTCGACGGAACACCTGCGGCACCGATCCCCTGCCGCACGAGTGTGAGAACGACCGACATCCGAACGAAGCAGGTGGTCATCAACAGGACCGCGGGCGCGAGTGTCATCACGCCGAAGAGGAGTGCCGATGGCACGATCGCCGCGAGTGGACGCTCGCCGAGAATTGACGACGGATTCCATGCAGGGTTCGCCGCTGCGCCCCCGCCGTCATCGCCGCGCGAAGCGGCAACCGGCACCGTCGCGGCGTCGATTGGAATGAGGTCGGCCGGTGCTTCCACGGCAACAGTCGCCGGAAGATTGGCTGCCGCTTCTTCTCCGCGGGCCGGGTGGCTGGACACCGCAGTGGCTACGAGACCTGCCGTCAGCAGGCATGATCGCATGAAGCTGTTCATTGAGCCTCCCTGCCACCGCGGCCGCCCACGGCATGCGGCGCACG
>JBGTKO010000204.1:0-4726 GCA_041744595.1 Pirellulales bacterium
CCGCGCCAAACGCGAAGTCGGCCACGCCATCGGCGTTCACATCCCCGACGGCGACGCGGATGCCGCCTGGCACCCGTGCGCCAAGGGGCTGCATCCGTGCGATTTCAGCTCCGGTCGATCCATCCACAACTCGAACGAGGCCCGAAAGCCCGCCTGTGCCGGTGACGACCACGCCCGATAAGCACCGGCGGGGCTCGAGCGACTCAACCCCGAGGGCTACGGCGGCCCGCCGCGTGCTCCGCCGGCGACGGTCGAGCTTCGTTTGGTATGGCATGGGCCTCTTTGGCGGAAGGAAAGGGCTTCGGGCACAGTATCGAACTTCCCGATGGTACCCCGGTCTCCCGTCGCCCGCCATGATTCCGTCACCGGGGGCCGTGCGTCGGACGAGCTTCGAAGTTCTGCCAACACCAGGAACGCGGCGGTGCCGCCAGCATGAACATGGCCGCCTACCAGCGGGCCTCGACGCCCAGATTCACGCCGTGGAGAAACAGACCCCCGTTGTCGTTGATTCCGGAGCCACTGTTGGCCAAGGTGCCGAAATCGTACTGCCTGGGAGCCAGGGCGGCGCCGGTCAGCCAGTAGCAGTTGTAACCGCCCCGGATGCCCCAGACGTCGGTCAGTCGATAGATGACCGTGCCGTTCAATCCCCCGATGAAGCCGACGCCCGAATCCCTGCTGCTCTGCGCGGGCCGCACCTCTCCAGACAGAGCACTGATGATCGGATCCTGGGCCTGATAGGCAGAGGTGCCACAGACGGCCGCTTTCCACCAGCCCTCGACCGCCCAGCGGCACCACTCGCGACGGCCCCATTGGCCAATTTGCGGTCCGAAATAGTTGGTGCTCGTGCGGACGGAATAGGTGCTCGGTTCAGGTGGGTCGCAGCACAGTGCGGTCAGCGACGACTGCTCATCGAGTCCTGCCCAGACGAACCCCGCGAGAAACCGCCAGCAGTGGCAGCTCCGCCGGCACCACGGGCCACATTCCTCGCAACAATCGTAATAGAAGAAATTCACCTCGGCCATATTGAGTGTGGAGAAATACGTGGCCCGCACCTGGTCGCCTGGGTTGAAACTGGTGCCGATCGGATCGGGAAACGTGATGTTGTCGTCGCCAAACACGGTCGTATCTCCGAACATGCCGTAGATGCCGGTATAACCCACTTCCCAGCCGACATGCTCTGTCAGCAGCCGGCCATAAAAGAGCCTCACGCCGGGGGCGACCGAGGCCTGGATGTCTTGCACGGAGAGCACGGGCAGGCCCGTGTCGGTGTTGATGGCCAGCGGCTGGTTACCTGCCTGGTTGTTCCGCTGCATGAAGAGGACGTCGAAGATGGCATAGTGATCCCAACTCGGGCAGCAGCAGCACCGCCTCAGTTCGGACATGCAGGCTTCGTCGTCAAGCCGCGGGAGTGCCAGGTCGCCGGCCGACGGAATGGGGGTTTCGGTGGGTGTGAGCCGAGTGGCGAACGCCGGTCGTTTGTTTACTGGATCGACAACTCCATCAGCAGCCGTCGCGATCACAGAGAACAAGCCGAACGACAATCCGTAAAGAAAAAGCGATGTTGCGCTCTTGTTTGGCGTCCATGCCAACAAACAGCTTGACACAATATGTCCCCCCAGGTGGCATCCATGCCCTTCAACCCCGCTTGTCATATCGGCGGTGTTTGCGATGGACGGTGAGTCTGGAAAAGGTGGCGAGGCAGCGTCGGCGCGGGATTATCGGCGCCCAGGGGCAGGTGAGCATAGTCCCGGGAAATTTGAGGAACGGATGGGTCGTACCGGATTCCGATGGGTCGAAACTGTACGTACCGTTAGGAATCCAGGCGCGTGGAAGAGGTCAGTCTCCGTTGAACCGGCCCAAAAATTGCTCTCTACGGTTAGGAAGGTATGTTTGCTACTACGTGCCTGCCCCTATCCCACCTGTACGTCCCTCACAGTTTCCCAACGGCCAGAGTTCGTCCGGGGCATGAGGTGACCTCCGAATCCGTTCCTTTCGCACTTCCCACCCAGAGTCTGTCTGCATGCCGTTCACGCTTCGTCGCGATTCGTTCCCACGGAAGTCCAAGAAGAGAACCCGTCGCAAACCCAGCCATGCATCGCTCAACCTCGAGCGTCTCGAAACTCGCCTGAACCTCGCGCCCATCGCGGCGGTCAGCGGCCTTGCGAACGCGACCCCGCTCCTCGGCGAGAACGTCAGCTACTCCTTCTCGTTTCAAAACACCGACCTTACCGACACCGGCTACTCGCCGTTCTTCGACCTCATCGTCGATACATCCGGCCCCGATGGCACGACCAACCTGCCGGCGTCGAGCCTGAACCCGACGACCCCCGCGAACGCCGCCGACGGCTTTGTCGGGACGAGTGGCGCGACCGTGCCGACGGTTGGTGTTAGCGGCCTGGCGCTCGAGCCCATCGGTACGCCGATCGTGCTCACCATCGGGCAGACAACCTACGTCAACCCGTTCACCGGGCAGACGCTCGCCGTGCCCGCTGGCTACGGAGCCGGCGACACGATTTACACCTACCAATTGCCTTTCGGCAGCTTCACGCCGACGCAGAACACGCTCGTGTCGGTGTCGCTGCCCACGAGCCGCCTGGCTGACGTCGGCACTCCTCTCAATCTCACCGTGCGGCCCGGGTTCCGCGACACCGACGGCAACCCGAACGCTCCGTTCGTGCCCACGCCCTCCGGCACGCACCTCGACGCGAGCGCGACGGCGACGCCCATGCTGTACACGCTGAACAAGACGTACCTCGGCCCGGAAAGTGAGACCGCAACCGGACCCAACTTCATCCGACGCTATCGGCTCAGCGTCGACATCGCCACCGGGCAGACGATCAACGCCTTGCAGGTGATCGATGACCTCGGTCCCACGATGCAGCTCGCCGGCATCAATGCCACGAACATGGCCGCGTTCCTCGCGGCAAGTGGCCTCACCACCAACGTCTTTAGCGCCGCGAACCTGAGCGGCACAGCGACCGCAACCGCGCCGGATGGCACGGCGATCTACACGTTCGGGAACGTGACCGGCGTCGCAGGCGTAGACGCGGTGTTTGAGTTTGACTTCTTCGTGCCACGCGACAACAGCTTCGGCAACGAAATCCTGCCGCAGCCGACGCCCCCCGGCCCAAACCCAGCCGGCGGCACCGACAGCATTTTTGACACGAACACCGCGAGCTCGACGGGCACATGGAACCCGATCGACAGCCGCGACCCACAAAACCAAAACGTGGCCAAGGCCGCGCCCGACAATGGCCCGCACACGCTGCAAGAGCACTCGGTCGCGGTGCAGAAGCGCGTGGACATCGTGACGATCGCGAGCCCAAACACGCCGACCGGCGAGACGGTGATTCCAGGGCAGTCCCTGCTTCGGTACACGGTCAATTTCCAGGTCTCCGACTACTACGCGATCAACGACCTGTTCCTTGAAGATGTGCTCGGGGACGGGCAGCGGCTCTACCTCGCTGCCGGCTTCACACCCACGCTCATGGTGCAAAACCCGTACACCTACGCCGGCGGTGGCACGCGAGCGGCGACGAGCACCGGGGCGTTCGCAGGCGCGAACACGATTGACTTCGAGCGGCGGTACACGATCAATGGCGACACTGATTCCGACCCAAGCGTAGGCGAGGAAGGGTACGCGGCCACCGGGCCGATCGGCGGGGTGTTCAGTGCTCCCACGACCGGCACCCTCAATGGCACCACGTTCTTGCGGTTCAACATCTCGAACGAGCTTGTCGCTCGCGGGCTACCCGGAATTCTTGTCGGCGGCGAGATCGCCAATGGCGGCGGCAATCCCCAGAACCTGCGAAACGCTCCCTTCGGCCCAGCCCAGGGCACGGTCGTGTTCTGGGCGCTCGCGAAGCGTGAATACAGCGACAACTTCCCGTCGGGCGACAACTCCGTCGATCAAGGAGACACGCTCACCAACTCAGTGCCGCTGATTCAGGGCAGTCACCTCAACCCGAATGACCTGAGCGACGGAACGCCCACGCAACTCGGTACCGTGGGCACCGACGACAGCGGCACCAGCGTGACGATCGCGAACGGCGAGCAGTCGAAGACCATCTTCGCGATCAACAACACGACGATCCCGACCCAAACGGTCGGTGAGACCGTGTTCAGCGTGCAGGCCGGCGACCGCATCACCTACAAGCTCACCTACACGCTGCCGGTCAGCCGCTTTGAGTCCTTGTCGATCCTCGACATTCCGCCGCTGCCGTTGATGCCGGTCGGGCCGGCGGGGCAGTACACGTTCGATGCGACGTACGACGGCAGCTTCGATCCGTACGAGATCGAGGTCGCGCCAGACGACACCTATTTCAGTACGTTCGGCGCCCCGGCACCGACAATTTCGACCAACTCGATCACCAACACGCTCCAGCTCGACTTCGGCAACTTTGACGACCCGCTCTCGCGAGCGACCACGATTTCGCTCCTCGTCACGTTCCCGGTGGGGGCAGACACGTTTGCGAGCGACCTCTTCCTCACGAACCAACTGCGAGTGAACGAGGGCAACACGTTCCTCGGCACCACCACCCTCGAGGACCTCCGCCGCATCCAGCTCGTGCGGCCGGTTGTCACCATCAACAAGGGCATCGTCGGGTTTGGCTCCACCGGCCGCACGCTCGGGGGCATCGCCTTCGCCGCACCGAATGCCCCGCCGACCCCGGCCAGCGTGCCGAGCTTTACCGGTGTGCTCGACACGGCAGCGGAGGCGACGGCA
>JBGTKO010000205.1:0-5285 GCA_041744595.1 Pirellulales bacterium
GCCCGCGCTCGCGAGGCGCCCGAGGCCAGGATCGCGTCAACGCGGTCTTGGTCAGCCGCCAGTTCGGACCGCCTCGCCCGGGCGTCGGCAAAGAAATCTCCGGCCGCCTCCAAGAGCTTCTTCTTCACCTCGCCGGAGCCAAAGCCGCCGCGGCGGTAGAGGTCGGCCATCGCCTGTCGATCTGGCTCGGCCGCGAAGAGGGCATAAAGGTCGTAAAGGTGATCGCCCGCGGGTTCCTTGGGCTCCTCCATGGGCCGGGAGTCGGTCGTGATACGCATGATCTTTTTTTTGAGCGAGCCAGGCTCTTCGAAGACATCGATCGTGTTTTCGTAGCTCTTGCTCATCTTCTGGCCATCGGTGCCGGGCACCTTGGCGCCCCCTTCAACGAGCCTCGGCTTCGGCAGCACAAAAACCTCGCCGAAGTGGTGGTTAAATGTGCCGGCGAGATCACGACAGACCTCGATGTGCTGCACCTGATCTTCGCCAACAGGCACGACCGTGGCGTCGTACGCAAGGATGTCGGCCGCCATGAGCACGGGGTAGGTGAAGAGGCCGGCGTCGGCAGGAAGGCCGCGGGTCTTCTTGTCTTTGAAGGCGTGGCACCGCTCGAGAAGCCCCATCGGGGTGACGGTCATCAGGAGCCAGGTGAGCTCAGTCACCTCGGGCACATCCGACTGCACGAACAAGACTGCCCGCTCATGGTCCAATCCGAGTGACACGAGATCGATCGCCGCGTCGCGAACAAAGCCACGGAGCTTCGCGGGATCGCGGACGGTCGTGAGGGCGTGGAGGTCGGCTATGAAGTAATAGGCCTCGTCGGCGGCCTGGTGGGCGCCGGGCTGGAGATCGATGTACTGGCGGATCGCGCCGAAATAGTTCCCCCAATGGAATCGGCCTGTTGGCTGAATTCCTGAAAGAGCCCGTGTTGGCCGTGGCAAAGGCTTTTCAGTTTGCATGCGTCGTCTCCTGTTTTAACGCTGTGCCGCAGCCAGTGGGCTTCGGCAGCGTGAGCGTGCCAACGATGTCGGCGAACCGCGAGATGCCTGCTTCGACGAGCGCTCCCGGCAATTCATCGAGCAGCCGCCCTGACACCACAGGCTCTGCAAAGTTCGCCGTCCCGATCTGCACGGCCGATGCCCCTGCCACAAAGAACTCCATGCAGTCGTCAATCGTCATGATGCCTCCCACGCCAATGATCGGGATGCCGACGGCTCGATACACCTGGTGCACACACCGCAGGGCCACTGGCTTGATCGCCGGTCCGCTCAGGCCGCCAACCACGTTCCCGAGGAGCGGCCGCCGCCTTCGCCAATCGATCGCCATGCCCTGGAGGGTGTTGATGAGGGTCACCGCGTCGGCCCCACCCTCGGCGGCGCCGCGAGCTATTGCGACGATGTCGGTCACGTTCGGCGTGAGCTTGGCGATGACGGGAAGGCTGGTTGCCGCTCGTACTCCCGTGACCACCGCACGGCATGTGGCGGGATCGGTCCCGAGATCGACACCGTGGCTGACGTTCGGGCATGAGACGTTGAGTTCGAGCGCGGCGATCCCCGGAATGCCGTCAAGGCGGCGAGCCAGCGCAATGAACTCGTCCGCGTTCGCCCCGGCAATACTCACGATCACCGGCGCCCCGCATCTGACGAGAAATGGGAGGAGATTCTCCACGAATGACTCCACGCCGTCGTTGTCGAGACCGATCGAGTTGAGGAGCCCCGAGGCCGTCTCGACCGTCCGCCAGGGGACATTTCCTGCTCGCGGCTGGGGTGTGATCGTCTTCGGCACGATCCCGCCGAGCCGTGCAAGATCGACAAACCCGGTCATCTCGCGGCCATATCCAAACGTGCCGGAGGCCACCAGAATCGGGTTTGGTAGCCGAAGGCGGCCAAGCTGAATCGAAACCTCGGGTCTCGGAACGGCCGACGGCTGCCCGAAAGAGGGGTTTTGCATGGGGCACAGAAACCAGGAAACAGGGGATATTCAGGATGGAGTGTAGTGGGTTTTTCCAAGTGTTGGCTTTCCTGGAAAAATAGCCATCCATGGCCTTTTTCCTGAACGGGTGACCGCCACAGCGTCCTGGGGCCGGTCGTAGGGATAACGTCAAGTTTGCCGGATGGGTGGTCGATACCATGTCGTGGATGATGGCCAGTGGACCGTCTGCCAACGGGGCATTCGGTTGACACTAGTCCTTACCAGGCCTAGGCTTCGGGCGTTTTCCAGACCTTTCGGGGGCGGGTTCCTTCGGGGAAACCGTCCGGCGAGTACTGGTCGGAGACCCATGAGCCGTGACCAAAAAAGACATCGCGAGAACGATTTCGGAAGAATTCGATCTTCCCCACGACACGACGCGGAAGCTGGTCAAATCGACGTTCGATGCCCTCATCGACGCCTTGGCCCGTGAAGGCCGCCTCGAACTGCGGAACTTCGGGGTATTCCAAATCAAATACCGGGAGGCCCGCCAGGCCCGCAACCCGCGGACAGGCGAGCCAATCACCGTCCGGGCAAGAAGCGTGGTGACGTTCAAGCCCGGCAAGGAGATGGAGGAACGAGTCAGGGAGTTCACACGACAGGCCACCAAACAGGCTGACTCCACACCGGCAGCCCCCCCGCCCTCCGCCAATGCGGGGAGCGGGGAGACGGCCGGGGAGTGAGGCGAAGACGGGGAAAGCCAGGCAAACCCACCGGGGTTTTCATCTGGCCAACTCGTCTCGCGGCCAACTCCGGTTTTCGCGTATTTCTCAAAGCTCCGAATTCCAGACTTGCCTGGATCAAGGGCACGAAGTGGATCACGGATAGATCAGGATCACCGGTCAGGAGGACCAGGCGATGAGGAAGGCAGTGTGGCTGCTGTGTGCGGTGACCCTCGTGGCAACATCCACGGGCTGCCTCATCCCGATGTATTCCGGCGACCCGGTCCGCCGCGCCCAACAACTCATCTACACGTCGGAAGACCTTCGGGCCATCACCGACGAATGGGAGCGAATCTGGTTCCTCGACCAGCCCTCCCACATGAAGCCCTGGCGGACGCACGGCGGCATACTGGAGTAGCGGATTCGCGGCCATCCATGGCCCGCGAATCCTAGCCGGGCATCCGCCCGGAAGTGGCGACCGCATCCAGCGTCGCGGCCACTGTGCCTTCGACGGTCACTCGAGAGCCATCCATGGCAATGGTGTTCGGCACACCCGTTGCATAGGTGCCAGAAGCTGACCGCAATGGTTCGCCGGCGGTGACATGCGGCCGAGGCACGGCTCTTTCAGATCGAATCCTTCGCGACTTTGCGAGTGTGTTCTCGTGGATGGTGGTTGCGTCCCTTAGCCGCGCAAAGATGCTCGGATTCTGCGCGTGCCCCCGACCGGCTCCTCAGCATCAGGAGTCACGGGGAAGCAGGCGTTGGTGGTTTACCTCCGCGCAGCATCGATCGCCGTAGGCGGACGAGCCTGCTGTGTCCCGGAGACGGCTATTTCCTTGACGCAACGAAAGCCTCCAGCTCATCAAGGCTCGCAAGCCCGATGATGGAGTAGTAAGCCATCTGGAACATGGCCTTGTTCGGCTTCTTGCCCGTGTAGAGCAGAATCAATAGGCAGACGATCATGCCGCAATACGCCTGGATCTCGATGGCGTTCTCCCTGGTCGAGAACAGATGCCGACAACCAAGCAGGTGCTTGAAGAGACGGAAGAACATCTCGATCACCCACCGCTGCCGGTAGATCTCTGCGATCAACTCGGCCGGCAGGTCGAGTCTGTCCGTGACGATCCGAAGCACGCCGTCACTTCGTGGCCCTTTCATGCCGCGGTAGCTTGCGTGTGGCTTCACATCAACCTGGATGAGCCGCACGGGATGGTCTGGCCGCCGCTGCGGGGCGAGAGTCTGGCCGAGCGTCACGACGACGTCGCTCATGACACCGGCCGCCCGATCGGCGTCCGTGAGCTCGTTCACCTGCTCCACGTGGCCGGATGTCTTGTCAGGGACACGGCAGACGTAGCTGCTGCCTGCCGCGTGAATCGCATTCCAGAGTGAGTACTTCGTGTACCCTCGATCGATGACGTAGCAGCGGTCTTTCTCAATCGTCCTCGCGAGGACCGCCTTCTCATCGGCCTCTCCCCTCGGACGCGCCGGCGTCACGTCCACTCGCACCGGCTTCCCCGTGAGCACCTCGAAGTGCGTGTGGAGCCGGCAGGCTGAGAGGCGTTTACCGCCTGAAAGCGGCGTCCACGAGAGCTCCGCGACTCGCTTGACTGTCTCGATCACCGTGCCATCAACAGCTGTGACTCGCTGATTGACATCCCGATAGAAATCGGCCGGCTTGCTTGATATGCGGTGCCCCAGCTCGGCCGCGATCGCCTTGAGAGGCTCAGGATCGAAGATCGCGGCTGACTCGGAGAGCGAGCCCAGCGAAGCTCGTGAGACGCCGAGCCGCTTCTGGACGCTCTTGAGGGTACTTGCACGCTGAAGGTCTCTCAGGCTGCTGATTGCAGGACTGAACAATTGAAGAAGAATCAGCGAGCAGTACTGAGCGATGACAACATGCATCTGGCCTCGCTCATGCCTGCTCCGTGCCGACCTTCCGAAGTCGTGAAAGAAGAGGGCTGATCCGTCGAAGGTACTTCACTCCCTGGACATCGCGATCGGTGATCGTGCGCTCTCGCTTTTCCGTCATGGCGAGGCACGATACCGTCACAAAGGCGATCGCGCAAGTCGCCCTAAAGCCCCCGGCTTATCACCTCTGTTGGTGCATGACCACCGGGCATTCATGCGGCTCCCGATGCTGAGGAGCCGGTCGGGGGCACGCGCAGCCGCCAAGCATCTTTGCGCGGCCAAAAAGCGGACCATCACCAACGAGAGCAAACTCGCAAAGTCGCGCCGGCGGCGAGCATGTCACCGCCGGCGAACCATTGCGGGTGACTTCTGCCACCCTGGCAATTGGTGTGCCGAACACCATTGCCATCCATGGCCCGCGAATCCTAGCCCGGCGACGGAGACACCGGGCTCCTGGGGAATACGGCTTCCGCTCGGGGTTGCCCGTGCCATGTCGCCGGCGCAGGAGGCTGACGCCGCTATAGAGCCACAAAGTGGCTCTATGCTGAGTCTGCCGAGGCATCCATGCCCTCGGCAGACTCGCGCTCGGCGGCGGCAAGCCAAGGTTGCCAACGCCGAGCAGGCCGCCCTCCTGGCGGCCGGAAGGAGTGCGACACGACTGCGGGGAAACATCCGCTTGCGTATGCGGAATCCGCTCGGGGTTGCCCGTGCCAGGAAGCCGGCGCAGGAGGCAGACTCAGCATAGAGCCA
>JBGTKO010000206.1:0-3548 GCA_041744595.1 Pirellulales bacterium
CTGGGGACCTCAGACGCCGTGTGGGAGCGCCGGTAAGGCGCTTTTATATTGCGCCAAGCTGGCGCTCCCTCCCCCCTCATGCCTCCGGGGCTCCAGCCCGCGGAGCGGAAACCCATGCTCCTTGACAGTGTGCAGCAGATGAACCATCGCCAGCGATTGCGCCGCCGGAAACGCCGCGGGTTGCGGGTTTCGGCCGGACCCACCCTCACGAAGGGGTGCGGATTGTTGTTCCCTGAAACGTCCTGTTGGAGTATCATCGACGGCGACTGGACTACATTTGGGTAGTGTCGGTTCCATGAACCTCGAAGCCGCCGTCAGACAGGCCGAGGAAAGACTGATGTCGAAAGCCAATGTCACTGGCGTCGGCATCGGCGAGCGCGACGGCGAGTCGGTGATCAAGGTCTTCGTCACGCGCAAGCTGCCCGAGTCGCAGCTAGACGCGGACGACGTCGTCCCCGCCACCGTCGCGGGATATCCAACCGACGTGGAGGAAATCGGCGTGGTCTCGGCCGAGACTGGACCGCAGTAAAGTTCCGATTCCCAATTGCCGAAAAGGCAATTCGACAAGAAAATCATCGAGACAGGTTTGCGCTTCGAGGTTGGGGGGCTCAGTCCACAGGAGAACCTTCGATGGCAGATGATTCCAAGATGACGTTGAACGCCGCGGGCGAGAAAGCCGCGATCAACGCCGTAACCGCCGGCACGGACGAATTCATTGAAGAAGGCAGGCCGCGCAGCAACGTGGTCGGCATCGGGGCCGGCGTCAAATGGACCAATGGCGAGCCCACCGGCGAGCCCGCGGTCATCTTCATGGTCACCCACAAGGTCGCCAAGGACCGGCTGTCGAAGCACGACCTTTTGCCGACGAAACTGCACAATCTGCGCACCGACGTGCTTGCCGTGGGCCAGCTGTTCGCAGGCGGCGGCTGGGGCACGAGCCAGGCCGGCATACAGACGCTGACCAGGAGGCAGAGGCCCGTGGAGGGCGGCTACAGTGTTGGCCATGCACGGATCACGGCCGGCACGATCGCGACATGCGTCTATGACCTGCTGCCGGGCGCTTCGACCAACCCGGATCGGCCCCTGCATGGGACAGGCATTCCGAGCCGGTACTACATACTCAGCAACAACCACGTGCTGGCCAATATCAACGACGCCTCGCCCGGCGACCCCATTCTCCAGCCGGGCCCGTTCGACGGCGGAACCCTGCCCGGGGATCGGATCGCCTCGCTCAGCCGCTTCGTTCCCATCCAGTTGACGCCCGCCGTCCCCCTCGCATTGCAGAACAACTTCGTCGACTGCGCCGTGGCCGAAGGCGAATTTCACGACCTGGACCGCGAAATCTACTGGAGCGGCTATGTGCGTGGCTGGCGGCGGCGCAACGAGGTGCTCAGGATGGTCGGGCAGACGGTCAAGAAGACCGGCCGGACGACCAATTTCACCACCGGGCGCATCACGGCGGTCAATGCCACCGTCGACGTCAATTTCGGCGGTGGCCGCATCGGCCGCATGAAGGACCAGATCATCACCACCAACATGTCGGCCGGCGGGGATTCGGGGTCGCTCGTGATGACGCTCGACAATGTCGCCGTCGGTCTTTTGTTCGCGGGCTCGACGCAGGCCACCATCCTCAACCAGATCGAGCTCGTGCGCACGCTGTTGCGGGTCGAGGTGGCGGAGGAGATTCTCTAGCTTTGAGTTGATGGTGCGGGCGGGGGGAGTCGAACCCCCACGGGCTATCGCCCTGCGGATTTTAAGTCCGCTGCGTCTACCGTTCCGCCACGCCCGCTGAGGCTCTCATAGCAGCCCTGCCGAGCTCGCTCCAAGGGCGGCAGGATCGCGGCGCCGGAACCGATCCGGCGTTGGCCGCGTTGGGCCGATGGGGATCTGCCGGTAACAGGACACCCCGCATTCCAGCCAGTCACGCCAGGGAGGAGAGCCATGCGCCATGTCTACAAGGTGATCGACATCGTCGGCTCGTCGGAAACCAGCATCGAGGATGCCATTGCGGTGGCCGTGGAGCGGGCCTCCCAGACGCTCAAGAACCTGCGCTGGTTCGAGGTCGTGCAGACCCGCGGCCATATCGAGGAGGGCCGGGTGCAGCATTACCAGGTGATGCTCAAGGTCGGCTTCACGCTCGACGACACCATGGAGGCCGGGGACTGACCTCCCGCGTCATCGATTCGGGGTTTCAACCGCACCCGCACCCTGCTAGATGTGCTCTCCGCCCTGACGGAGACGTGGCCGAGAGGCTGAAGGCGGCGGTTTGCTAAACCGTTATACGGTCAAAAGCCGTATCGAGGGTTCGAATCCCTCCGTCTCCGCCATTACTACGCTCAAGCCACTGTTTTTTGACAATATTTTTGACATCACCGCTTGGTGCCCACGGCTCTACCCACGAATGCTTTTCGGTTGCTTCCGGCTTGGGGTGCGACAAAAAAGCGGCATTATGTACCAAGAGCACTAAGGCCTGAGACAGGCCGCGACGGCTCCGGCCTACATGAACCTGACTCGGCTAATCCCCCGCAACGAACTGCGAAAGCTGGCCAGAGAGGCCTTGGAAGCCCATCCAGACGGCATCGACACGCGGGCCATTGCCATGTTCGTGATCGAGCGAAAGGGGCTGGACGCCAGCGACAGGCACTTGCGGAAGGCTATCGCGTACAAAGTCGTTCAGGTGCTGAGGCGGCAGGAGACGTGGGGCGAGGTTAGCAGGACTGGGAACCGACAGGGCGCCGTGATGTGGGCCACACAAGGTCTTGACTATGCCGCTAATTCATCCACGCTTGACTTTAGGGGGTGAATAGCCTATGTCTGAGGGTGTCAACGCTGTTGGTTCACCAGCAGCCCCCGGCGGGCCTAGTCCCGCCGGTTCTATTTTGCGAGCCGCGTTCTTCATCGACGGCTTCAATCTTTATCACGCCATAGACGAATTAGGGATGCCACATCTTAAGTGGCTGAATTTAGATGCTCTTGCTCGCGCGATGATGCGTCGTGGCGAGCAACTTGAGTATGTCGTGTGGTGCACAGCCGAATATACGAAAAACGCCCAAAAGCAGCAAAGACACCGCGACTACAGAAAGGCGCTGGCATCAGTCGGTGTCGAGTGCCTTCCAGGGCATTTTGTTGACGATCACAGAGAATGCGACAAATGCGGTTACGAGTGGTCGGTTGCCACTGAAAAGCAAGGCGACCTCAATGTGGGGCTACGCCTTATCAGCGACGCACATTTGGGGATGTATGACGTTTCCTATCTGGTTTCGGCCGACTCAGATCAGCTTGCGACAGTTCGGCTTTTCAGAAAGCGATTCCCGCATATGCAGATTGTCAGTGTTGCACCGCCTAGGCGGGCACACAGCAAGGCTATCACAGCCGAGGCCAACGACACCAGAGTGGTACGAATTGAAACGCTTGAACGCTGCCTCTTTGAGGGACCAAACCTCACCCATAGAGGCCGTTTTGTAGCTAATCGACCGCAGCAGTATGCCCCTCCTGCGGGATGGCGCCGGCCGTAATTGACGCCAGCCACCGCCCGCCGGCCTACGCTT
>JBGTKO010000207.1:0-12016 GCA_041744595.1 Pirellulales bacterium
TTGCCCGTGCCATGTCGCCGGCGTAGGAAACAATCGCAGCCTGGAGGGCGGAGCGAAGTTTCCTCCGAGTGAGCGCAGGCCATGGAAGCGAGGCCGCTTGCGGCCGAGCGATGGCCGCAGCGAACGTCCGGCGACATGGCACGGGCACCCCCGGCGGCACGTAGGACGATGCCACGGGGCAGAACGAAGGACGTTCAACCCCGACCGCAAACACGGCTCACACCCCCACAAAGGAGTGCATTTTACACGAGCTCCGTGCTATCACGCGGAGTGCTAGCACATGATCTAGTACCGGTACACCCTCCCACACCACAAAATCGAAATAATCGTTGCAATCGATCTTGTCATCGCTACGTTCCCCCCGTCGCAACCCAGCGACCCGGTGCCCATGGATGGGAGCCGGCTCGATTCCCTGTCACGGAGGACCCCATGGCCGCCAAGCCGCTTATAGGCATCAATACCGACTACCGTTCCGCCCGCAAGGAGCACGCTGCTCTCTCGTTCCTCGCGGCCGGCTACTACGACGGCATTCTCAACTCCGGCGGCATCCCCGTCATTCTGCCCCCGCTGACCGATGAGGACGACGTTGTCCGCGTCCTCGATATGCTCGATGGCGTCGTGCTCGTGGGTGGCTCCGACCTCGACCCCCGCCGTGATGGCTACATGCCCCATCCGGCCGTCCGTCCGCTCGAGCCCCGCCGCGAGGATTTTGACCGCATGCTCGCCAAGCATATCTGTGCCCGCCACATGCCGGTCCTCGGAATCGGCTGTGGCATGCAACTGCTCAACATCACCGAGGGGGGCACGCTCTTCCTCCATCTGCCGGAGGATCTCCCGAAGGCAATCCCCCACAAAGACCCGACCGACCTGGCCCACCGACATGCCCTGCTGGTCGAGCGAGGCTCTGTGATGGAGCGGGTCTACGGCGACGGTGAAATCCGCGTCAACAGCATGCACCACATGGCGATCGACGACCTCGCCAACAGCTTCCGTGTGACCGCCCGCGCTCCCGACGGCGTGATCGAGGCTTTTGAGAGCACTGTCGAGAACTGGACCGTGATCGGAGTCCAGTTTCACCCCGAGGCCGACTCCGCATCAGCCCTCGACGTGAAGATTTTTGAGGAGTTCATCATTGGCATCACGGGCGTCGTCCCCGAGATGCGGCTGGTGGCCTAGCGGCGGGGATTGCGAAGGGGACAGGCAGCTTTCCCTACGGGAAGCCAGCCAGTCCCGGATGCCTCACTCGGTAGATATCAATGGCCGGCCCGTCAGTCGCACCAAGCGGCCAACGGGCCGGCTGTTTTTCAACCACGAGGTTTGCCACCCCACAGGCCGGCTCGAATTCCGCAGCTCGCGCTCGGCCAGGGTCTGCCACGAGTGCCGTGCCATCGGCGGTGAGCGTCCGAGCAATCATGCCGGCAAGCGCGACCGCGTGATGCTTTTCGTAGAGAACGTCAGCCGCAACCACGACGTCGAACGTGCCGAGGTCGTCGGGCGGAGCACGCCAGTCAAGGAGCCTCACGGCGAGCGAAAGGGCCCCGTTGCGATCCGCGTTGAAACGAACACCCTCGAGGGCATCCTCCTCGTAGTCACTGGCCGTCGCTAAAAAACCTCGTCTCGTGGCAACGATCGCGGGAAGGCCAAGCCCGCAGCCCAGCTCCAAGAGCCGTTGCCCTTGGCCGTCGAGCAGGGCAATCTCCTCAGCCAGCACGATCGCTGATTCCCACACGTTGGCCCAATAGGGAATCCGCTCGTCACGGGCAAAGGCCTCCTCGTCGATGAGGGCATCGACATCGGGCGGGCACCAGAATCGGTAGGGGGTGCCCCGGATGTCGATGGCCCGCTCGATCGGTTCGAATCGCTCATACCCTGGCAGGGACGGCTGGCTCATGCCCTGCCAGCCCCCTGACCGTCACATCCGACATGCCGCAGCCGCGGTATTTTCAGGCTGCGTATCGCGTGATGGCTTCTCATGTGGCACGATTGTACGGTCCTGTTTCCGGACCACCACTCACGCCAGGGCCTGCCATGCTGACCGACTTCGACATCTACCTCCTCGGCGAAGGCCGCCATTGGAAGAGCTACGAGAAGCTTGGCGCCCAAATCGAGACCCAAAACGGCGTGCCAGGGGTGAACTTCGCCGTCTGGGCTCCCAATGCCGACGTGGTCGAGGTCGTCGGCGACTTCAACCGCTGGAATGGTACCGGCCACCGGATGCACAAGCGGATTCCGTCAGGCATCTGGGAACTGTTCGTGCCAGGCATGCCCGTGGGCACGCTCTACAAGTACCGCATCCACTGCCACGGCGACTCGGGCGACCGGACCGACCCGTACGGCTTCGCCGCCGAAGTCCCTCCACGGACTGCTTCGGTCGTTACCGACCTCTCCACATACCAGTGGAAAGATGCCGACTGGATGGCCACGCGGGCAGCCAAGAATGCCCTCGATGCGCCCATGAGTGCCTACGAGGTCCACCTCGGAAGCTGGCGGCGGCCGGGCGACGCCCCACACCGTTGGCTCACCTACGCCGAGCTCGAGAAGGAGCTCGTTCCATACATCGTGGAGATGGGCTTCACGCACGTCGAGTTCCTCCCGCCCACCGAGCATCCGCTTTCGGCGAGTTGGGGCTACCAGACGATCGGCCTGTTTGCCGCGACGAGTCGGTTCGGAACGCCGCAGGAGCTCATGTCGCTCATCGACGCCCTCCACCGCGCCGGCGTGGGCGTGTTCATCGACTGGGTGCCAGCCCATTTTCCTCGAGATGCCCACGGTCTCCGGCAGTTCGATGGCACGGCCCTCTACGAGCACGAAGACCCCCGCAAGGGCGAGCACCCCGACTGGGGCACGATGATCTTCAACTACGGCCGCAACGAGGTGGCCAACTACCTGATCTCGTCGGCCCTCTTCTGGCTCGACCGCTACCACATCGACGGCCTGCGAGTCGATGCCGTGGCGTCAATGCTCTATCTCGACTACAGCCGCAACGAAGGGGAGTGGACACCGAACTGCTTCGGTGGTCGCGAAAATCTCGAGGCGATCGAGTTCTTGAAGCAGTTCAACGTCCAGACGCATGCCCACCACCCGGGCACGCTCACCATTGCCGAGGAATCGACCGCGTGGGCGGGCGTGTCCCGGCCGACCTACGTGGGCGGCCTCGGGTTCAGCCTCAAATGGAACATGGGCTGGATGAACGACACGTTGCGGTACATGAAGCATGATCCGATCCACCGCAAGTACCACCACGATGAGCTCACCTTCAGCCTCATCTATGCGTTCCACGAAAACTTCGTATTGCCGCTGTCGCATGACGAGGTTGTCCACGGCAAAGGCTCGCTGCTCGCCCAGATGCCGGGCGACCTGTGGCAGAAGTTTGCGAATCTCCGGCTTCTCTACGCCTACATGTGGTGCCACCCCGGCAAGAAGGTGCTCTTCATGGGTGGCGAGTTTGGCCAGTGGAACGAATGGAACTTTGACGAGAGCCTCCAGTGGCATCTGCTCGAGTGGGAAAGTCATCGCGGCCTGTCCCGGGCCGTTGCGGATTTGAACGACCTCATCCGCCGCGAGCCCGCACTCCACGAGCTCGACTTCGACGGCCACGGCTTCGAGTGGATCGATTGCCACAACTGGCTGGACAGCGTGCTGGTGTTCATCCGCAAGGCAAAGGATGCCGACGACTTTGTCATCGTGTGCAGCAACTTCACGCCGGTGCCACGGCACGGCTACCGTCTCGGCGTACCCTGCGGCGGCGATTACGACGAAATTTACAACAGCGACTCGGCCTGGTACGGCGGCGGCAACGTCGGCAACTCGGGGGCGCTGCGGGCCAAGCCCGAGCCGCACCACGGGCGGAAGCATTCGGTCGGACTGACGCTCCCGCCACTCGGCACGGTCGTGCTCAAGCCACGCCGCGCGAAGCCGATCACTGCCGCTGCATCACCGATCGTTACCGAGGTGCCCGCACCCAAGTGACGCCGCTCCGGCTTTCAACGTCGGCGAGCCAGCGTTCGTAGACTTCGAGGGTTTCCCCTTCGGCGAGCGTTGCCAGCCGTCGCGGGTCGGTCGCGGAGTCACGGAACCGCTCTCGCAGCGTCTCATCCTGTGGTTCGAATGACAGGAGGCGAATCGCGTAGCAGACTGTTTCCGGCTCGTTGAAGGCGACGGCCGTCTCGCCCGGCTCGAGCGAGAACACCGTCTCCATGAACTTCTCGCCCGCCATCTCGATTCCATCGGGGTCGGAGAGCGTCGGCGGGGATCCGAACGGGGCAGTGCCTCGCGTGAGCCACGTAAATGGACCAACCGTGGTTGCTTCGGTCCCCTCTCGACCGGCAACGGCCTCTCCGAGAGTCTTGTCCTTGGCTGCCGCGACGATCTCTTCCGCCCGCTTCTTCGCCAGCGGCCGCGCCTCCAAGAGCTTCCAAACCCGCTCGACCTCGGGCTTGATCTCAGAAAGCGGTGGGGTGAACTGTGGCCGATCCTCGACCTTCCACGAGAGATAGCGGACTCCTGCGATATCCCGAGAAAAGACAGGGCGAAACCGCGGCATCGCCGGATCAGGGACAAGGCTGGCCCAGAGCTGCGGCCGCATACCGCGGGCCGGGGCCGTAAAGCTCCGACCGATGCCACCAGCCGCGGCCGCCTCGGCAGGAGTGACGAAATCCGACCGCAGCCCCTCGAGGCCGTTGTCGGCCGCAATTTTCATGACGTCAGGAGTCGGGGGCACCCGCTCCCCCAGCCCAATGGCCAACTCGACATCGTCTGAGTGGCCGGCGATCCTGGCCGTGACCGACCCGAGAATATCGACGAGTTTCCTATCGGCTGCCTGCCGGGCCAACTGCTTGCGAATGTCGTCCCGCACCTTGTCGAGCGGCTCAAACTCAAGAGGTGGGTCCTTGTCGGCCTTGGCACTGGCCCCGCCATCCGAATCTCCGCCTTCGGAATCTGGAACTGGAGTCCCAGGCGGGGTCTCCGCCGGCAGTTCCAGTCCGCCGTCGGGCTGCCGGAAGGCCACCTGACGGATCGATCCTGACACGATCGCCGCACCGTCATCGGAACTGGCTTCATTGTCTTTTGCAGGCTCTTCTTTTGCGGGGGCGTCGTCACTGGGCGGCGCTGGTTTGTCTGAGGGAGCCGTGGATGCCGGTGCATTGGCGTCCTGGGTCTTTTCGGCCCCCGGCTCGCGAGCGTCTTCACCAACAGGCTCGGCAGCATCGACTTCCTTTGCAGCCCCGTCGCCAGCCGATGGCTGGCTCTCTTTCTTGAACAGGTCCTCCTTGTTTTCTTCGTAGAACTTCGCGATCTCTTCGTCAGTCACGGCCGCCTCGGCCTCGGCCACGAAGAGGTCGGCCCCGGCAATCAGCGCGTCATAACGAACCCGGGCAGGCTCTCGGAATCCTGGGGTGGTGCTGCGGGCTCGTGGGAGGTCGCTTGCATACTGGGCGTAGAGCTTTTCGAGCGTTGCGTTCGAGGGCGCTGGCACCTCGCCTGAGAGCGACTCGACGACCACCGGCACAACCTCCACGGTCGCACTCTGCTCGAGCTTTCGGAACGCATCCCACCGCCAGCCGGGGGGCGCGCTTGCAAAGCCAGTGCCTCCAAGAAAGAGAACCTGAAGCCGCTGTCCAAGGATCACGTCCCGCAAAGCGTCGAGAAGGGCGGTTTCCGTGATCCGAGCTTCGCGTGGGTAGCCCGCGATGATTCCCTGAATCTGCTCCGGCGTGACCATGTTTTCGGTCAACATCCCGAGGAAGTCATTGATGACCGTGTCACTGACAACAATCCCGTTTGCCTCAGCCTCCTGGGCCATCAGGATCGTATCGACGACCGTCTTCTCGTCTTCCAGCAGCGGTGGCTCCATCCCCTGTTCACCGGTCGCCTCCGCCCTCAGGGACACGAGGAACTTGTTAAGCGCCTTCCGCAGGAAAACAGCCCGCTCGAGGCTGCTCTTGCGAAGCGATCCGCCATTCCATCGCACCACAATATGGTCACCAGGACCGAAACCAGATTCCCCCATTTGAAGGAGTGGCGGAAGCACGAAAAAGGCGAGCATCGCCATGATCGCCAGGCCCGCGAGCGCGGTCTTCTGATAGCGACGAAAAACGTTGAAGGAACCGGCCATGAGTGTTGCTCAGGGGAAAACAGACGCCGATCCCGTTCGGGGAACGGCGAAAACTCGGCCACTTGACAAGCCTGAAGTGCGCAAGGTAACGCTGTCTGCTCCAGATCAGGCCGCGATTGTAGCGCCAGGTCTGCTGGCGCCAATCCCGATGTTCGCACGCCCCGCCCTCCGACCAAGCCCTCTACCCCCCGAAAGCCCCCCTCCCGCCCATGGCGAAGAAATCCCGCAGCACTGGACGGAAACCCCGAACCTCGACGGCGACGGCCTCGCCTCGGGGCGGCTACCAGCTCGTGATCGTCGAGAGCCCCGCAAAGGCCAAGACGATCGAGAAATACCTGGGCCCCGGATTCGTTGTGAAGGCCTCAGTGGGCCACATCCGCGACCTCCCGAAGCGAGCCCCGAAGGGTTCGAAACAGCCCGTACCTGGCGTCGACCTCGAAAACGACTTCAAGCCGACCTACGAAGTCGCATCAGAAAAGCAGAAGACGGTCACGGAGCTGCGGAAGCTGGCCAAGGGGGCGAGCGACATCTGGTTCGCCACCGACTTGGACCGTGAGGGGGAGGCCATCGCCTGGCACCTCACCCAAGTCCTCGATGTCGATCCGGCCGTTGCCAAGCGAGTGACGTTCGACGCGATCACGAAGAGTGAAGTGCAGCGGGCATTCCAGTCGCCTCGGGCCATCAACATGCCCCGCGTCGAGGCTCAGCAGGCCCGTCGGATCGTGGACCGGATCGTCGGTTATGAAGTGTCGCCGGTCCTCTGGAAGAAGGTTGCCGGCGGCCTCTCTGCGGGCCGCGTGCAGAGCGTAGCCCTGCGGATCGTGGTCGAACGAGAGCAGGAAATCCGAACGTTTACCCCGTCGGAGTCGTGGGAGATTTCCGGCTGCATGTCCTTCGACGTGGCCGCGGCGGTTGGGCTTCATGATGCGTGGAAAAAACTGCTCGCCCAACGCGACGAGCGTGGTAAGGGACCACTGGTTCGCGACCGGATGGCATGGCTCGCCGAAAAGAAGGCACTTTCGTGCAACCTCATCGAGGTCGGCGGAAAGCCGCTCTCGATCGAGGCGGAGAACACGTCTGACAAAGACATCACAAGCCTGGCAGTGGCCGCCGCCGAGGCCGCCGGCCTGATCGACATTGCGATCGATCGCGAAATGAATGCGGAAGGCCGAGGCCGTGGCCGAAATGTGGTTCGCCTTGCAGGCCGCCCTGACCCGACTGCCCGGTACACGGTCGATAATATTGCAGTCACGCGGACACGCTCGAAACCCTATCCGCCGTTCATCACGAGCACGCTCCAGCAGGCCGCGAGCAGCCGGCTCGGCATGAGCACCGACCGCACGATGCGGGTCGCGCAGCAGCTCTACGAAGGCATCGACCTTCCGTCGGAGGGCCGCGTGGGTCTCATCACCTACATGCGAACCGATTCGACGAACCTCTCGGGTGAGGCTGTTTCGATGGCCCGTCGCCACCTCACCGAGAAGTTTGGCGATGCGTACGTGCCGGAAAAACCACGCTTCTATGCGAGCAGCAACAAGGGAGCCCAGGAGGCCCACGAGGCAATCCGGCCCACCGACCCTGCTCGTGATCCTGAGTCGATCCGATCGGCCCTCACAGAAGAGCAATACCGCCTCTACCGCCTGATCTGGCAGTGCTTTTTGGCCTGCCAGGCGACTGATGCCGAGTGGGATTCGACCGCCGTGCGATTGCGGCGAAGCGACCGTGACACCGGCGCTGTCTTCAAGGCCAACGGTCGCGTCCTCCGGTTCGACGGTCATTACGCGATCAGCGGCGTACCCCGCGATGATGGCGAACAGGTTCTGCCTGACTTTTCCGAAGGAGCGACCCTCGCGCCTTTCGACATCGACCCTCGCCAAAAGTTCCAGGCTCCGCCGCCACGATTCACGGAAGCAACGCTCGTCAAGAAACTTGAAGAGGAAGGGATCGGTCGCCCATCCACCTACGCGAGCATCATCAACACGATCGAGTCGCGGGACTACGTCGAGCAGCACGAGCGTCGGTTCCATGCGACCGCGATCGGCGAGGCGGTGACGGAGTTTCTCAAAGACGGTTTCTCGAACCAGTTCATCGAGATCGGCTACACCCGCGAGATCGAGCGGGAGCTCGACCAGGTAGCGGAGGGAACGAAGGGCTGGACCGAGATGCTCCATGAGTTTCATGACGAGCTCCGCCCGAAGCTTGCCGACGCAAAGGAGAAGGAGCACGTCAAGGCATCCACTGACCCGTCGCCCTACAAATGCCCGAAATGTGGCCGTCGGCTCGAATACCGGCTCGGCAAGAAGGGACGGTTCCTGTCGTGCTCAGGCTACAACGAAAACGTGGCCGAGCCCGAACCAGTCAAGACCGCCCCGAGCAAGTCCAAAAAAGGAAAAGCCGCAAAACCGGCTCGGCCCAAGAAACTGAAACATGTGCCGGCCTGCGACTATGCGATGCCGGTGGATCGCGACGGTCGGCCGCAGCTCCCTGAGCAGCTTGATCTCCTCTCGCCTGCTGGCGTGGCGATGGTGAAGCGGACCGGACGCTTTGGGGACTTTTTGGTCGAGGACCGGCCGCGGCCACCGAAGCCGAAGGGCAAGAAGGCAGCCGAGGCCGAGCCGACCGAGCCATTGCCACTCATCCTCAACCTCGACCGCAAGGGCAACATCAAATTTCCCGCCGCTCCGCCGCTCGTGACCGACATCGCCTGTGAAAAATGTGGGGCGATGATGAACCTGCGCGATGGCAAGCGTGGCCCTTGGCTCGGCTGCCAAAAGTTTCCCAAGTGCCGTGGCCGTGCCGCGTTCGGCAAGCTTCCGGAGAAGGAGCAGAAGGATCTCACCAAGCAGCTTGCTGACCAGTTACGCGGTCACGAGCGAATCAGGCTCACTCGTCGCGACGGCGAAACGCCCGTCGAAGAAGGCACACCACTCACCGCCCTCCTCCTCCCCGGCGGTTCCGCCGAACTGGAGCGCTGGGACGAAGCCGCGATGGCTTGATCCATTGAGTCATGCGTTGATGCAACCCCAGCTTCGCTGGCACGGTGTTTCGTCGTTGTATGGACGAGCAGCGTTTGTCCATCAATAGCACAAACACTTCGGCAGCGAGCTTGAACCCAACGAGTTGTAGCAAGCCGCTCTGAAGTGGTATCCTTCTCAGCAATGTGAGGGGTCTTTCCCTGCCGTTGGCACTCGCTCATCGGGCCGGCGGACCGGACGGTTCTGATCGATGCATTCCCCGATTGTGCGAGGTCATCATGAGATTTTTAGCCTTCTTCATCGCTTCGGTTTTGACGGCACAGGCTCTCACCACGCCGATGGCCGTGGCCGATCCCGTGAACGACGGTGCCGATAGCGACACAGCAGTCCCGGAACGCCTGCCCGTCCCCCTTGAGGCCGACGTTCTTGCCGCTGCCGCGGTCGTCCAGGAGGCCTTCGGAGAGCAGATCGCATCCGCCCGGGCAGATGCCCGAAAAATCCCGGCTCTCATCGCGTTGCTTCTCGATACCGCCCAAAAGACGACTGCAACCGATCGTCGCTACGCCCTGCTCCAGGCCGCCGAAGGCCTTGCCGTCGATGGCGGCAGCTTCGACGAGCTCCTTCGCCTCGTCACCCTTCGCTGCTCACAATTCGCTGTCGATCCGTCGCAAGCCCTCATCGCAGCCGTAGAACGTTTCATTCAGGCGCGAGGCAACGAAGCAGTTCAACTCGAGTCCGTCGCCAAAGCCATGATCGATCGGGCGGACCAAGCCCTGAATGCTCTCGACTCAGAACAGGCGGAGAATCTTCTGACTGCAGCGACCACGGCGAACATGGCGTTCGCCAAGGCCTGCCGTAAGCAGAAACTCCCGTTGTCAGAATACCAGTCGATGCTGGCGTCGATCACGGCAATGCGGAAGCGACTCACCGAACAGAAGCGGCTCCATGCCGATCTGGAGGCAGCACTCAAGACGATCGCCGGGAATCCTGACGACGCTGCCGCCCATTCAGTCATCGGAAGCTACCGCTGCTTCATCAAAGGCGATTGGGCAACTGGCCTGCAGTCGCTGGCCAAAGGGAACTCTGCCGATCTCCGTGATGCTGCCCGTGCTGAACTTTCGCTTCTTGAAAGCGATGATCCTGCACCAACCGTTGCCCTTCGGGTCGCCAACGCCTGGTGGGTTGCCGCGGAATCAACAGGCCGCCCGGAGATGGATGCCACTGCGATCAAGGCCCATGCTGCAGCGATGTATCAGGATCTGACGGGCATGCTGACCGATCCTCTCGATGCCCAGCTTGCCAAGTCCCGAGCCGGCAAGCCAACTCCCCAACTCCCGCGTGGGACAGACATGCCTGGACCTTTCCGAACACGGGCCTCACCGGCAGAAATGGCCCTGGCCCAAGGGGGTGGAGCCGACACCGAGGCGGCGGTCGATCGCGCCCTCAAGTGGATCGCAAACCATCAGTTACCCGACGGAAGCTGGTCGTTCGAACTCGAGAAGTGCCCAGGCTGCGCCGGGAAGTGTTCCCATTCAGGAACAGGCAGACAGGCCGAGCGTGGCGGTGCTACCGGGATGGCCCTTCTTTGCTTTCTCGGTCGCGGCTACACCCACACGCAGGGGCCGTACAAAAAGCAGGTCGAAGCGGGCGTCGCGTTCCTCGCCCAGCTCGCCCTGAAAAACAACGGGAAGGCGTACGAGACGGGTGGAAACTTGTATTCCCAAGGAATTGTTGGAATAGCACTTTCAGAGTGCTACGGGATGACGCAGGACAAACGGCTTGCACCACCCACGCAGTCTGTCCTCAACTACATCATGCAGGCGCAGGATCCCAACGGAGGCGGCTGGCGGTACAACCCTCGTCAGCCCGGCGACACATCGGCGTCGGGATGGCATATCGTGGCCCTCCAGGCCGGCCGCAGCGCCGGCCTGAATGTGGACCCCCTCACGGCCAAAAAGTCTCTCGCATTCCTCGAATCGGTCAAGGGTGACTCACTCGGGTCGGGCTATGGCTATGCCTCACCGGGCACCAAGCTCAGCACGTCAGCAATTGGCCTTCTCTGCCGAACCTATCTGGGATGGAAGGAAAACAACCCGGGCCTCCAGAAAGGCGCGATGACGATCGCTACGGCCGGCCCGACAGATGATCTCTACTACGACTACTATGCAACACGACTCATGCACCGAATCGGAGGCGATCGTTGGATTGCATGGAACAACAAGATGAAACCCATGCTCCTAAATTCGCAATCAAAGAAAGACCATGAGGCTGGGAGTTGGTTCGAGGGATTCGACAAGGGACATGGCCCGGAGACCGGAGGTCGGTTGTACATCACATCTCTTGCCACACTCATCCTCGAGGAATACTACCGGTAGCGAACGGTCGCCAGTTGCAGTGAGCGGCCAGTGTCAGAGGCACTGCCTTGTCCTGATCCAACGCAGCCAGACCTGTCACCCGCAGGACTGTCACCCGTTTGCGGGAACTTCGTCGAGGGCGATGGCGTAGGCGGTCGCGTGGGAGCGGCAGTGGGAGATGCTCACGAGGACGCAGCGGATTCCGAGAAGCTCGGCCACCTCCTGCGTGCCACCGGAAAGGAAAGCCACGGGGCGACCGCCAGGAAGGTTACGGATCTCGACATCCCGCCAGCTAATGCCTCGTTTCCAACCCGTGCCAAGGGCTTTGAGCACAGCCTCCTTCGCGGCCCAACGACCGGCGAAGTGTTGCGTGGCCATCCGCCGGCTGCGGCAGTATTCGATCTCATGGGGCGTGTAGACGCGGCCCACGAAGAGCTCGCCGTGTCGCTCGATCATCTGAGCGATTCGGAGGCACTCGGTAATGTCGGTGCCAATTCCGAGGACGTTCATTTCTTTTTCCCTGCCGTGGCGGGAGGCGTCGTCCGGTCGAGGCCGCAGGCTCGCCGCGCCCT
>JBGTKO010000208.1:0-5779 GCA_041744595.1 Pirellulales bacterium
CGGCCGCCAGCGGAACCTCCGGTCCCCCCCGGCTTTGTGCCGGTCGGCCCAGTGGTGCGAGGTGTCGAGCTCGGGACGATGCCGGCTGGCTACGCGCTTCGGCTCGCAAACGGACGGATCGTGCCGGTGACGTTTGGAAGAAACGTCAGGGCTTCACCAACTCGACCGGGCGGACAGGAGGCGGTGGCGGCCAGGCCTCTTCCGCATGGCCGCTTCGAGGTAGCCTGGCGAAACGACACGAACGGTCGCGTGTCGCTCTGGACACTCGCTGCCAACGGCCGACGGCTTTCCACTCGCATCCCGACGCTTCCGCAGATCATCTCGCTCGAGAATGCGTATGGCCATGACCTCGATGGTGACGGAGCCGTGGGCCTCGTCTTCACGCTCCGCAGCGTGTCGCCTGACGGCGTCGAGCTCGGGACCACACAGCTCGGCTACGCCCTGCGAGTCAATGACGGGCCACCGCTACACGTGCGACTCTCTCAGACGCTGTACGCTTCGGACAATCGGCCCGGGAATGGCTGGCAGGCAATCGGCGCTCGCCGTATCGCGGGCGGATACCAGGTGCTTATGAAACACTCGAGCGGCCGCGGTTCTCTTTGGCGTCTCAACCCTGCGGGCCTCCGGATCGGCACCCGCAGCCTCTCCCCCTCCGACTTCGCAGCCCTCGAACCTGCGTTCGTCTAGGAGCGATTCTGGGCCATGACGGGTGGGCTTCTGTCCCGCCGACGTCAGGATCAACCCCTCACGAGTGGTGGCGCAAATCGCACCATTTTTACGTGGTGGGGTGGGGCAATTCGCTCCACCTCCCACAGGCCAAAGCGGAGCGATTCGCACCACACACGAACCAAATCGCCTAATCGCCGTAATGTGTAGAATGCTCATAAACACCACGCAATGTGACGATTGCGCGTGCTTCTTGCAGGAATTCGGCGACCGCTAGTGGCTTTGGCACGCTGTGTGCAGTGAGCAGTGGTCCCGCCAGTTTCTCCCGCCTCATTGTTGGAGTTCCGCCTTGATTTTCCGCCATGGGTTAATTGTTGGCGTATTCGCCTGTCTGACCATCTCTTCGCATGCCGTGCTCGCCCAGACCTGGTCGGGCCTTGGCCCCACAACCAATTGGTCTGATGCCGGCAATTGGATTGGTGGTGTGCCGGCCAATGACGCCACGGCAAACCTCGTTTTTGGTGACGGCGAGAATCCCTCGCCCAACGTGAATGCACCGTGGTCAATCCAGTCGATTCTCTTCAATGCCAATGCCAGCCCGTACATGATGGTTGGCAGCACCCTGACCTTAGGTAATGGTGGCATCACGAACCTCGATACAGACACCCAAACCTTCGCCAACGCCATTGGTCTTTCGACGAGCCAGACCTGGAGCGCGACGGCGGGTGGGTTCAACTTTGGTGGGGTGGTGACACAGGGAGCGCACCAGCTCACGCTGGCCGGCCCCTTTGGCCACTTGTTCAGTTCCGCGATCAACGGCTCGGGCAATCTTCTGATCCGTGACCATGCCGCCGTGACGGTCGAGGCCGCAAGCACCGCTTCAGGTACCTGGACGGTCAGCGAGAGCAACTCAGGGGGCTCACTCTCGTTTTCCGCCGCCAATCAACTCACCACCGGCACCCTCTCGATCAATCGGAACGGAAGACTCACCCTTCGAGATTCCGGTGGCGCAGGCATAGTCACCCTGGCCAACACCATGAGTTGGAACGGCGACCGCTACGCCCAGACCTCATCGCCGATCATCGAGGTGGCTGGTGCAGGCGACACGCTCGAACTGACATCCCTGATCACTATGACGGGACGCCAGGGGATCGTCAAAGCAGGGCCCGGCACACTTCGTTACGTTCCCAGCACACTTGCCAGTGACAGCCGGTGGAGCCTGGGCATCGCGCAAGGCCTCGTGGAGATGAATCAGCTTCCCTACCGATCAGGCCAGAACAACACCCAAGGACAGGCGACGGGTGACTTGGAGTTCATTGGTAACAGCAGGCTGCGGGTGCTCCATGACGCGACGATTGCCTCGTCATTGCCATCGCTCACGGGGAACATCGGTCGATACGGATACGGCTATGCCAACGTTCGTGTCGGGAGTGGCGTCACTGGCACGATCGAAGTCGAAAGCGGCGCGGTCTTCAAGACCACCGGTCGCAACGACAGCAACCAGGCTTTTCTGGCCGATAACGCCACGCTTGTTCTGGCCGGGGCAGACCTCACCTCGCTGTTCCAGTTTGGATACGGAAATTCAGGTGGCACGATTAACGAGAGTTTTGTGAACCGCACCATTGATCTGCGGGGAGGGTTGCTCTCGTTTTTCGGCTCTGGTGCAGGCAAAACCTTCTGGCCGCAGACAGTTGACTTCACGATGAAGCTCAACGGCGGCCAGTACGACGGTCGGAACGAGTCGGGGCTCCAGTCCCTCCCTGGCAACCTCGTGATCAATGACAACCCGTCGGCGAGCACGCCGCAGGTGCGGGCTTGGACGGTGTCCGACACCGGCGGTGCCGATGCGTCCTACGGCAACATCATCTGGAAAGACACGCTCATCAAGGTGGGCGACGCCGGAGATACGCTCACCTTCAACCGCAATACCAGCGGGAGCGGCACCGGGGGATACGTGTCGATCGCCCCGAATGCTGTGCTCGACGTCCAAGGGGGTGTTGTCGCCGTCGCCGGCGGACTCGATCCGTTCACGGATAGTTTTGATCCGGCCCGGCATGTCGCTGTCAATATTGCCTCGGGCACCACATTGCGGGCCAACCGCTCGATCGGTATCGGCGGCCTCTCCGGCTCGGGCACCCTGACGACGAACACGGCGGGCACAAAGACCGTGCTCATCGAGAGCCCGTCGAACGCCACATTCTCGGGCACCATGACCGACGGCTCAGGCATGCTGAACCTGACGAAGGCGGGTGCGGGCACGCAGACGATCACCACCGAACTGACATACAGCGGCACCACCACGATCAACGGTGGTAGCGTCGTGCTGAGTGGCGGCGGGCGACTGACAGGCACGTCTGCCATTTATGGAAATCAGGGGGATCTCGTCCTCGACAACACCGGCACCAACCACAACGATCGTCTCGGCGACAGCATCCCGATTTTTCTGGGACTTGGCACCGGCACCGGTTCCCTCGTCTTGCTTGGCAATGACGCCGTGGCCACCACGGAAACCATCGGCGTTGTCACCGCCAATGCCGGACCAGGATCGATTCTTGTGACTCCGGGCACTGGCCAGACGGCGAGTCTCACGCTCTCCGGTCTCGCCCAAACCGTCGGCGGCACGCTCGACTTTCAGGCCGGCAGCGGAATCCTCGGCGGCGGCGGGGCCACGGACCCGACGATTCTCATCACGGGCCAGGCTGGCGGCCTCATCGGCGGATGGGCCACGGTCGGAAACAGTTTTGCCGAGTATGACTCGACCAACGGCGTGCGGGCTTTTGCCAACGCAGCCCTGGATTTTGACTCCAGTACGTCCACCCTCCGAAATATCGACATCGAGGAGAACCAGACCCTCACCGGTAACGATGCGGAACTGAGTGTCCGCTACATTGCCGCGGTTGATACCAACCTGGGTGGCTTCAATGTGAATATCCACGGTGGCGGCCTCCTGAAGGCGGATGCCAGCACGACCACCATGAGTAACGGCGCCCTCACCGCCGGGGGTGCCGCGGCGGGCGATCTCACACTGACGGTTGCTCAGGGCGGCACCTTCAACATCGCTGCGAACGTCGTAGACAACTCGGGTCCCGGTACCGTCGCGGTCGTGATGTCGGGGCTCGGCCAGGCCAACCTGCAATCGGCCAACACGTTCAGTGGAGGCGTCTTCCTCAACGAAGGCACACTCGGTTTCGCGGCTGACAGCCACCTGGGGCATACTGACAACGACATCCACTTCTTCGGCGGTGCGCTTCGAAAGAACAGCACGCCGGGGGATGTCACGATCTCGTCGGGTCGCCAACTTCTGGTAAACGGCGGTCTGACCGGCGCTGTCGAGGTCGTCGATCAAAGCCTGATTCTGGGAACGGCAGGCCAGCTTGTCGTGCCGGCCACGGCAGGCCTCGTAAAGACCGGAGCTGGCACGCTCGAAATCCACGCGGCCAACGCGTCGTTTGCCGGTGGGCTCGCCGTCAATGCCGGCTCGGTCGATGTGCAACACCACCAGGCGATCGGCACCGCGCCTGTCACGCTCGCCGGCGGCCTCTTGCAGACTCGGATCAACGGCGATGCGACCCTCGGAAACAACGTCGTCATCACTGCCGCCTCGTCGCTCGAGACCAGTCGTTTGGACGGCAGCTCGACTGGCAATGTTCACGCTTTCGGCAGCCTGGCGATCAACGACACCCAGCTCTCCGTCCTCGCGAGCACCGGCGGCTACACGGCTCGTTTTGGTGGGCTCGCCGTCTCTGGCACATCGCAGATCACGACGGCCGACGGCGCCACCCTCGAGGTTGCCGGGCCAGTGACCGGTCCCGGATTCACGAAAACCGGAGCTGGCACTCTCATCTTCAGCGGCACCAATCCCAACACGCTCACCGGCACGGTGGCCGTGAATGCCGGCACGCTGATCCTCACGAAGGGCCACTCGACCGCAGCGATCAACCGTGACTTACAGATCAGCAACTCTGGTCCCGCGACGGTCGTCCTAGCCTTCAACGAGCAGATATCGAACACGTCAGCCGTCACGATGGGGAGCAACAGCCTGTTCGACCTTGCCGGATACACCGAGACCATTGGCTCACTGGCCGCGGCCGGCTCGACGGCGCAGGTGAATCTTGGAAGCGGCACCCTTCGGACGGGTGCGGCCAATACATCGACCACGTTTGCCGGCACGATCCAGGGCGCCGGTTCGCTCATCAAGCAGGGCTCAGGCACGATGACGCTCAGCGGTTCGAACACCTACACCGGCACCACCGAAGTCCAGGCTGGATCGCTTCATCTCGCTGGGCATGATCGGCTTGCGGCTGGCACGGTTGTCAACATTGCGACGGGGGGAACGTTGAACCTCGACGGCTTTGACCAGACAGTCGGCGGAATCAGTGGCAGCGGCAGCATCCTCTTGGGGAGCGGCACGCTCGCGACTGGTGGCTCTGGGGATCACACATTCTCGGGCTCGATTGCCGGGGGCGGCGATTTCATCCATCAGGGGCCGGGTACCCAGACTCTTTCAGGCCAGAACACTTACACCGGGCTCACCGGTATCAACGGTGGCCAGCTCACCCTCGGCCGTGACGGAGCCCTGAGCACGGTGTCGTCTTTGAGGCTCGGTGACGCGACGCTTGGCACCGGCGGCTACAGCCAGACGCTCTCTGATCTCGACCTGACGGCACATGCCACGTTCGATTTTGGCCATCTCAGTAGCGTTCTTACCTTCCAGAGCGTTGCCGACGATCTCGCGTTTCTCAGTGGCCACACGCTGACGGTCCTGAACTGGACCGGACAGCTTGAAACCGCCGGTGGCGTGGACCAATTCATCGCGATGGATGGCCTCTTCGACCGGGTCGATACGACGACCTCGTCGATTCAGTTTGTCATCGGGAGCGACACCTACGACGCTCTTTTTCTTGCCCGCCCCGACCTTGGCCTCACGGCGGTCGAGGTCGTGCCGGTGCCGGAGCCCGGCTGCCTGGTGCTTGTCGCGTGTGCCGGCGGGTTCTTCATGGGCTGGCGCCGGCTGCGGCAGAAGCGGGCCTGACACCCGACTTATGCGGTGTCGCCAGCCGTGACACAATGCAAACGGGCCGGGTGGTTGCCCACCCGGCCCGCCGCTTCACGT
>JBGTKO010000209.1:0-15754 GCA_041744595.1 Pirellulales bacterium
GGTGGCAGGCAGCGCCGTCGATGCCAGGCGTGCGAGCCATGAGCCCGAGGGACGAGCGGCCAGGCGGCGATCGATCGCGACCCACAAGGTCCACGGCACGAGAACCGCCAGCGGTCCGACGAAACCAATCGGTCCCTTACACACGACAGCCAAACCCAGAAGCAGGCCGATACCAGCCGCTCGGCCGATGCTCAGCCGTGGGAGTCCGTCGTCGCCAGCACGCTCACCCGGCCTGCGGTCGATCGCTCCCGGAGGGAGAGGTGATGATGAGACGCCCAGGATTACTTCTGCTGCAAGTACCACGGCCCACGTGCAGAGCGCCGTGAGGATCGCATCGGGTGTGGCGGCGTGGGCCTCGATGCCCACGAGCATGGTTCCGAGCCATGCAAGTGCCGCGATCATGCCGACGAGCGGATCGAAGAGCCTCGTCCCGATCCGAAGGACTGCCAGCGCCGTCACGAGGGCCGCGATCATCGACGGCAGCCGCGATGCGAACTCATTGGTCCCGAAGATCGTCATGCACGCCGCCATGCACCAGTGCATGAGCACTGGCTTATCGACGGCGAGCTGGCCATTGAACATCGGCACGACCCAGTCGCCGGTCTCCACCATCGCGCGGGCGATCGCGGCGAAGCGGGGTTCGTCTTCGTCCCACAGCGGTGTGGGGGCCGTGCCGATGGCGAGCGATGCAATGCCAGCGGTGAGTACGATCAAGAGCGAGCGGTGTGGAGTCATGGTTTCTTGAAGTGGAGGCAGTGGGCAGAGAGGGCTGGTGTATCAGTGAAGGTGCGGGGACGTGGCCACTCCGGTGGCGGCGTCCGCCAGTCGATCGGGACTGTCGAGGGAGCTTGGTCCAAAGAGGATGAGGTGGCGTGATTCTGGGAGCGTCGTGGTCTCGCGGAGCGGGCGGTAGTCGGCAGGCAAACAGGCCGTGAGTGATTCCGCAAAACGGCCATCGACCACGAGCGGCGCACCAGGGTGCTTCGCGAGGAACGCGGTGACTTCGGACGGTTCCTCGAGCCACGTCACGGTGCCACGGTCGGCGACGAGGCCTCCGTAGAACGACGTGCTTGGCGGCGCGCGGTATGAGGCGATTGGCTGGCCGATCCCTGACGCTGGAAGGCAAGCCAGGAGGTGCCGCGTGCCCCCAGTGCCACCGATGACAGCAGGACCGATCGCGACCAAAAGACCGACGCTCGCCGCCGCGGTGGCCGCCCAGCAAACTCCGGCCGCCTGCCGTGATGACAGCGATTGGCACGCCCACGCCAGGATGCCTCCGGCGAGCGGCACAAGCCCGATCAGCCCGACCCACTCGCAGCCTGGTGCGATGTGCGCCAACGCCACCGGCAGGCCAACTCCGAGGCCGACCCCCGACGCCGCGAGGAACACCCAGGCCCATCGCATCCAGAAATCAGTCGTGCGGGCAGGGACTCGGATCCAGTCGGCCACAAAAAGACCCACGCAGCAGGCGACCGCCGGGTATGCGGGCCAGACGTAGCCGGGCAGCTTCGTGCCAGCCAGTGAAAATGGAATGACCCATGCGGCAATCCACGCCACGAGGAGACGCATGCCAGCCTTTGGGGCGTTGTTGGCCCGCACGACATTCACGGCGTGATAGCCAATCAGCGCTGACGCCATCGACCAGGGAAACATTCCCACGAGCAACACGAGTGGGTAGTAGATGAGTGTGCCCGAGTGCCCCTCCATTGGCTCGGTAAATCGACCGACGTTGTGAACAAGGAAGAATTCGCGGGCCCATGCGCCTTCCGTACGCACGCTCACGGCGACGTACCACGGTGCGGAGACAAGAACAGCAGTCGCAACAATGAGTCCTGGTCGCACGCCCCGACATGCGGTAATGGCCGCGGTCGTGAGCCGTTGCCGCCAGGTGCCTTCGCGACCTGGATCGGCCGCCGCCTGCCACCAGGCAAAGAGGCCGATACCACCGAGCGGGAGAACGATCCCCACCGGCCCTTTCGTGAGTACGGCCAGGCCGCAGGCTCCACCGATCATGGCTGCCGACAAACGGGAGATGCGAATCGGTCCGTCTCGCCATGTGGCACCGTCAGTGCAACTGCCGCGGACGAATGCCCACAGCGCGAGCGTTGTGAAAAATGCCAGCGGCGCATCGGGAGTGGATGCGCGGCCGGTGATGCCCGTCCATAAACAGGTGGCCATGACGATGCCGGACCACACGGCGACATCGGGCCGGAAGAGAATGGCAGCAATCCGCCACGTGAGGAGACACGTGAGGATCGTGAGCAGTGCCGACCCGATCCGGGCCCCGGTCTCATTGGTGCCGGCTGCGGCGAAGCCCGCGAGGTGGAGCCAGTTGACGAGCGCTGGCTTTTCGACGCGGAGTCTTCCATCGAAGGTCGGAACCACCCAGTCACCGCTCTCCCACATGGCAAGTGAACAGGCGGCGTTCCGCGGTTCGTCATCGTCCCAAAGGGGTGGGCCGCCCAGGTTCGGCAGCAGCACCGCCGCGGCTGCGCCGGCGACAAGGAGCCCAGCAAATCGGTGGTGAGTCGTCTTTTGCATGGCTGGTTGGTCGCTCCCCCGTGGATTCCGAACCAGGCTCCGACCGGGCTCCTGGGGACTGTGGAGCGGGGCGGGAGGGTAGGGGGGCGGCCGACTGCGGGTCAACCCGTCACCTGGAGCAAGAAAACAACGGTTTTTCCCGCGGTTTGCGGCGGTTGACCGACCCCGTGGGCCGGGTATGTTCAACACATCGCGGCGGACCAAATTAAGGATGGCCGGCGAAGGGCCCGAGTTGGGTTGGAGGCCGTCCTTTGGCTGATGATGAAAACCCGTCCGACAATGGCGGCCCCGATGTGGGCAGTGGTGACGGGAGCGGTGGCGAGCCTGTCGCCGACGGTCTTCGCGACATTTCCGGCGGTCGGCTCGTCGAGATGCCGATCGAGCAGGAGCTCAAAGACAGCTACCTGACGTACGCGATGAGCGTGATCGTCAGCCGGGCGTTGCCTGACGTTCGCGATGGGCTGAAGCCCTCGCAGCGACGCATCCTCGTCGCGATGAACGACCTCAACCTTTCGCCAGGTTCGGGGCGTGTGAAGTGTGCCAAGATCTCGGGCGACACCAGCGGCAATTACCACCCGCACGGCGAAAGCGTGATTTACCCCACGCTCGTCCGCATGGCCCAAGAATGGAACATGCGGCACGTGCTCGTCGATAAACAGGGCAATTTTGGTTCGATTGCCGGCCTGCCTGCGGCCGCGATGCGGTACACGGAGGCACGTCTCTCGCCGATCGCATCCCTCATGCTCGACGACCTGTCACTCGACACGGTCGATTTCGTGCCGACGTATGACGAGCGGAACACCGAGCCGACCGTGCTGCCGAGCCGGTTCCCGAATCTCGTCGTCAACGGCGCGGGGGGCATCGCCGTCGGCATGGCCACGAGCATCCCGCCCCACAACCTTGGCGAAGTATGTCGGGCTCTCATTGCGCTCATTGACAACCCCGAGCTGTCGATGGCCGAGCTGCTCGAGCTCGTCCCCGGCCCCGATTTTCCAACGGGTGGGATCGTCATGGGCCGCGAGGCCCTCATGCGGGGCTACCTCACCGGCCGCAGCACGATCACGCTGCGTGCGCGGGCGCACGTCGAAGAGTTCGGCAAGAACCGGCACCGGATCGTCGTCACCGAGATTCCGTACCAGCAGACGCGTGATGCGATCGAAGAAAAGATCGCGGAGCTCGTCAACGAAGATCGCATCAAGGGTATTTCGGGCATCCGCAACGAGAGCGACCTGAAAGAGCCAGTGCGGCTCATCCTCGAGCTCAAGCGGGACGCCGATCCCGATGTCGTGCTCAATCAGCTCTATCAGTTTTCAACGCTCCAGACGACGTTTTCTCTCATCTTCCTGGCGCTGGTCGATGGGAAGCCTCGAATCCTTTCGTTCAGGGAACTGCTGACGGAGTTTCTGCGGCACCGCATGACGGTCATCCGTCGCCGCACCCAGCACCTCCTCCAGAAGGCACGCGGTCGCAAGCACACGCTCGAAGGGCTTCTGGTCGCGCTGGCGAACATCGACGAGGTGATTCGGATCATCCGGTCGTCAAAATCGCAGGCCGAGGCGAAGGAGCGGCTCTGCCTGCTCGAGGCGCCGGCGGCGCTCTTGGAGCGGGCGCTCGGAGCCGAGGGGTTTGCCATGCTTCAGGACGAGCGGGGCGTGGCCGAGGCCTACGGTCTCTCGCCGGTGCAGGCCGACGCCATTCTCCGGCTCACGCTTGGCCAACTCGTGAACCTCGAGCATGAAAAACTTGGCGGCGAGCACCGCGAGCTTCTTGGAAAGATTGCCGAGTTCCGCCGCATCCTTGCGAGCGAGGCCGCAATCAAGGCGCTCATCCGCGACGACCTCGTCGAGCTCGAAGCCAAACATGCCGATCCCCGTCGCACGGAGATCAGCGGCGAGGCGGGCGACATCCGCGATATGGCCGAACTGATCACCGAGGCCACGATGGTGGTCACGATCACGCGGGCCGGGTACGTGAAGCGGACGGCCGCCGATGTCTACCGTGCCCAGCGGCGGGGCGGCAAGGGGCTCAAGGGGGCCAGCGCCGACGAAGAAGATCCGATCGAGCATCTCTTCGTTGCAAGCACGCACGACTGGCTGCTCGTCTTCACCACACTCGGCAAAGTCTTCTCGATGCGGGTTTTCGAACTGCCCGAGTTGGCTCGCGAGGCCAAGGGGCGGGCGCTTGTGAACCTGCTCGAATTCGACCAGGGCGAAAAGGTGGCCCAGTGCCGTGCCGTGGGTGGTTTTGAGGATGCCGATCAGTTTCTAATGCTGGCCACCCGCGGTGGCATCGTGAAGAAGACGGCACTCGAACAGTACCGCCGCCGCCGGACAAAGGGGCTCATCGCCGTCAAGCTCCGCGAGGGTGATGAGCTTGTGGGGGCTGTCATCACGAAGGCGGGCGATGAACTGGTTCTCTCGACCGCCAAGGGCATGGCAATCCGATTCCCCGAGTCGGATGCACGGCCGATGGGTCGCGACACGAGTGGTGTCCGTGGCATCAAACTGGGGAGTGGTGACCGGCTCGTCGGTATGGTCGTGGCCGATCCTGATGCCACGCTCTTGACCGTGTGCGAATATGGCCACGGAAAGCGAACGCCTTTTGGAACCGGAACACCGCTTACGGGGCCTGCCGCTGACGACGAGGCGGGGGACGAGCCATCGACGGAGCGGGTGGGCGACGGCGACGCCGGGGCCGACGAGGAATCCAGCGGCATGCGGTACCGGACGCAGCACCGCGGCGGCAAGGGTGTTCGGGACATCAAGACGACCGCGAGGAACGGCCAGGTCGTGGCCGTGGTGTCGGTCCGCGACGAAGACCAGGTGCTCATGATGACCTCCCGCGGAAAGATCCAGCGGGTGAACGTGGCCGAGATTAAGTCGATCGGTCGCAACACGCAGGGCGTACGGATCATGCGCATGGACGAGGGCGACACGCTCGCTGCCGTGGTGCCGGTGCCGCCAGGCGAACAGGAAGAGGCGGATGCCTCGCTGCCTGACGAATAGGTTCAGTCCCGAAGCGGGACTGGCTTGCGTCAGGGTGCCTGTCCCCATTTCGAATTCCTGTCCCTGTTTCGAGGTCGCTCAGAGTCTTGAGAGGAGTCTCACCATGCGGATCGGTGTCGTTGGGACGGGCTACGTTGGCCTCGTGACGGGAACCTGCTTTGCCGACAGCGGTAACACGGTCACCTGTCTCGACATCAATGCTGAGAAGATCGCACGCCTTACCCGGGGCGATGTGCCCATCTATGAGCCTGGCCTCGAGGAGCTCGTTACGCGAAACACGCGGGCCGGCAGGCTGCGGTTTACGACAGACACGGCCACGGCCATCGCAGACGCGGAAGTGGTGTTTCTCGCCGTGGGCACGCCGCCGAGCGACGATGGCTCCGCAGACCTCTCCGCGCTTTGGAAAGTCATCGACTCGATCGCTCCCCACCTCACGCCCGAGGCGATCGTGGTGACCAAAAGCACGGTGCCCGTTGGCACCTGTGCGGCGATCGAACGGCGGCTTTCGGCCCTCACCGGTCGGACCTGCCGCGTGGCGAGCAACCCTGAGTTCCTCAAAGAAGGGGCCGCCATCGAAGATTTTCAGAAGCCCGACCGGGTCGTCGTGGGCGTGCGAACGGCCGACGTGGGCGAAACGCTCCGATCGCTCTACCTGCCGTTTCTCCGCACCGAGAATCCATTTCTCGTGATGTGCCCTGAGAGCTCCGAGATGACGAAGTACGTGGCGAATGCGCTCTTGGCCACGAAGATCTCGTTCATCAACGAGGTGGCGAACCTCTGCGAGCGAATGGATGCCGACATCGACGACGTGCGCCGTGGCATCGGTCATGACAGCCGCATCGGGTTTGCCTTTTTGTTCCCCGGTGCCGGCTACGGCGGGAGCTGCTTTCCGAAGGATGTGCAGGCGCTTGCTGCGATGGCTCGCGACAAGGGCGTCACCCCGCGAATCCTCACGGCGGTTCATGACACGAACCTCGCCCAGAAACAGGTGCTCGGCAACAAGATCGCAACGCATTATGGTGACGCCCTCGTCGGAAAGCGGATCGCCGTCTGGGGCTTGGCCTTCAAGCCTCGCACGGATGACATCCGTGACGCCCCCGCAATCGATTTGATCGAGCGGCTGCTCGCGGGTGGCGCGACAGTACGAGTCCACGATCCCGAGGCGATGGCCAACGTCCGGGCTCTCTATGGAGACCGGCTCGAGTATGCCGACAATCCGCTCGATGCCCTCGATCGCGCCGACTGCCTCGCCATCGTCACCGAGTGGGGTGACTACCGTCGGCCCGATTTCGACGCGATGGGAGAGCGGATGAAGGCCTGCGTGATTTTCGATGGCCGCAATCTCTACGCTCCGGCGGAGATGCGAACCCGTGGCTTTGTGTACCACGCCATCGGGAAATCGCCCGTGTGACGTTCTGCGTGGGCTCGGGGTTGCCCGTGCCATGAGTGCCGGACGGGATGCTGTCGCGCCGTCGACACCGTCCCGGCGTCGTCTCCGGCTTGAGGTCGCCGTGCGAAGCCCGGCTCCCATTCCGTCGGCCATCGCTTGGCCGCGTGCGGCCTCGCTTCCATGGCCTTCGCTCACTCGGAGGAAACTTCGCTCCGCCCTCCAGGCTGCGATTGTTTCCTACGCCGGCGACATGGCACGGGCAACCCCGAGCCGGATACCGTATTGGAAGAACTCGCCCGTCCGCGCCAAAATCGCTTGCGAATCCGCGACTGCCCCGTCTGCTCGGAGGCACCACACCGCAACGCGTACGAAAACGGGAGCCCGGAGGTGCGACCGCCGGCCCGGAGGGGCCGGAAGGTGGCAGGGGGCATGGATGCCCCTGCCACCGTAAAGGCTGTTTGACACGGTTTCCTGCGCAGGGTTCAATCTCGACCACAAAGTTCACCTTAGGCGTCGGGCCGGCCGCATAGGCCTGGCCGGGGTCTTCATCCAGCGGAGTCTTGAAGCATCGTGTCACGCCCCTCGTTCTCATTCGTTGCCGCCGCGACCGCCGCCGCGGTCAGCTTCCCAGCCATCGCGAGTGCGTCGGAAGACGTAGCCGACCGCGTGTCGATGTTCGGGGCGTACGGTGTCTTCTGGCTCCTCGCCCTCGCCGGGGCTTGTCTCGCCCTCTACAAGGCGTGGGACTTCTTCAAGTGGATGGAGTCGCAGTCGCCAGGCACACCCGAGATGGTGAAGATCGCCGGGTATGTTCGTACCGGCGCGGATGCCTACCTCCATCAGCAATACAAGGTGGTGGCTGCATTCTTCGTCGTCATCTTTTTGCTCTTGGCGGTGATGGCCTTCGCCCTCAAGGTGCAAAGCGCGTGGGTGCCCTTCGCTTTCATCTCGGGTGGCTTCTTTTCGGGCCTTGCCGGTTGGTTCGGAATGAAGACGGCAACGCTCGCCAGCAACCGGACCGCAGCCGGCGCCGAGCGAAGTCTCAATGATGGGCTCCAGGTGGCCTTCCGCTCAGGCGCGGTCATGGGCCTCACCGTCGTGGGCCTTGGCCTTCTCGACATCATGCTTTGGTTCTTGATTCTCTACTGGATCGTGCCATGGTTCGCCGAGCCGCTGTCGCTTGAAGAAATCACGGTCACGATGCTGTGCTTCGGGATGGGGGCCAGCGCCCAGGCCCTCTTCGCCCGCGTTGGCGGTGGCATCTTTACGAAGGCGGCTGACGTGGGTGCCGACCTCGTCGGCAAAGTCGAGCATGGCATTCCTGAGGACGACGCTCGGAATCCGGCGACGATTGCAGATAACGTCGGTGACAACGTCGGTGACGTTGCCGGCATGGGTGCTGACCTCTACGAGAGCTATTGCGGCAGCATCCTGGCGACCGCGGCCTTGGGTGTGGCAGCGTTCCAGGGGCAGCCCCGGATGCAGCTCGGCGCGCTCTTTCTGCCGATGATCATCGCGGCGGTCGGCATCGTCCTTTCCATCTGGGGTATCTACCAGGTCCGGACTCAGGAAGACTCCTCGCAGAAGACACTCCTGGCGGCCCTGGCCCGCGGCATCAACATGTCGACCTTGGCCATTGCCGGCGCGACCTTCATCCTGGCTCCGATGCTTCTCGGCTGGAACACGGGCGCTTCCACCGGGAGCTTCGGCGTGGCCGTCTCGGTGATCGTCGGATTGCTCGCAGGCTGGCTCATCGGCAAATGGACTGAGTACTGCACGAGCAATGAGTACAAACCGACGCAAGAACTGGCTGACCAAGCCCTCACCGGACCGGCCACGATCATCATCGGCGGCGTGGCCGAGGGCATGATGAGTGTCTGGGCGCCCGTGCTGGTCGTGGGCGCGGCTACCCTGTTGGCATTCGGTTTCGCCAACGGCTTTGACTTTGGCGATCCAGGCAAATTTGCCCTCGGGCTCTATGGCGTCGGCATCGCGGCCGTGGGCATGCTATCGACCCTCGGCATCACGCTCGCCACCGACGCCTACGGCCCGATCGCCGACAACGCCGGCGGCAATGCCCAGATGGCGGGAATGCCCGCGATCGTTCGGGAACGGACCGACGCCCTCGACGCCCTCGGCAACACGACCGCTGCCACTGGCAAGGGGTTTGCCATTGGATCCGCGGCGCTTACGGCGCTCGCACTCCTTGCAGCGTACGTCGAAGAGGTGCGGATTGGCTTTGAGCGATGGGGCGCGGCGGTGATTGTGCAGGCCCCTGAAGGCAAGGGACAACAGCAGGTTGAAGTCGATGGCAAGGTGCGGCCACTTGCTGCCGGTGAGTGGGTGAAGCTCGCCGATCAGCTCGCTCTTCAGGTCGGCGCGACACCGAAGGCCAACGTCCTCTGGATGGTGCTCGACAAGGAGGTTCTCGTTGGCCGGACTGACCTGGAGGGCAAGGTAGTGCGGGAGCCGCTCATCGCTGGGCTCGATGCCCGAGGCCGCCGCCAGGTGAGCTCGGAGGTGCCGGATGCTTCGATCATCCAAGAGCTCCAAGAAGACAACCGGATCGTGGCGGTGAGGACGGCCCGGATGGCCGACTACATGCGGTACTACGACGTGACCCTCATGAACCCCAAGGTGCTTGTCGGCGTCTTCATCGGTGCCATGAGCACGTTCGTGTTTTGTGCCCTCACGATGAAGGCCGTGGGCCGGGCCGCGAAGGGCATGGTGGAGGAAGTCCGCCGGCAGTTCCGTGAGAAGCCGGGCATCATGGAAGGGACCGACACGCCCGATTACGCCGCCCCGGTCGAGATCAGTACGAAGGCGGCCCAGAGGGAGATGGTGCTCCCATCGACGCTGGCCCTGGCCGTGCCGATCGTGGTAGGCCTGGTGCTTGGTGTCTCGGGCGTCATGGGGCTCCTGGTGGGCGGCCTTACGACCGGCTTCTGCGTGGCCGTCTTCATGGCCAACGCCGGCGGCGCCTGGGACAACGCCAAGAAGTACATCGAAAGTGGCGTCCACGGCGGCAAGGGCACCGATGCCCACAAAGCAGCCGTGGTGGGTGATACCGTGGGCGACCCGTTCAAGGACACGAGCGGCCCGAGCCTCAACATCCTCGTGAAGCTCATGAGCATGGTGAGCGTCGTGGCCGCCGGCCTCATCGTTCGGTACTCCCTGGAAGCGATGGGCATCTTCTGACGCGTCTCGCCTGATGGGTAGCTCGGGGTTGCCCGTGCCATGTCGCCGGACGTTCGCTTCGGCCATCGCTCGGCCATCGCTCGGCCGCACGCGGCCTCGCTTCCATGGCCTTCGCTCACTCGGAGGAAACGGCGCTCCGCCATCCTGGCTACGCTTGTTTCCTACGCCGGCTCCATGGCACGGGCAACCACGAGCCGGAGACCGTATTCGCAAGCGGATGCTTCCCCAGGAGCCCGGTGTCTCCGACACCGGGTCAATGCGGATCGCACTTGGACGGCTAGCGAGTCTTCCCTGCTTCTGCCCACGGTAGGCTTGTGCCATGCAGCCTGGGTTTTCATTCACGGTCGATGCAACAGACGGAGGGGCGCGTGCGGGGACGCTCGTGACGCCGCACGGGAGTGTGCCGACGCGGCTGTTCATGCCGGTGGGCACGGCGGCCACGGTCAAGGGAGTGGACATCGGTCGCGTCGTTGAGACCGGGGCGAGGATGCTGCTCGCCAATACCTACCACCTCCACCTGCGGCCAGGTGAGGAGCTTGTTGAACGGGCAGGAGGACTTGCGCGGTTCATGGGCTGGGATGGGCCCACGCTGACCGACTCCGGTGGCTTTCAGGTCTTCAGTCTGGCCCAGCAGGTGAAAGTGACCGAAGAGGGAGCGTTCTTCCGATCGCATATCGACGGCTCGGCGATCGCGCTGACGCCCGAGGCGGCGATCGCGATCCAGGAGAAGCTCGGGGCCGACATCGCCATGCAGCTCGATCATGTCGTGTCGCTGCCGAATGACCGGGCCGTCGTAGCCGACGCGATGCGGCGGTCGCTGCGGTGGGCCGAGCGGTGCAAGGCGGCACATAGTCGGGCGGGTCAGGCCGTGTTCGGGATCGTCCAGGGTGGCCTCGAAGCCGAACTGCGGCAGGAGAGTGCTGAAGGACTCGTCGGGATTGGGTTCCCAGGGTACGCCGTCGGCGGACTCTCTGTTGGCGAGGGGCCGGAGGCGATGCGGGCTACGCTCGAGGCAACCGTGCCCTGGCTCCCGGCTGATCGCCCACGCTACCTCATGGGGGTTGGGCAGCCGCAGGACATCGTCATGGCCGTCGCCACCGGGATCGACATGTTTGACTGCGTGCTGCCCACCCGATGTGGCCGGAACTCACTCGTCTACACGTTCGAGGGCCCAGTCCGTCTGACGAATGCCTGCCATGCAGCCGACCAGCGACCGCTCGAGGCCGATTGCCCCTGCGTGGCCTGCCGCCATAGCCGCAGCTACCTCCGCCACCTTTTTCAGGCCGGGGAGATGCTCGGGCCCGTACTCGCCTCGATCCACAACCTCACCTTCTACCAGCGGCTCGTTTCGAGGCTGCGGGAAGCGACGCTCGCAGGCACGTTCCGGTCGATCGCTCGAGGGCTCATGGCAGCCTGGCCAGCCGCGGCCGCTCGTGGCTGACCTTCGGGCGCCACGAGATCGGCTTGTCCGCTGCTCGCCAGGACCACTACATTCTCGGGTTTCCCGGACATCCGTCCGGCTTTCCAAGACCCTGACTACACTTCCATGCCGACCGCCCTGGCGCTGTTCCTGTTTCTTCCGCCGGCGGCCTGCTTCGCGCAGGCAGATGGGAACCCGCCGCTGCCTTTTCATCTTCTGCCGATCGTGGCTATCGCCATGGCCGCGTACCTGATCCTGATCCGGCCAGAAAGGGAGCGGCAACGGAAGCAGCAGGCTCTTTTGGCCGGCATCAAAAAGAACGACCGTGTCGTCACGGCTGGAGGCATCTGCGGCACCGTCGCCTCCGTCGATCGCGAGGCCGGCCGTGTGGCCCTGAAGATCGACGACTCTTCGAACGTCAAAATTACGGTCACGCTCGCGAGCATCGCGCAGCTCGTGCCCGCTGGCGGTGATGCCGGCGAGTCATCCCCTTGATGAGGCTTGATGCGGCTTGATGAGGCTTGATGAGGCTTGATGCGGCCGAACCGACACACCGTCTTTCTCATTCCATTCAAGATTCGCGTTTCCCCCAGAGAACCCCATGAACCTTCTGAGCATCGCCGGCCTCCTGGCCCTGGCCGCCACCGAAAAGGCTGCTGCCGTTCCTGCCGCCCCCTGGTGGCAAGCCCCCTGGGCCGGTTGGCTCATCTCGCTGGCCGTGTTCGTCGTCCCGACGCTCCTGGCGTGGCTCATCTCGAAGGGGCTTCGCGTTCACGACATGTGGGGCCGGATTTCCGTCGTGCTCGTCGCCCTGACCTGCGGTGCGACCATCTGCTGGATGGGCTGGCCGCCCCGGTTGGGCATCGACCTCAAGGGCGGTCTGATCCTCGTCTACGAGGTGGCTGCTGGCCGGCAGCAGGAGGCGCGGTACGACGACGCCGTCGCGGCCATCGAGCAGCTCGCTGTTGCCCAGGACGGCGCCACGGCCTCAGTCGAACGGCAGGGCAAAGGCCGCGTGTCGGTGCGGCTCGAGACAACCGACGTGGCCGCCCGCGAGGCGTTTCTCGAAGCGGTGAAGAAGGCCTCGTTCGATCGCGCCTCCATTCAGGAGATGTCTCGTCGGACGACGCCCGAGGCATTCGTGGTCACCTATGAGATCACGGCCGAGCAGACGAAGGTCCCCATGGACAAACTGGTCGCCGCTATCAGCCGCCGCGTGAACCCGGGTGGTCAGAAGGAGGTGACGGTCCGTCAGTTTGGCCTCGACCAGATCGAGGTGATCCTGCCGGAGGTCGAGCAGTCCGAGGTCGATCAGATCAAGCGGATCATTTCGAGCGCCGGCGTGCTCGAGTTTCGAATCGTCGCCAACCAGGCCGAACCGCGGCACCGAGCGGCGATTGCGCAAGCCGGTCAATTCCGAGGCACGACGGTGCGGCGGGACGGAGAGGTCGTGGCCCGATGGGTGCGGCTCGACGTGAGTCGGATGGCACCTGACGGGTTGATGGTGGTCCGCGAGAGCCCCGACGGGCCTGAAGTGCTCGTCATGATCGATCGCTATAACGTGGCCGGTGATGATCTGAGCCGCGTGTCGTCAGGTCTTGATGAGTCCCTGTCGCCCAGCGTGGACTTCATGCTCAATGCCCGCGGTGCCGGGAAGTTCGGCGTCCTGACCAAGCAAAACCTGCCCGATCCAGCCAACGGGCTCATGAGCCGACTCGGCATCGTGCTCGACGACGTGCTTCAGTCGGCACCGGTTATCAAAAGCCAGATCACATCGAACGGCCAGATTTCCGGCGGCTTCACGCAGAAAGACGTGGATGTCCTGGTTGAAATCCTCAACGCCGGGAGCCTCCCGGCGGCCCTCGAATCCGAGCCGATCAGTGAGCAGCGGATCAGCTCTCAGCTCGGCGACGACACGATCCGTTCCGCCCGTCTCGCGATGCTCATGGCGACCGCGCTCGTGCTCGTCTTCATGGCGGCCTACTACCGGTTCGCCGGCATCGTCGCGGACCTTGCCGTGCTCATGAATGTGGTCCTCGTGGTGGCGGTGATGATCTCGTTCAAAGTCGCCTTTACGCTCGCCGGCCTTGCCGGCCTCGTGCTCTCGGTCGGCATGGCGGTCGATGCCAACGTGTTGATCTACGAACGGATCAGGGAAGAGCTTGACCGGGGCTCGGCTGTGCGGATGGCAATTCGCAACGGCTTTCAGCGGGCCTTCTCGACGATCATCGACTCCAACCTCACGACGCTCATCACGGGCATCGTGCTGTTCGTGATCGGCACCGATCAGCTCAAGGGTTTTGCGATTACGCTGGTCCTCGGTCTCATCCTCAATCTCTTTACCGCCGTCTTCTGCGCCAGGGTTGTTTTCGAGCTCGCTGAGCGGTCGGGGTGGCTCCGGAAGCTGTCGATGGGCCGCATCCTTGGCCAGACTCACATTGAGTTCATCAAGTGGGGCCCCGTGGCATCGTTGGTTGCGATCGCCGTGATCCTGGTTGGGCTCGTCGCCGGAATTCAGCGGGGCAGCGAGCTGTTCGACATCGACTTCACGGGTGGGACGAGTGTGCAGGTGGAGTTCAAACCGGGCAAGGAGCTCCCGATTGCCGAGGTGCGTCGGGCGGTGGCCCAGAAGTTTCGTTCGGTGACGGTGAGCAGTGTGTCTCTCGGGGATGGTGCCGCGGATCGCCGATTCAAGATCGATACCTCCGAGCAGGACCAGGAAGAGGTGGAACGACTCCTTCAAGAAGCGTTTCCGGATCGTCTGGCGACCGCGAGCATGACCTTCGGCGACATCGGTGCGTCCCAGCCGGGCAGCGATGGAGCCGGCGCCGATGGCCTTACCACGTCAGTCCGGCTCGACTTTCCCGGCATGATCACGAAGAGTGGCCTTGCGGCCACGCTCCGCGAGGCGCTCGAGGCCGAGGGCGTGGCCGATGCCGAATTCGCACTGGCCAGCGAAGAGCCTGGAGCGGCAACCCGCCCCTGCCGCTCATGGGACGTCTTGACGTCCCTGGATGCCGACGCGACGCGACGCGTTGTGGAGCGGATGGCCGAAACCATCGCTGGCGAGCCTCTCTATCTGTCCGCCAATGCGATTGGCGGCAAGGTGGCAGGCAACACGCGGGTCAGAGCCCTGTACGCCCTCGTGGCAAGCCTCGGGTTGATCGTGCTTTATGTTTGGGTCCGGTTTCAAAACGTTGCCTTTGGTTTGTCGGCGGTCGTGGCGCTTGCCCACGATGTACTTATTGCCCTGGCCTGCCTTGCGGTGAGCCGGTTCGTGGCACCGTTCATGGGGTGGGCGCTCGTCGATGAGTTTCGCATCAGCCTCGACGTCGTGGCGGCGCTTCTGACGATCGTCGGCTTCTCGATCAACGACACGATCGTAATTTTTGATCGGCTTCGCGAGATTCGCGGAAAGGCCCGCTTCCTCACCACCGAAATGGTCAACAAGGCCCTCAATCAAACGTTGAGCAGGACGATCCTCACATCGGGCACTGCGTTCTTGGCCGTCTTCGTCCTCTACGCCATCGGTGGGCCAGGCATTCACGCCTTTGCATTCACGATGATGATCGGCGTGGTTGTGGGAACGCTCAGCACGCTGTTCATCGCGGCCCCGCTCGTGCTGTGGCTTCAAGACCGTTTTGGCGTGGTGCCGGCGACGGCCACAAGCGCGACGGCCAAGCCTGCCTGAGCCGGTCGGGAAGACTTGGCGGGTCTTACCGGCCGCACCGGCCGCACGGCCTTACCGGGCGCGCCGACTCGTGCAGCGGCTACCGCTGCGGTCCTGAGGAAGCACGGGGCTTGCCCACGGGGCATGCTTGACTGACGACTCGGCCATGGCCCGGTCGCAGACTCGCTTTCTCGTCTGGAAAGGTATCGATGGACGCAATGTCCCACGGCGTCAGGTTTGTTGTTGGCCTCGGGCTGATCGCGGCGGGCAGCGTACTAACGGCGCCGGCTGGCCTCTCCCTTGCGTCCTTCGTCGGGCAGCAGGCGAATCATCCCATGACAATGCCGGAGATGGTGGATCATTCCTGGGCTGTCGATGCAGCGGCCTGGCCATCGGTCGCAACGGAACTTCCGCTCGACGTTTCCGATGGCACGAGCGGGAGACGGCTGGAGTATGTGCCGCCACCTGTCCCGCCGGAGCCGATGCCTCCGCATTCGCCTGTCCTCATGGCCGCGGGCCCCGACCTTGCT
>JBGTKO010000210.1:0-3382 GCA_041744595.1 Pirellulales bacterium
GACACGCCCGCTTCGGCGAGACTCCGTTCGATCGCCGTCCGGAGCGGCTGCGAGCCCGCGGCCCGCGCCGTCCCGATGCCGCGGACGATTCCATGGACGCGGTCTCCATCGCGTCTGGCATCAGAGAGCCGCTTGAGGACAAACACTGCCGTGCCCTCGGCAGGCAGGAGCCCGTCACTCGCCTCGTCGAAAGGGCGTGGCTGGCCAGACCGTGAAAGGCAACCTGCCAGCGACAACTGCTCGTACGTGACCAGCGACATGCTCCGCTGACCAGCGGCACAGATCATGCAATCGACGCGGCCGGTAAGGAGAAAATTGCGGCAGATGTCGAGCGCGGTGACCGCCGAAGCCGCGCCACCATCGACCGCTGTCGCGCCTCCCATGAAATCGAATGTCTTGGTGATACGTGAGGCGAGCGAGCTGCTCGTAAAGCTGCCCGTTTCGTCCCCAAGCGCCGGGAGCCGTTCGATTACAAGATCGGCGAATTTTTTGCAGAGCGGCTTGATCACCTCATCGGGCACACCGCGGGCCGCGCATTCGCGACGGAGGGCAGCCGTGAAGAACGGGAGTCGCATGCCGATCTGGAGAGCCACGGCAAAGTCGCCACCGAAGGCGGTGCCCACGACCACGCCGGTTCGAGCCTGTGGCAGAACCCGGTCGGGATGGCCAGCGTCGGCAAGGGCCCGTGACACCGTGTCGAGCAGCATGAACTGAAGCGGGTCTGCCGCCGCGATCTGCTTTGGTGGAATCTTGTGTGCTCGCCAGTCGTAGGCAAAGCCATCGATGAAGCCACCAAGCTTTTGAGGTGTGTGCCAGTTGGTCGCGGGGCCTGAATCGAAGGCGGCGTCAACGTTCCAGCGGTCGCTCGGCACGGTCGTGAATGGCCGCGATGGTCCGCCGACGAGATCCCAGAGGGCACCGGCCGAGAGGGCACCTGGCGCGAGCGCCGCGAGGCCCACGATGGCGACCGCGTCGTCGGCAGGCACCGTCGCAAAGGCCGTAGCGTCGAGAGGCGTGAGGGTTTCTCGTGCGGCCGGCGGAACGCTGCCGGTGAACTCATCAAGCACGACATGGGCGTTGAGACCACCGATCCCGAAGGAGTTGACCGCTGCCCGGCGTGGGAGGCCGTCGGTGGGAGCCCACGGGGATGCCTCACGCGGCACGACAAACGGCGAAGCCTCCCAGTCCACCTCGGGATTGAGCGACTCGAGTCCTGGCACCGGCGGGATGGTGGCGTGCTTCATACAGAGCACGGCTTTGACAAGGCCGGCCAGGCCCGCTGTCTCGAGCGTGTGGCCGATATTGGCCTTCACACTCCCGATCGGGATGCGGCAGTCCGCGGGGACATGATCCCGGAGGGCGCGGGCGAGTGCCTTGACTTCCGTGGCATCTCCCACGCTCGTACTCGTCGCATGCGCCTCGATATAGCCGAGCCGTGCCGGATCAAGAAGATCGGCATGGGCCCGGCGGATCGCCTCGGTCTGTCCTTCCTCACGAGGCGCCCAGAGGCTTTTTCCGCGGCCGTCGCTCGACACGCCGATGCCGCGGATCACCGCGTGGACAGGATTGCCATCGGCGAGTGCCCGCCGCAATGTCTTGACGAGCACGACCACGTAGCCCTCGGCCGTCACGAGGCCATCGGCCGAGGCGTCAAACGGGCGAGAGCCTGTGGCACTCACCGACTGTGCCTTCGAGAACAGGACGAGGCTGTCGAAGCGGCAATGGGAGCTGCCGGCCACGACCGCCATATCGCTCCGGCCAAGCAGCAGGTCATCGGCGGCCGCAGCCAATGCAAAAAGCGAGGATGAGCAGGCGGCGTTCAAGGCCACGCATGGTCCGTCGAGACCGAATGCTTGCGAGACAGTCGAACTACACCGATGGGCGTCAAGTCGTGGGCCGCCGCCCTGATGGCGACGGGGCAGCCGCTGCCGCTCGCTGGTGACCACCGCATCGATCGCGCCGCCAGGGTCACCGCCGGATGCCTCGATGAATCCTTCCACCTCCGTCAGCCACGCCGCCGTGTCAGCGAGCATCGTGGAATACATGAGGTCGCCGCCAACGCCAGTGCCGCGGGTATGGCCGACGTAGACCCCGGACCGCCGATCCGATACCGCCAGCGGATCGAGTCCCGCGTGACGAAAGGCCGCCGCAGCCACGTCGCAGAGCTCGAGGTGCGCGAGATCACAGTCAGTCGCCTGTTCGGGCGTGAGGAGCCAGTGGCCTGGTGGCGTTGTCATCGGCGAGACGATGCCGCCGATCGACGAATAGGTCTTGCCGCGGATCCCTTTGTTCGGATCAAAGAAGAGCTCGCGGTCAAGGCGGTCAGCGGGAATCTCGCCGATTGCCGATCGGCCTTCGACAACGAGCCGCCAGTAGGCGTCGAGGTCATCAGCGCCCGGTAGCCGGACGGCCATGCCAATGATGGCAAGCGGTTCGTGGCCCGCGTTCCGGTTTGCGGCAGCTCGCGGCAGTTCATGGCCGAAAGGCCGTCGTTCGTTCGTCATGCGGTGAATGTGAAGATCGCGAATCGCGTCGATCACGCCGTGGCTTCGACAAGAAAGCCGAGGACATGCCGGAGCGTGGGAAAATCGTCGAGGGAGAGATCGGTTCGTGGTGGAATTGAAAAATATTCGCCGATCTCCCCGAAGAGCTGCGCCTTCTTGATGCTGTCGATGCCGAGATCGGCCTCGAGGTCTGCGTCGAGCTCGACGATGTCGGGCGGGTATCCGGTCTGCTCGACGACGAAGTTCACGAGGAACGCCGAGAGCTCATCGGGCGAATGACGAACGCGTGGAGCGACCGTCGCCGGCGGGGCCGCGACCGCAGATGCGACATGTCCGTTGCGAGCGGCGGACACCCCGACGGCTTGAGGGGCAGTCATGGTCGGCACAGGTGCTGGCCGTGTCGTCGCGGCAGGATGGGGAGCCACGGACCGAATTGGTTCGGCCGTGGTATCTGTCGCCTCGATGAGGAACGCAAGCACATGCCGAAGTGTGGGAAAGTCGTCGAGGGAGAGATCCGCTCGCGGTGGTATCGAAAAGTATTCGCCGATTTCACCGAAGAGTTGAGCCTTCTTGATGCTGTCGATGCCGAGGTCAGCCTCGAGATCAGCATCGAGCTCGACGATCTCAGGCGGATACCCCGTCTGCTCGACGACGAAGTTGATGAGGAAGGCCGAGAGCTCGTCGGCCGACCGGTTCGCACGCGGCGGCGTTACCGTCACCGTGGCTGTTGGCTGCGGTGACTCGATCGATGGCTGAGGCCGCGGAGCAGCCGTCTGTGGAACCACCTGCTTGACGGCCGCGGCCGTCGCAGGAGCCGCCTGATAGGCAGGAGGAACCGGTGCGGCTGGCGGGGCGATCACGGGCTGCGAGGCTGTCCG
>JBGTKO010000211.1:0-5266 GCA_041744595.1 Pirellulales bacterium
GCCCCAGGTGGACATTGAAGGCCGAGAGGTGGAACTGGCGCTCGGCGGCAACGTGGGTGTACCCAGGCTGCGAGAAGAAGCCGAGGTACTGGCCCATCAACGTGAGTTCCTTGATTCCCCAGTTGAAATCATTGCGCAACCAAGTCGATCGCACGATATCGCTCAGGGATGCTTCCATTCCGGCGGAATGAGAACCTCGCCGGCCTGATGGTCGTGCAATTGGCTGCGGCCGAGAGTGGCCCAGGGCACTGCCAAGTACGCGGTCTGCGGAAAGGGATCGACGTTGGCGATGCCGACTCACGATCTTGCGCACATTTGCCGGCTTCAGGCCAGAGACGTCAGCAATCCGGCGAAGCGGAATCCCAGCCATCGCCAGCCAGTCAATGACCTCCGGAAGCCGGGTCATTTTCACGCGCGATCTGGTCTCAACACCATCCATAACCACAATCCAAAGGAGGACCCGTGTCAATCCTGCGCGACATCGCTCGTGCTGGGCGACATCCGCCACGCGCCCAGCCCTGTCCTACATGTTCTCATCGTATCTACAAATTCGAGTTCTATTGTCCCTGGTGTGGCGGGCAGAATCCTCGCTTTGACCAGGGGGTCTTTCAGACCATTGCCAAGGTCGATCTCGCCACTGCTCAGCGCGCGTGCACGAATCAGGAGCCCCATCACATCGAGGCCGTGGCATACCTGCTGGATTCAGGCCTGAGGGCGCTTGCAGGACGCTCTGCCTTCTGTTCCGTCTGTGGCACAGCGTTTCTCGTCGAGACGTGGCATACCTGAGCCGTTTTCCTCCTGGAATTCGGCTCTTTTTTGTCACCTGACACCAGCGACGACACCCTGTGACAAATTCAGGTGGGGGTGCGTGATCGCTGCACTGTGCCGACGGAATATCGTGACGAGGTCGGAGGAATCGTATGGCAGCCAAACACAAACACCAACCGAAACACCGTTCTCCTAAACGGCGACTGCAGTTCGCCGACCCGTGGCGATTCAGGCGGCTGTCGTCTGTGTGCGTCGCCGCATCGGACATCAATGGCCGACCGCTGACGAGTACGACGCACAAACAAGGCGGCCAAACAGTTACCTCGTTCAGAGTCAAAACCAGTTCGTTCACCAAGGAGAGCAGCAAAATGGAATATCTGAGACGACAAGTGGCCGCCGAGATCGCGCGCTACCGCTCAAACGGTATCTGTTCTGACTATGATATTGAGTTGGTCGTTGCTCTCTGGCTGGACGGCAAGACGCTGCGGCAGTTTGCGCGGGAACGAGGCGTGACGCCTGCGGCCGTTGGTGACCATATTGGCCGTCTCCGTTACAAGTGCATCCGCTTCCATCAGTGGTGGACTCTAAAGAATCGACGGCGGCGAGAGGCCTGCCAGCGGCAATGGCAGTAGGCCATCGAGCGTGAAACCCAAAGGCATCGAATTTTCGGGAGGCGGGCATGGCCGACATCATCGATTTCTACAGTGGCACGAGGCATCCAATGGTGGTCACCTTCGGACTCGGCCGGCACATCCTGGAAGGAACTGTATTCGCCGGGTTGCTCCGGGAGGCGCTTGAGGAGTTCCTTCTCACAAGGCTACGGGGGGAGATACACGGTGTTCTGGCACTCGGGGAGCAGCATCACCGTGTCGACCAGAACCGGATTCTCCGTGTCGCCATCTGGAGCAACTCCGTCGACGCCGTGTCCGCGATAGGCGTTGCGCCTTGGGAAGTCCTTGATTTCTCCGAATTCACAAGATGGTACCCGAACGAGGATCCTTCCCCACTCTATGCGAGGGCGGTTTCGACTTCAGGTCGGAGCGACTCCACGTGAGCTACGACCGAGACATGTGGGAGAGGACTAGTCATTGCTTCCGCACGCTGTGCAGCCCGTGCGGACCGACGGGTTCCCGAGGCGCTCGGTCGAGCCATCGAGGCTGACCTCTCGCCAGCGAGGAGGCGCCAGACCACCCATGACCACAGCGGCCACGGCCGTGGTGGCGTGCGCAGCTGCCAGCATGCACGACGTGACCGCGGCGGCTGCACAGGGCGCGTTCGAATTGACCTCGAGGTTGGGCAGGACACAAGACAGGCAGGGCCCACCTGGTTCCTGGAGGAACACCTGCGCCCGCAGTCCATCCGTTGACAGCATGGCAAACACGACCGGGACGCCTTGCTCCAGGCCCCACTTAGAGGCTGCGAGCCTCGACGAGTTGTTGTCCACTCCCACCACCATTACGGTTGGTGGTTCTTTTATGTGATTGAGGGCTTCGTGAAAGGACAACGCCACGGCAGTGATTGTGCCCGTATTGGTCATGTGCGGCACGAGGTTGTTCGCCAGGGCGTGGGCCTTGGGCCTTCCGATGTCGCTGGCAAGCATCATCTGCCTGGGAGCATTGGTCCGGTCAAAGCAGTCGGCATCCATGATGGTCATCCGCCGGATGCCCATGCGCGCCCCAGCCAGAGCAATCCAACTGCCCAAACCGCCGCACCCCACGACAGCTAGATGGGCGGCCTCGAGCCGTTCCTGGTCGTGGCTAGGCATTGCTGCCTGCCGACAGAACAGGTCCGCTTCGGCTTCGTGCACTGGGGCCGGAAAGCCCGGACACGCCACGGTGAGCACCGGATCAGTCACGACAACTGGAGCCGGGTTAGGCAAGTGTGATTTGGTAGACATTGGGTTCTCCTCCTGGATGCTTGTTGATGCCTCGACCGATCCAACGAATCACCACCCGTCGCTCTTCCACGGCGTGGCCCCAGACGCGGAGCGAGCCATCGCGCACGACGATGATGCTGATCAAACGGTCGGAGTAGTGCCGGCGCAGGTCGCGCTCTTGCGTGAGGTCTATCCCAGACGGGTGCGTTGCCCGCGCGCCCTCTCCAGGATGAGAGTGCATCCACACAGCCAGGTGGGCGCCGGCCCGATCAAGGTCAACAAGGGCCGTGCTCAGCCGTCTGGAGTCGGCCCGAACGTGAGCGGCCGATGGTTGAGGTTCTGTGACGTCAACCACGCTTGTGACCCGAACGCCTCTTGCGGTGCGGCGACCACCAAGCACAGCCATCCGCTCCGCAGGGAAGACCTGCCGCCAAGCGGCAAACATCAGGTCCGTGGGAATCAGCACCGTGCACTTATCAGACTTGTTCGCATCGGTCCAACGGACCGGATATGCGGTGTCGAACGGCAGCAGAACATGTGTCGGCACCGGTGAACGAAAAGGCCACTTCATCAACCCCTCCTTCCTTGATTAAAGGACTCGTCGAGCATGCGCTCCATATAGATGAGAGCGTCGTCAACGGTGGAGGGATGACGGTTCCAGTGGAGCCGGAACCACGGAGCATTTGTCAGTTGTAGACAGGCGCCATGCGGATGCCGCCTCATCTCAAGCGGTGGATCAGCAATGTACGCCGCGATCTCGGTGCCGTGATGGGAGATGTACCCGTGGAACTCTCGCCACGTTCGACCCTGACGGTCGAACACGCGATATTGACCGGTAAACTCCTGGCGGTCGCCAGCGCGTTTGTGTTGCCAGCGTTTTTCATCCCACGCAAAGCGCGCGGGCGCCGCAATAACAAGATCAGGGGATGGGCCAATAACGCGGGTGGCTCTTGCTCTCGCCCGGGAGGCGGCCACCACGGGCCGCCCCCCTTCCACTCCAAATACTCTTGATAGCCAGTTCATCGACCGGCCTGCACGTCGCTCTTCGTCGCATAGAGCTTCTGGCCGTCCGACACCGCGTCGAACAGGTTGTCGGTGTTCGCGAACATGCCACCGTCGGGCTTGGCAAGCTCGAACCCCGTGAGCTCCAGGTTCTTGAGAACGTCACTGACCCTCGTGTTGGGAAGAATTGCGACGTCTGTGAATTCCTTTCCGTCTGATCCGGCGATGGCGATGATGATTCGTTTCTGCATGACTGATCTGCCCTCCTATCCATAGGGCAGATGTCAAGGTCGCGATCTCCAATGGCTATTTCTTGGTTAGCGACAACGTCCCATCAAACCACGCGAATCCGACGCCTGGTGGTCCGTCGCACCAATTGCCGAGGTACGACGTACCGATGGTCGTTGGGACCGGTGCCATGGGGCTGGTGGTGCCCGTGATGAGCATGGAGCATGTCGGCTCGCGGCTCATGCCGCCGCGGGGCACCGTGATGGTGAACACCAGCCGACGCTCGTTGGGATACGACTGGAACGAGCCCTGGATACTGCCGTTGATTCGCCCCTTCCGGAAATCGTCAGGCACAAAGATTGTGCCGCTGACCGAATTGCCCGTCTGCGTCAAAGTCCACGTCATGAAACCTGGCAACCCCGCGAGCTCGAGCTGGTGGTAGGTGCCGTCCCACGTGCCGGAAATAGTCGGTGGGATCCGGACCTCTGCCACCCAGGAACCAACCGAACGGACGCCCTGGTACGTTGCGGTGATGCCGGCACTGCCCGGACCAATCGCGGTGACTAGTCCGCCTGCACTGACGCTTGCCGCGGACGGGTTCGCGCTTTGCCACGTGACACCAGACGTTACCGTTTGCGATGAGCCGTTCGAGAATTGAACCGTGGCCTGCAGTTGCCGCGTCTGCCCCGCGACAAAAAAGAGCCTGTCCCCGGTCACGGCGGACACGCTCACGAGTTCAACACTGGCACCCTGACCCGGGGATGTGGGGGACGAGCCGCCCCCACATCCGACCGCAAGAGCTGCGGTTGCGATGATCAGTAACTTCAGGTGAATTTGCATCACTGCGTTGTGCCTTCGCCACCCGATGTTCGTGCGCCAGCCGGCCGGGTGCTCTCCAACCGTTTGAGTTCTCGGTCACCCTTGCGACGTGCGAGATAGCCCCAGGTTGCAATACCCAGCCCAGGTGTCGCCATCGCTATCGCCATGGGGCCTTTGGCGCTCGGTGTTGCAGCCGCAGAAAGCACGCCGACGCCAGCCAGGACCAGGCCGAGCCTCATTACGTTGTTGGATTTTCGGCGGAGCGCACTGGTGCGCTCGAATTCCCTCTGCCACTCAGCGGCAGATGGCTGTTGGAGCCGCACGACTGAATTCTTGGTCTCGGCAAACAGGCGCGCGTCCATGGCGTCCGGTGACACTGCCAATCCATCGCGAATGCGCGCCAGGGCGCCATCGTTGAAGACCGCAGGTTGTATCTGGCTTCCGGTTTGGGCGTGAACAGCGGCGGGGATCGACAAGAGAACCGTGACGAAAACGGCAAGACGTTTGACCATTCAGGACTCCTTCAAACGGGATGTGCTGGGCCACAGCGAGGTGCCCAGTCTTGAAATGAAG
>JBGTKO010000212.1:0-8279 GCA_041744595.1 Pirellulales bacterium
TCGGCGGGGCCATGGATGGCCCGCCGAGCGCTCTATTCAGAACCCGTCGTAGATCACGTGGACGTCGCCGCACTTCTTGAAGCGGACGACGACAGAGCAGCCGCCGCAGTAGTCAAACCGCACCTGGCCGCAGCCGAAGAGCGTGCATCGGGACGACTCGCATGGGCAATCCTGGCAGCAGGCCGGCAGGCAGACCGGAACAGCAACCGTGCAGCAGGTCTCTGGGCTCGTCGCCATGAGAACCGTCTCGTACATCGGTTCGGGGCAGCAGCCGCTGTTGCATTTCTTGTGCCGATGAGCGTGCCTGTGGGAGTACGTGATGCAGGGCTGCTTGCAACAGGGAGCTACACCGCACGTGGGCTCAGCACAGCAGACCGGCTCAGCACAATAGATCGGCTCGAAGGCCGAGCAGCCGGGCTCAACACAACCGCAGCTTGGTTCGCTGCCGCAGCTCGGTTCGGAATGACGGTGACGTAGGCCAGCGTCGGCCGAGTTGCATGCAAGCAGCATGGCGGCGACGCCAAAGGCAGAGAGAAAAGACAGGCGCGACATGATGTCGAACTCCTTGGTGAGAAAAGTGGTGCGAAAGGCGAAACCAGACAAGCCGCCGGGGTGGGTGGGCGGAGAGCCGCGGGTCACGAGGCTCCAGACAACCTTGGCACCTGGCAAGCGGTTGTCAAAAAAAACGGGTCGCACGACGCCGCCCCGTACAACCCCGCTTGTCGCAGACGAGGTGTCGGAATCGGATGATTCCGGTTGTAGGGCGTAAGCCGCGGTCGCCCAATCGTGGATCCCCTCGCGTCGTCCTCTCCAGTGCACTGTCAACGACGCCTGAAGGGGCGATCGGAATGCCTGGGTTTCGTTGTTACCCGTCCAAACCGTAGAACCGTGTAGCGGCACCGCCGAAAATTTCCTGTTGCTCGGTAGCGGAAAGGTTACCGAGAAAATCGGTCACGACGCCGGCGACATCGGCGTACTCGGCCGCGAGCAGGCATACCGGCCAGTCGCTTCCGAACATGAGCCTTTCCGGGCCAAAGGCGTCGAGGGCGACTTCCAGGTACGGCGTGAAATTGTTTCGCTGCCATCCGCTCCAGGCCGCTTCGGTGACGAGACCTGAGAGCTTACACGTGACGTTCGGGTGGCGGGCCAACTCCTTGATGTCGGCTCGCCACGGTTCGATCGCGTTCGCGAGTCCGTCTTTGATCCGGGGCTTCGCGAGATGGTCGAGCACAAACGGCTGTTCCGGCATGAGTCCGGCCAGTTCGACCGCGGCCGGGAGTTGGTGCGGGTAGAGCAGGAGATCATAGGTGAGACCAGCCGGTGCGAGCTGGCGAAGCCCGCGCATGAATACCTCGCCGAGGAGAAACCGCGGGTCTGGTTCGTCTTGGACGACATGCCGCACGCCCACGAGGGTCGGCCTGCCGGCAAACTCCATGAGCTCCTCGGTGACACGATCGCTCCGCAGGTCGATCCAGCCGACCACGCCCTTCACGAGCTCGGACTTTTCTGCAAGCTCCAAGAGCCAGCGGGTCTCCTCGAGCGACTGCCGTGCCTGGACGGCCACGCTTCCGACGAGGTTCGCAGCGGCGAGATTCGGTGCGAGGTCAGCGGGAAGATAGTCTCGAGCGAGCCGCTCCATCCCCGTACCGATCCAGGGATACTCTGTCGCGGAATAGGTCCAAAAATGCTGGTGGGCGTCGATTCGCATGGGGGGATCGTACACCGCTGCCCGGGGCCATTGAAGTGCGCCTCGTTGGTTCACCGGCGGTGACATGCTTCTCCGCATCAGACGTACGCAGCGAGGTCTGGAGGGCCGGTTGATCTGCAGGCGGATGCCCGGCAAGCGAAGCAGAGCCATGGATGGCCTGTGCCGCGGGAAGACAGTCCCACGACCGCTTTTTGGAGAATGAAGGTGCCGTTGAATACAAGCCCCTCGCGCCAGCGTGGGGACGGCGGGTTGTTGGGCGAGCCCGCTGATGATTGCCAACGGGAAGGTGCGTCACCCGCAGTCCCACCTGCTCGCGCAGGTGGGCTTTTATGGGAGGAAGCGCAAGGTCTGGAGGGCCGGTTGATCTGCAGGCGGATGCCCGGCAAGCGAAGCAGGGCCACGGAGGGCCTGCGCCGCGTGTAGCCAGTTGCCCGGCAAGCGAAGCAGAGCCATGGATGGCAACCCGTCACCGGGTTGAATGCCGTATGACTGCGACGCTGAGGCGTCGCCACTTCCGGGCGGATGCCCGGCAAGCGAAGCGGGGCCATGGATGGCCCGCGCCGCGTACAGTCAGTTGTTTTGTGGCAGGCCTTCGAGGTGGCCGATGTTTTTCACTGGCTCAAAGATCGCCTGAACGTCCCGGAGAAGCTCCTCGTCGAGTGGCTCGGCGGCCCATTGGGCCCACGCCCGGATGTTCACGGGGTTGGCACTCCCCGCGACGGTCGTGGCAATGTCGGGGTTGGCGATCGAGAACTGGAGCGCGAGCTTCGCGATCGAGCTGCCACGGGCGCGGCAGAGGTCGGCTGCCTGCCTGGCAGCGGCCTTCACCGATTCGGGCTCCTTGAGCCAGGCGGGAAGCGGGGCATCCGTAAGGAGCCTCGCGCTAAACGGCCCCGCGTTCATGACGCCGATACCTTTGGCCTTCAGATACGGAATCGTCTCGTCAGCGAATCGCGTGTTTTGGAGCGTGTACTGGTTGTAGTTGAGAACGCAGTCGATATCCGTCTGGTCGCAGATGAACCGGAAGATCTTCTGGGGATAGCCTGAGAAGCCGATGAACCGCACCTTGCCTGCGGCCTGGATCCTGCGGAGGGCCGGGAGTGTCTCATCGACAATCTGCTGCATCGGCACGAACTCGATGTCGTGGCAGAGAATGATGTCGAGGTGGTCGGTGCCGAGGCGATGGAGCGACACATCGACGCTCTCGGCCACACGCTTGGACGAGAAGTCAAAGTGTGGCAGGTCGTAGCGGCCAAGTTTTGAGCAGAGGAGATAGTCGCTGCGGGGAATGTCACGCAGGGCCACACCCAACAGCACCTCGCTCATGCCACGGCCGTAGAACGGACTCGTGTCGATGAGACTGAGGCCACCTTCGAGCGCCTCGCGGACGCTACCGAGTGCTTCCTGGAGCGTGACTTTTCGAAACTCTTGGCCCAGCGACGAGGCGCCGAATGACAGGATGGGAACGTCGAGGCCGGTCTTGCCAAGCGTGCGGGTCTTCATGGAGTCAGGCTTCTCCGGTGACACAGCGACGAAAGCTTTTCATGCTCGCACTCGCAGCCTCGTCGGCCGATGGGATCGGAAACACCTCGGCGGCGAGGTGGCCGGTAAAGCTGATTTTTCGCAGGGCCGCGACGATCGGCTCGGGGTTCGTGTGGCCAAGGCCCATCCCACGGCGGTTCGAGTCGGCCCAGTGGACATGGCCCACGTGGCGGCCAACGGCAATGATCGCTTCGGCGAGGTCAACCTCTTCGATATTCATGTGGAAGAGATCGCAGAGGAGACGGACGTGCGTGAGGTTCTTGCTATCGAGGAATGCCGCAGCATCGCCTTGCCTATTGAAGAGATCGGTCTCGTAGCGATTCAAAGCCTCGTAGAGCAGGGCCTGCCCGTGTCGGTTTGCTTGCTCACCGAGTGGCCCGAGCGAATCGGCAAGAAGGTCGATGGCCATCTCGCGGGGCACCGCCGGTGTGGAACGCCCCTGCATCGAGCCGATGATCGCGGGCGCCCCGAACTCGGCCGCAACGTCGATGATCCCCGACACAAAAGCCTTGGCAGCAGCCCGCTTGTCGGCGTCAGCGTCGCAGAGGCAGAGGCCGTGCTTCACCCAGCCTGCCCCTGTGCCAACAGCGGCCAGGCCGAGACCATGCGTCGCAAGGAGCGTGCGGACTTGCTTCCGCGGGAACGTCTCCGCATCAGCCGCGAAAATTTCAACCGAGTCGAAGCCAAGCTCGGCCGCCTTCTGGCAGCAGGCATCGAGCGTGACGGCACCCGGCGTTGTCGGGTCGGGATCGACATGAAACACAAACGGCCCACGGCGAGCTTCGGGGACCAGTGAAATCGTGACGGCTGATTTCATCACGACACACCCCGATCATCACCAGTCGCCGCAGGAAGCGGCGATTGCCGGCCATGGGAAACCTCGGCTTTCCCATCGGTCGGCCCGAGCGGACGAAGGCCAGAGATGGCTTCGTCCGCGGCTAAAAATAGTGGACGCATGTGCCGCTCAAAAAGGTTCTCGGTGACCTGCTTGCCGACGATCTCGCGGTTGGCCACGAGCAGGTCGGTGTACCGTTTGCCCTTCTTGGCGGCGAGCTTGAACGCCACGTGGAGAAGCTGGCGGATGTTGGCATTGAAGTCGGGGTTTGTGGGCACGTGACGGATCGCGGCGGCCAGCCGCGGCCCATTCCAGGACTTTACCTCGGCGTGCTGTGGAAGCCGCGAACGGTCAATGTCGATCACCGTGGCGTAGGGGCCGCAGAGGGCGTCGATGTGCTCGATTGCCTCGGCATAGATTTCTTTGGCCAGGGCGAGCCCATCTCCGCCAGCTTCAGCGAGGCCGATGATTTCTTCGAGCCAGGTGGTGCCTGCGGTCTTGATATGAAAGCCGGCACCCGTGCGGGCGGATGCCTCTCTCATCACGGGGTACAGCGAAAACTTGTCGCTGCCAGAGTGAACCGACAGTTTGAGGCCGGCTGGCAGGCCGTAGGTTTTCGCGGCGTGGGCGAGGACCGCGAGGTCGTCTGAATACTCGCGGGCAAACTGGCCGAGATTGCCGACGTAATCGACGCCCTTGTTGAACCGGCCCGTGAACTTCGGCGCGATCGTGTCGACCGGAATCTTTTCGTCGGCGAGCATCGCGAGGATGACGAGCAGCTCGGGAGGCGTCTGGGGCGAGTCGGTCTCGTCCATGCTCACTTCCGTCACGAAGCCATCCTTGCGATCAGCGATGTGACGGTAGACCCGGCCAGCCTCTTGGCATGCGGCGAGGTATTTCGTTGCGATGGCTCGGGTCGCGTCCGCCGAGAGCACAACACCACCATCGATGCCATCGACGGTGACGAGTTTCGTCAGTTCGGGATGACGGGAAACAAAGGCGTCGATGTCGGCCGCAGCCGCCGGCTTTCCGATCGCATCAGCCACGTCGATCGTGAAAAAATCGCTCGGTTCGAGGAACCGCTCGACGGTGCCCAGGCCAATGTGGTCGGCATCCACGAACCACGGATGTTTCCAGGCTCGCTCGGCCACCGCTGCGGCCGCCGCCTTCCGTACGCTCTCAGGCTCGCTGCCAATGAACGTGTGCTCGCGGTTCGACTTGTTCCATACTGGTGCCGCCACAACGCCCGCTGCGGCGAGCTTCTCAAACGCGGCAAGCTGCGCGGCGGCCTCGTGGGCAAAGCGGTCACCGACACCAAATGAGAAACGAGGCAATGACGGACATGACATGGGGGAAGGGCCCTTTCGCAGCAGAAGCCAGAATCAAAGATCGAGCGCAAAACGAATGGCCCGCGAGACGGCTGCGAGTTTCGCTGTCGAGAGGGTCGCAATCAAGGCCCCGAGCTTTCCACGGGCCACCGTCTGAAGATGGTCGCAGTTGATGGCGCAGTCACGGGGCACGCCATCGTCTCGCGAAAGGACTACTTCAGATGGAATGTCGCGAATGGTGCTCGTGAGCGGGGCGATGGTCACTTCCCCGAGGTATTCGATCACTGAATCACGAGTGAGGATCAAGACCGGCCGCTTCTTGTCGGGGTGAGGGAACTTGTACCAGCGGATCTCGCCGCGTCTCACGGCTCACCCCACGCCTGCTCCGACTCCCAGGCGGCAAACTCATCGTCGGCCACAGGATGCTTTGCATACCCGTCGCGATGCCGTCTCTCCTGTTCCTCAACACGGCAGCGTGTCAGCGCCTGACGAAGAGCTTCGCGAGTGAAGGCAGAGCGGCTGAGTTTCAGTCTCTTCCTGGCCCGATCCACGAGCCGCACCAGCTCCTCATCAAGTGTCATTTGCACGGTCTTCACGCGCGACCTCCATCAATGTGGATACTTATGTGGATTGTGTCCCACATGTTCCTAGGGGTCAACCACCGTTGGCTGGTCAGGGATTCAGCTATCCTGACTCTCGAAATTCCATGGCAGCGAATCCTTCCGGCCGAGCGGTCACGATCGCAGCGGTGTTCTACTACCCGCTGGCGGTATTTCTCGGCGCAACCGTCGTGGTCAACACGAACGAGCGGTCGGCGGCCATGGGGCTGGCGGCAAACCTCCAGAAGCTCGGCAGCAAGGCTTCGTATGCGGGGAATACCGTGCTCGAAAAAATCACCTTCGGCTGGTACGACGCCGCGTCGCGAACCGACGCTGACTACGCCGGCGCCCTCGCGATTGCCTCCACATGTGGCTACCGGACATTCGTTGCTGCCTGCATCCTCGCCGCGATCTCACTGGCCTTCTGCCTCCTCGTCCACGCCGTGGGGCGATCCGGCACTGCCGCAGCCGGACGGCAGGCAGCCCGCCATCTGTGCCTCGTGTCGCTCGTCCTCTTTGCCACCGGCGTGACATCGACGGCCCTGAGCCTCGTGACCTCGAAGGACGTGACGGGCATCGGCACCGTGGTGTTCAACTACGAGTCGAAGAGTGTTCTTTCCACGATCCGTGAACTCCTCGGTTCACACGACCTTGTTCTCGGGGGGCTCGTTCTTTTCTTTTCGATCCTCGTACCATTGATGAAGGCCAGCCTCGTGCTTTTTGCCACGACCGCGTATGGAGCGGCCCGCGATGCCGCTATTCGCCTCGTGCATGCCGTCGGCCGGTGGTCGATGGCCGACGTGTTCGTGGTGGCCGTGCTGCTCGCGATGCTGTCACTCGGCCGTGATCCGGCCGTTCGGGCGACGACCGGTCCAGGGCTCTATTTTTTCGCGGCGTATTGCGTCGTCGCCCTCTGGTCAGCCGCATGGCTGCCGAGCGGCGGTTGGCATCGCTGACAGACTGCCACTACACGAGTTTTGTCTTGCCGGGGATCGCGAACTTGGGCGGCGGAAGCGATGACTCCCAGGTGAGATCCGTAGGGAAAAGATCGAGCTTCGACTCGTTGGCGAGAAAGTCGAACGTCACCCGCTGGCCGGTGTATGCGGCCACGCGACCGAGCACGGCCACGAGCGAGCTGTCGGCGGTCTGCACGAGTTCGACGATCGGTGTGCCCGCACGGATCGAGTCCACGAGGTCTTTGTGTTCCTGCTTGTAGGCCTCGGCGAGGCTCCCTTTCATTGACCAAACTTCATTGCCAGCGCGATCGACGATCCGTGAGCCGCTGCTCGAAGCCCCGATGAAGCAGGTGCCTTCCGTGCCAAAAATAAAGCTGCCATTGTCGCCCGTCGCGCCGGGAATCTGACGGCACATGAACGAGACGAGACGCTTCCCCGGATACTCGTAGTCGACTGACATCGAGTCCCACATCTCGCTATCCGCCGGCCGCGTGAATCGGCCACCGGAGGCAAAGGCCGACACGGGATTGGCTCCCATCACCCAGTTGACGACATCGATATTGTGGACCGCCTGCTCCACGATCTGGTCGCCGCTGAGCCAGATGAAATGCATCCAGTTGTTCATCTGGTATTCGGCGTCGCTCATTCCCTCCTTGCGCGGCCGATACCAGGTGTTGTCTGAGCAGTAGCGGCTCGTGGCCGCCACGATGTCGCCGATCGTGCCCTTGCGGATCGCCTCGACCGCCCCGATGTAGTTGGTCTGGCGGCGGTACTGCGTGCCCGTGACAATCGCGAGACCCTTGTCGATTGCCTTCGCATGGGCCTCGAGGCAAATGCGGTAGCCGGCTGGGTCAACACACGCCGGCTTCTCGGCGAAGACATGTTTCCCCGCTTCAATCGCCTCGAGAATCATCCGCGGCCGAAATCCGGGAGACGCGGTGAGGAGCACAATATCGACATCGGGGTCGTCGAGCACCCGCTTGAAGCCGTCGAGGCCGCCGTGGATGGCGTCGTCAGGAATTGCTACCTTGCCCTCGTGCCTGGCGATCAACGATTGACGAAGTGATTCACACTTGGACCGGTAGAGATCGGCCGCCGCCACGACCTTCACTCCGTCATTGATTGAGAGCGAGTCATTGACCGCGCCGCTTCCACGGCCACCGCATCCAACCACGCCGAGCCGCAGCTCGCGAGTCTCCTCGGCCGCCGCACGCGACGAGTGTGCCATGAGGCCGGCGGCCAGCGAGGCCGTAGCTCCGGTGCTCAAGAATCCGCGTCGGCTCGGGAGTGATGGATCGATCGTCATGGCAG
>JBGTKO010000213.1:0-12130 GCA_041744595.1 Pirellulales bacterium
AACCCAGGGCGCATCGGCGGAGGTGTGCCGCGCACTGGGGATTCCGGAAGACTGGGCGTCGCGCTGCGAGGATTCGTTCCACGTCGGGCATGACGGGATGCGGGATACGCTCGTGCAGCGATTCGATCGTCTGATGCACGACGGCGTGCTCGTCAACTTCGCAGACAAGGTCACTCAACTCGGCTCCTATGGCGGCGGCAACCACTTCGGAGAATGCGAAGTGGTGAGTGTGGAGGACAACGATCGGGCGCGTCATGCCGCAGAGGTGTTTGGCTTGCTCGATGGCCGCGTCGCGTTTCTGTCGCACTGCGGCAGCCGCGGCTTCGGGTATCAGCTCGCGAACCATCAGTTCAAGAGCCTCGAGAGCAAGTTCCGAGAATGGTCGACACCCTTTCCGGCGGGTGACCGGCAGCTCGTCTACGCGCCGCTGGGAACCCCGGAGGCCGATGCGTACATCAACGACATGTCGTTGGGTGCAAACTTTGCGACCGTGAACCACATGCTCATCAACGCCCTGGTGCTCGAGGCGTTTCAGGAGGTCTTCCCAGGTGCCGTGGGGCGACTTGTGTACTTCATCAGTCACAACATCGCTCGCCAGGAAGTCGTGGACAACAAGTTGCAGTGGGTGCACCGCAAGGGCGCGACGCGAGCGTTCCCCGCCGGTCACCACGCGCTCGAGGGGACGCCGTTTGAGGCGACCGGGCATCCGATTCTCCTCCCCGGCAATCCGGCGGCGGGTTCGTCCGTCATGGTGGCCGAACCCGGTGCAGAGCTCTCATGCTTTAGCGTGAATCACGGTGCGGGACGTGCCATGGGCCGGCGGGAGGCGGAGCGCCGGCTTGATCAGCAGGAGGTCGATCGTTCGCTTGAGGCGCTCGACATCATGAGCAACTGCCGCACGTACCCGAAGGACGAGGCGCCTGAGGCGTACAAGGACTTTGACGAGGTGTTGCGCTCCGTGAAAAGCGCGGGGCTTGCGACCGAGGTGGCGCGACTGCGGGCCCGCTTCGTGATCAAAGACGGCGACAAGGCGGACGACTGATTCCGCGGGCACGAACAGAGATTCTCACTATCGACGGTTCGCAGGGCGAAGGCGGGGGGCGGTTGCTCCAAGGATTGTTGGGTCAGGAGGCCCGTGCGGCACGCCGTTGCCACTTGCGGGCGTCTCGGAGGCGGAAGCTATCGCCTTTCGCCTCAAGGATGTGGCAGCGATGCGTGAGCTGGTTAAGGGCAGCTCTCGTGAGCCGCTCGCGTGTCGAGTGCCAGCCCTTACACGTGAGGCACTCCCACGAACCGCCTTGCGCCATCGTCCGGTCCCGGAGTCCAGTGGGGATTGACGCCCTCGGGGAGCGGCGCCGCCTTGACGAATATCCGCTTCGGAGCCGTCTCGAAGTAGCAGAAGAGCGCCGGGCAGAGCCACAGTTCGTGGTATTCGCCGTCCAGCGTCGTGCCATACCAGTTGCCACTGCCCGAAGGATCGCCCCGAAGCCACTGCAGTTCCGCGTCATGCCCGCCAAAAGCGTCGCCGGCGAACGTGAGCGAGAAGCCACGATCGGCATTGGGAATCTGCTTGAGCGAGACGAGTTTTGAAAGGGCCTCCGTGGCGCCGCTGACGAACGCCTCCTTGTGCAGGCGGGTTCTCGCATCATCGAAGACCCAGGTGCTGTGGAGCAGGTACGGATAGAGGGTCAGGGTGGGGGCTGGTGCAGGCATGGGCTCTCCATTCTTGGGGAATGTCCCTATCTACGTACAAAGCGTACGAATGTTTCATTGTCCAAGGCTGTCATAGGGCTCGGGCGGGTCTGCTGGCCGCACGATTTCCCACTATGACACTCTCGCGACACACCAAGCCTTGACACATCGTGTATAATGCAGACCGCATTCGCCTCGAGTGTGTCGCCCCCAGTGGGTGACCCACCAACCTGCCCCGCAAGGTGGTTCGGGAACCGGCAACGGAACCCAGGATGCGCGTTGGACAAGCGTCCGACGAAACGGGTCGATTTTCTTAAAATCGAGGAGGTATCCCATGCCACAAGGCTATCTGTCAGCCCGCATCGACGCGTTCAACGACCAGCACCACCTTTGGCTCAACAACGGCACCTGGTGGGTCCACTACACCCTCAACTTCGACTTCCGCACCCGTCGCATCCGACGGTCGCTCCATACGGCGTCGCTCCCCGAGGCTATCCGCCGGCGGGATGCGCTCTTCGCACGGCTAGCGGTTGAAGGGGAGCCGGTGGCGGTCCGTGAGGTGGTGTCTGCCATGCCATCGGCAGAAGAACTCTTCACGACCGCCGCCTGAAGTGACCATCGCACCGTTTAGCCCCGACGTCACCCGAGGACAAACCCATGCCCACGCCTTCGCCCAAATCACCTGGCAGTAACCCGCCCGAGGAACCTTCGCTGCGACAGCTCACGAGCACGATCCGGCACCTCGATGCATCCCGAGCTAAGCAGCTCGTGGAGCTTTTTGCCAGACCCGTCATAAGTGATGGACAGGGAATCGCCTACGACGGCAGCGACCCCGTCACGGCAGGCTCATATGGCTGGCTTTCCATGGCGTCCGCGGCAACCCACGGCCGCTCGGCGTCATGCGTCGGCCACTACCGCACGCACCTCTATCTGCATGAGCTGCTGCGGCTCCCGCTTTCGGTGGCCCGTGAGATTGCCCGCCACAAGGGCCATCTCTACCTCGACAAACTCGTGCGAATCACCGACGCGGTGGCCGCGGAGCTCGGCCAGCACACGGGTGGCGGCCTGTCGCTCAACAACCTGCGACAGCTTTCGGTCGCAGCGGCCGAGGCGCTTGGGCAACACGGCGGGGAGCTTTCGCTCAACCGCATCAGGAACCTTGATCCCGCGGCAGCGGCCGGCCTGGCGTGTCACGGATCTGATCTCTACCTCGAGGGCATCCAGAAGCTGTCTTCTGAAACCGCCGCCGCCTTGTCGATGCATCGCGGCGATCTCTTCCTGGAGAGCTTGCTGAAACTACCGAGACGTGTCGCGGTCCATCTCGCCAGGCACCGCGGGAAGCTCCATATCCATGGCATCTCGACACTGTCGAACGCAACGGCCGAGGCCCTCGGAAGTCGAACGGGATATCTCTGCCTGCAAGGCGTCAAGCGGCTCTCGGCTGTGCAGGCACAGCTCCTTGCCGGCCACAAAGGGCCGCTTCTTTTCCATCAGCTCTCGGTGGACGACGCGGTCGCGGCCGGCCTGAGCCGGCATGAGGGGTCGCTTGCCGTGCGGGTAGCGCGTGGCATTTCGCTCACGGCGCTTGCGCTTCTCGTCCAGCATGGCGGTCAGCTTGTGTTGGAGGACCTCGAGGCGATCACGGAACGGGAGGCCGAGGTGCTTGCCTCGCAGGTGCCCTGGCGTGGGGTCGATGGATTGTCGGGGCTCTTTCTCAACCAGATTAAGCACATCACGCCTCCGGTCGCAGCCATTCTTGCGATGCATCGTGCGGGAGAACTGTCGCTTCGGGGCATCACGCTGCTTACCGAAGCAGTGGCACTCCAGCTCGTGAAGCATCCGATCCTGGTTCTCGATGGCGTGACGAGCGTGACCGACCGTATGGCCGGCATTCTCGCCACGCATTCTGGAGCAGTCCTCTCGCTGAAGGGTCTCGAGAACCTGAGTGGCTCCGGCCTGGCGAAACTCCGCGAGAATCCGAGCATCGAGCTCCCGCAGCGTTTTTACGAGAGCGGCCCGCGAGCCATCAGCGAGCCGGCCTCGGTGGCCGCGTGCCCTGATAAGGAAGAACTATTTCGCACCATCAAGCAGATCGCTGCCCAGGGCGAGGCCGCTTTGAGTCGATAGCTAAGATCTATTCACCAGCTCACGATGAATTTGTAGCAATCTCACGTTCATGCAACGCATTGTCGTCCTCACCGGAGCCGGGATCAGTGCCGAGAGCGGGCTGAAGACGTTTCGCGGTAACGATGGCCTCTGGGAGGGGCACAGAATCGAAGATGTGGCCACGCCAAAGGCATGGGATCGCGATCCTGCTCGCGTGCTTCGGTTCTACAACGAGCGACGGCGGGCGGTTCGGGCTGCCCAGCCGAATGCGGCCCATCGTGCGCTCGTCGAACTTGAGCGAGCCTACGACGTTCGTATCGTCACGCAGAATGTTGACGACCTCCACGAGCGGGCAGGATCGAAGCGGGTGCTCCACCTCCACGGCGAAATCATGCTGGCCCGGAGCTCGTGGGATCCGAGCCTGATCCGTCACCTCGGCGATGCAGACATCGAGATCGGCGACACCTGTGAGCGTGGCAGCCAGCTTCGCCCGCACATCGTGTGGTTCGGTGAGATGGTGCCAGCGATGGACGAGGCCGTGGAAGTGGTCGCTGATGCCGACGTGCTTCTTGTGGTGGGGACGTCCCTGCAGGTGTACCCAGCGGCGGGGCTTGTGTTCGAGGCCCCGCGGCGTGCCCGGCGGATCGTCGTGAACCCCGAGGTGCCCGACCAGGTCGCCGGGAAAGCGTTTGAGGTCGTCGCCAAGGCAGCGACGGTGGGCGTGCCCGAGGTGGTAACGCAGCTTCTCATGGCGGCAGCGGCGGGCTGAGAGTCCGCGGCGGCGCCTCGCCAGCGACCCCGTTGCTGACTACCGCTCTCTCTCGCGATATGGGCGGCGATCAGGGAGCATACGGCAGTTGATAGACTTCGCAGTTTCGATCGCTGCGTTGCCCCCACCAGCACGCGGTCTTCCTCTGGTTGCCGAGCTATGACAGCTGCCGAGTACTGCGCCGCAGTCGCCCAGCTTCCTTTCGGCAAGAAGCTTCCCGACGCCGTGTATGTGTACGCCCCGGCAGTCGATCTCCCTTTGCGGCTGCAGGCGTTGGTTTTATCCCTTCGAGAGCGGCTTCAGCTTGGTGAGTCGTTCAACGTCATCAAGTTCTCCACTGATTTCTCGGTGTCGTTTCTTGAATACCGCGATTTCATTGAAGACCCGCACCCGTCGCTTTCTCGTGCGGTGCGAGTGAACCTTGCAGCCGGCAAGGTGAAGGAGTTGCAATACGACGTCCGAAGCAATCCGCCGATCCTTCACCGAAAAGAGACCCTCCTTGCTCCGGAACATCCGGACCGACCACGGTTCGCGGAACTGACGCAGCAAGAAGAAGAAGCCGGGCTCTTCGACGATCCGCGGACGATCGGCTTCAAGAAGAACTGGGAGAGCCTGCTTCGAGAGAAAGGCCTCAGGTACGAGGGGCACACCCTTGTAGCAGCAGAGGCCGATGATGCGGACTCGTCGATGCCAGACGAGGCGGTCGTGGTGCACCGACACCGTACCGCGATGACCCGTACTGCTTTGTCGAAGCCGATTCGACAGGCGATGGAATGCGGCCTCCTGGCGGAAGGTAAGTCGGTGTTCGACTATGGGTGTGGCCTCGGCACCGACGCAGACGGGCTGCGCACGCTCGGCTACGACGTCGCGGCCTGGGATCCTGCGTACTTCCCTGACGCGCCCAAGAGAGAGGCTGACGTGGTCAATCTCGGCTACGTCTTGAACGTGATCGAGGATCCAGCAGAGCGTATCGCTGTGCTCGTCGATGCTTGGGGGCATGCCCGCGAGACCCTCATCGTTTCGACGATGATCAGCGGCCAGGAGTCATATGACTCCGTTCGCGAGCACGGCGACGGCGTCCTCACGAGCCGAAATACTTTTCAGAAGTACTTTGAGCCGGCCGAGTTCCAGGGGCTTGTCGAGTCGGCGCTGGGCACTGATGCGTTCCCGTTGGCGATCGGCGTCTACGCGGTCTTTCGGGATCCTCGCGCAGGCCAATCGTTCTTGGCAGCCCGTAGCCGTCGGCACATCGATTGGGAACAACTCAGTAGCCGCCTTGGATTCCTCCGACCGAAGAAGAAGGCAGGAATAGTCGATCTCTACGAGCGAAACAAGGATCTGCTCGATGAGTTCTGGACATTGGCGCTGAGCCTCGGTCGATTGCCAATCGCAGGGGAATTTCCACGAGAGACTGAACTGAAGGAGCGAGTCGGCAGCCCGAAGAAGGTTCACCGGTTGTTTCTAAAGGTAGACGCGTAGAATCTCCTAAACAAAGTATTCTACCACATCCTTGGAAGGAACTGACTCACATGTCAATGGCCCTAGAACCAACCTCAGCTCTCAATCTAACTCTTGAGGGTAGCGCAGGATCCTTTCGCGTGGGTGGCATATTCAGCGATAATAAGTCGCTTGAGGTAAGGTACCTTCTTACGCATATTACGCTGGATAATGAAAGAGGGAGGTGCTCTCAGATCCTAGACCACCTTGTCCCGGTCCGCGAGCTCTTTGAGACCGCGAAACTTAGTTTCAACGAAATAATGCAGAGAGATATCGACGACGCAAGGGTGTCTACGGAACTTGTGCCCTATCTTCTTGATCCCAGGACAAGGGATTTGGTCAAGCTCTTTCCGCCGATTGTTGTCGTGGTCTTGCCTCGCGAGCCTGGAGCGACTCGGCCGGCTCTCACGTATCCTGCCGTAACATGCGAAACCGTACCGGGCCCCAGGAACGATACGAGGATAACGCGGGCTGGCCTCGTTGGCGAGGAAGTGTTCGAATTTTCACAGCCAGTGCTACAGGGGAGGCTGGTGTGCCATGATTTTAATCGCCTCAAAATTAACACCGCTCGCACGAAGTTGTTAATCGTCGACGGACAGCATCGTGCTATGGCCCTTCTTGCCATTCACCGAAATCTTGCCGGAGGCAATGGTGGATGGTCTGATGAACGAAGGTCGCCCTATGCTGATTTTTATCAGGAGTGGACTCCGTCGTACATTAGGAGGTTTCAGCTCGCAGACATCAGTCTGCCGGTCATGTTTTGCACGGTTCCGGAACTTCACGACGGTTATAACGGTGACTATGATCTGCGAAAGGCGGCACGCGCGATCTTCTTAACGCTTAACAAGAATGCGAAAAAGGTATCGGAGTCTCGAAACCGCCTCCTTGACGACAATGATCTCGTAGCGCACTTCCTTCGCGATGCTCTGTCTCAGATCAAGGCTCGTGATGCGTCAAGCCCGAATTCATTGAGAATCCACAACGTAGAGCTTGATCAATCACACGATAGGCTGAAGCTCGAGTCACCGATCGCCATTACGGGCGTGAACCACGTCTATTACATCGTGGAACATACCCTGTTGTCGAGTCCTCGCGATGTCAATGGTGCCCGGCCCCGTGAGGGCAAGTTCTGGAGGCGTAAAGATCTTGGAACATCCGGAGCGTATGCGAGGCTCGATGGATTAGATGTTCTCGGTCAGGACGCGGCGAATGCGTCCAGCCGAACCTTTTTTTCTCGCGAGGTTGCGGAGAAACTTTCCGAGCAATTCGCCTCCAGGTATGGAAAGTATCTTGTCGAGTTCTTTGTGCGCTTTGCTCCCTTCGAGGCACATTGCAAAGCGAGCCTCGCTTTAGAGCAGTACATAAGGCTTCTCAACAACCGAAAAGTGAGGCCAATTCTCTTTGAAGGCCAAGGAATGAATCAGGCGTTCAAAACACACCGTGAGGCATTGCGTGAAAAGCTGAAGAAGGGTGAGTTTGGCGAGGATGCGACACAGAGTGAGGAAGTGATTAAAACGCTCGAGGCGACAGCAAAACAGGTTGCCAACGCCATCGTTCACTTCCGAAGCAGTAGGACTTCGAATTTCCTGGAGAACGTCTCTGATAAGGCGAAGCTCCGGAGTGGGGCCGAGGCTTTTGCACCCGTCGTGCAATCGTGTGTTAATCACTTGTACGACAATGTATTGTCAACGGTGGCATTTCAGGCCGCCGTTCTCTGTGGGTTTTTTGGGATATGGGAGCGAGCGAAAGCGGCCGGTGGTTTACTTGTGGATCAGGACGACGCATTTTCGGCATATCTCCATGATCTCGAAGAACTGTTCGTCCCGAGAACGGCGGCACAGTTTAGGACGCTCGTTGAAGTATTTTGTGGGCACGTGGATGGTGAGGTGGCCGCGTGGAAAGTCATCGATTCACCGCACACATTTCGGGAAGTTGTCTACCCTGGAGAGATGCAGCCGGATCAGTGGCCAAAGTACCGCTACATGATGCTGGAATTGTGGAGGCCCGAGGATGCGGTGCTCAGGGGAGTAGTTGAGAGCGAACGAAATAAGTGCCGCGGGCAGATATTTCACTCGCTGCAGCGGAGGTTGGAGGGCGTTTATCTTAAGACGCATCTTAAGCGGCCGGAGGATCTTGATGCGGGTCAAAAGAACGCATTTGTTGAGGAAACGTTCGTTGCAATGAGGACGCTCCTGAACAATCTTGGCTGGACCTTGGCGCAAATTCCGAGGAAGAATGAGATGGTGGAACTGGCGAATCCGGAGGTTGGCGGAGCGTCTCCAGATCAGGATGATGAGGGTGTGCAGGATCAGGATGTAGATGACGAGGCAATCGGGACGGGGGAGCTTGATAGCTAGGTTCCAGAATCGTGTCTTTCCGGCAATCGTACGCTTACGACGATTCGACAGCCGAATGTGGGGGCTCGGGTCGGCTCAGGGGGCAGATTCCAAGTTTATTGGGGTCATAACGCAAGCGTCATTGGTGCGGACGTCTTTTGCCGGAAAATGTTTTTGGGTCGTCCGGCTTTGATCCAAGCCCGGCGACGAATCATGGTTTCGGCGTTCTCGCGCGGCCAATAGGTGGCATCGGGCTCAATGGCCGAGCGTATACGGGGCCGAGGGGCAACGTTGGGGTGGGGTAGAATCCGGATCGAAGGCCTGAGGCCGGCCTCTTGATCAAAAACTGAACGGACGTATTTTTTTTGGAGCCTGCATTCCTATGACGAACCAACTGATCCAGTCTGATCCCGATGTGATGCTCGGCAAGCCCATTGTTCGTGGAACTCGAATCACGGTTGAGATGATCCTGAGAAAACTTTCCCACGGTGAATCCATCGAACAGATGCTCGAGTCGCATCCAAGGCTCACGCGGGAAACCGTTCTGGCCGCACTCGAGTATGCGGCTGAAGCCATGGGTCATGAGACCGTGTACTCGGTGGGTCATCGGGAGTCAACATGAAATTCCTCGCCGATGAGGGTGTAGACGGATCGATCGTGGATGCCATCCGTGGATGGCGGTGGCTTCGTCCGGCGTCCAGATACCACCGAGAGGCAATCGCGGCGTTCTCGAGTTGGCCAAGCTTCCGTCGCATAGGGGTATTCTATTTCGAGATAATTGCCCTGGGAGCAATAATCGAAGAATAGCGTACCTGGCCGCAGGCGGGTATTTTGGTACGTCCCTATGCAGTCCTTCTGCTCGGTCCTGACCACGGCAATCGTGAGCCAGTCGTGAGTCCGCGACGGCTTCTTCATCGCTGCGGCACGATCGTCGAGAACTCTCCGATGATTATCAGGTCTCCGGCGTCCTCCGGTTCAATCTCGATTGGCTCGAACGAAGGGTTTGCCGGCAGGAGCTGAATCCGCTCATGCCGCCAGCCTTCGGCGGTGACAGTCTTCTCCGAGTGGTACTTCTTGACGGTGAACCGGCCGCCGTTCTCGCCCGCGCCGTCCGTGCCCAACTGAACAAGCACGATCCGGCCCTCACGCGAGCCCGCCGGACACGGGCGGAACAGGCACCATGAGCCGTCCGGGATCAACGGCTCCATCGATGTGCCCACCACCCGCGCCACAAACATGCCCGGCTTGAGCGACACGCTCGGCACCTCTGCCCATCCAATCTCCTCCGGCACGCTCTCCGGTCCCCAAAAGCCAGCCGCGACGGTGAGGTCGTAGACCGGAACGTGGGTCGTGTATCGGGCGGCAGAAGGAGGAGCGTCGGTGAGGAGGAGAGATGGCGTGTGCGCCGATTGATGTTGAGGAGTGGGCGTGAGCACAGCCCCGACATCCCCTGGCTCTCGCCGGGGGCTTTCATGTGGCGCCGCGATCCACGCTCCATCGAGAGAAGTGAACTCGACTTCAATGTTCGTGCCGGGGAGGCCCGCGTCGGGGCCAAACCAGTCGCGGAGCAGCGTGGGAAGAGCGTTGTTGCCGCGGGCACTCGCGGCGTCGGCCGGATGGGCGACGTTGCAGGCCACCTTCACGAACCGAAAGATCCACTCGCGGCCGTCGGGAAGACGAACCCGCGTGGGGCCCGTCGGCCGACCCGGGGCGGCTTCCACCGACGGGACGAAGAGAATCGGCTTCCCGCCGGAGTGACTTACCTTCGCGCGGAAGGTAACTGGTGACGAGGCCGTGTCGGTGTTGGAAGCGGCGGGCGCACCGAGTCGTGTGCGGGTGTACTGCGCGAGCCGGAAGTCGATGATCTCGCCCGTGAGCGACTCAAAGGTCTCGCGGAGCTCGGGGGCAACATTGAAGTCCACGACAAAGCGATCGCCACGGCGGGCGAACCAGCGGCGGCCGTCTTGCTTGTCCATCCATCGCGAGAGCGGCCACTCGAGCCACCACACCGCAAAATTTTCCATGTCGCGAGCGGCGTCGTTCGGCACGCGTGTGTAGGCCGCACCCTCGAGATCCGCCCGTAGCGCCGGATGGTTTTCCAGAAACACGCGGCATGCCGCAGCGAGCCGCGGAATCTCGATCCCGTCCCACAAGCCACCGCGATCCAGGAGCACCCGCAGCACCACCATCTTGTACGACTTGTTGAGGGCCGTCGTCTCCAGCATCCCGAGCCACGCTCCAAATTGCTCGACAACGCTCTCCTCGTGTTCATCGAGATCACCCTCGTCCCGGCAGAAGCCAAACCAACTGCCGTATGCCGCCCGCAACGTCTGTGGCAGATAGTGAGCATGAAAAAGTTCCATCGGCGTCGGCCGCCGCCCGAGCTCCGCCCGCATGCCGCGATACGCCTCCTCCACCGCGGCCCGGCCAGCCGGCAGAAAACGCTCGAGCATCTCCTTCGCCTCGACCTCCACGTCGAGCACGCAGCCCTCCGGAAGCGCGGGCTCTGCTCCGTTGAGGTACCGCTTCAGGAGCCCAAAGCCTGTGGCGTCGGCGGCTGTGGTCGCGGGGGCGAGCGACAACAGATGCACGAGCCGGCTCGCAAACACGCGGTGATTGCCCACGAAGTCGATCACTTCCAGACGCGACTTGCCCTCCGCCGCCCGCAGGCCTCGGCCGAGCTGCTGCAAAAACACGATTTTTGATTCGGTAGGCCGGAGCATCACCACGCGATCCACCAGCGGGATGTCGATGCCTTCGTTGAAGAGGTCCACCACGCAGAGGGCCGAGAGTGTTCCAGCGTGGAAGTCGGCGAGGGAGGCCATCCGCGAGTCGGAGACAGGGCCGCCCGAGCCTGCCGAATCTGAAAACACGGCCGCTGCTGCCACGCCCCGCTTCAGAAGCCAATCCCTGGCAAACACCGCATGCCGCCGCGAACAGCAGAAGACGAGCGTGCGGCTCGCCGACGTAGCTTGCCACTCGGTCCAGAGGCGGTCCATGCGGGGAGCGTTTTCGAGAGCTGCTTCGAGAGCACCTGGATCAAAACGCCCGTTCTGCCAGGGGATTTTTTCAGAGGAGTAGTCGACGTCGTCCTTCAGTCCCCGATACCGAAACGGCACGAGCGACCCCTCCGCGATCCCGTCACCAATCGTGGCCTGATACGCGAGGATGTCGTCAAAGAGCGTGGCCACATCGACGCCGTCGGTCCGCTCGGGCGTGGCGGTAAGGCCGAGCGTGAACGAGGGGGCAAGTCGAGACAGCTCCGACAGCCGTGCGAGCACGCGACGGTAGCTCGGCGCCTCGGCATGATGCACCTCGTCGATGACGCAGTAGTCGAAAGGGACCGACGCCGCGAGAGCTTCCAACGCCAGAAGACCATCCGGCCGCGAGAGCTTTTGGATCGAGGCGATGACGACCGTGCCGGAGAGGTCAGACGAGGAGCCGGCGAACCAACTGACGTTTGGAAGCGGCCAGCCATACTCTTGTGACGCAGCGACAAGGGCCGCTCGCAATGTTGCTTCCGCCTGCGCGAGGATCTCGGCACGATGGGCGATCACGAGTACTCGCGGCAGCCGGCCGAGCGTCTGGCCCACCGCCACAACATCAAAGGCCGCGAGCCAGGTTTTACCAAGGCCCGTGGCCACGGCGACGAGGGCCTTTGAGTAGCCGTCGCGGCGGATCGCAGCGAGTGAGGCGAGGGCTTCAGCCTGCCAGGGGCGAGGCTCGAAAG
>JBGTKO010000214.1:0-27697 GCA_041744595.1 Pirellulales bacterium
CGCGGCATCGCGATCGCGTGCTCGATGGTGGCAGTCATACCGTCAATGTCATGAGGGTTCACAAACACAGCGCGGTCGAGCTCGTGGGCCGAACCACAAAACTCCGACAGGACGAGCACGCCGGTGTCATCACGGCGGGCGGCGCAGTACTCCTTCGCCACGAGGTTCATCCCGTCCCGCAATGGCGTGACGAGCATCACGTCGGCCGCAACATAGTAGGCCACGAGCTCCTCGAGCGGCAGGTTGCGACGAAGGTAGTGCACGGGCACCTTACCGACCTCACTGAACTGACCGTTGATGTGCCCGACCAGCGTCTCGATCCGATCACGGATCCCGACATACTCATCAACCTGCTCCCGCGAGGGCACGCTGACCTGGACAAACACGAGGTCGTCCACGGTCCGTCGCCCGGTCCGCAACAGCTCGTGAACTGCCCGGAGCCGTTGGTCGATGCCCTTCGTGTAGTCGAGGCGGTCTACGCCGAGCATGAGAATTCGATTCTCACCAAGCTCTGCCCGTATCTCCTTGGCCCGTTGAATGATCGCAGGATCGGCCGCCAGCCGATCGATTTTCTCGAAGTCGATCGAGATGGGAAACTCCCGTGCCTCGACGGTCCGCCCCGCAACGTCGATGGCCTGGCTCGCGCCGCGATACGACGTGAAGCGGTTGACAAGCCGGATGAAATTTTGGGCGCCGGGCCTCGTCTGGAAGCCGACGACATCAGCACCCAGCAAACCCTCGAGAATTCGCTGCCGCCAGGGAAGCTGTGCAAAAAGCTCGACAGGCGGAAACGGAATGTGAAGAAAGAATCCGATCCGAAGATCGGGACGAATCTGCCGCAGCATTCCGGGAACGAGTTGAAGGTGATAGTCCTGCACGAGCACGCTTGCCCCGGGAGCGGCCTCGCGAGCCGCGACTGCAGCGAAACGTTCATTCACGTCAACGTACGGTTTCCACCAGTGTCGGTGGAACTGAGGCTGCTGACAGGCGTCGTGGTAAAGGGGCCAAAGCGTGCTGTTCGAGAATCCCTCGTAGTAATCGCGGATCTCGTCGCCCGAAAGCGGCACCGGCACGTTCGCGATGCCGTCGTGGGTGAACGAGGCGAGCTCGCCAGCCCCACTCCCGCCCCAGCCGACCCACACGCCCTTGCGTCGCTGAAGGAGAGGCATGAGCGCTGACACGAGGCCGCCTGGACTCGTCTCCCACCCTGCTTCGGTGCGGTGGACCGGGAGTCGATTCGCCACAACCACCAGATCGCCGTGGCTTTCAACATCTTCCATGGATTCTAACATAACTGAATCGTAAGGCATGACGTCCAGTGGCATCAACCTTGCCGTGCCTCACGCGGGCGTGAAGACGCTTCGCGTTGATGCCAACCACCGAAATCATCGAGGCGCACTGTCCGTGACCGGCGCGACGCTCCCCAACGCAGCAAGCCGCTCTGCCACAACACGGGCCATGTCCTCATTGCCGGCTGCGCGAAATCGTTCTTGGGCGCTCGAGAGCGCTGCAACCGCCTCTTCGCGATGCCCTTGTTTGGCGAGCACGACGCCGAGATTGAACTCGAGCACGGGTGAGCCAGGCTCGAGCTTGATCGCCTTGCGAAACGCACTCGCTGCCTCCTCGAGACGGCCGGTGCGTTCCAACGCGCTGCCGAGGTTGTTGAGCGCAGCAGTTGAGTTTGGGTTCGAGGTGGCAGCCTTGCGATAGGCGGCAGCCGCTTCCTCCGTGCGGCCGGCGGTATCGAGCGCCCGCCCCAGCGTAAACGCCGGGTGGTATCCTCCGCCCGTCGCCACGCCCTTCTCCGCGGCGATGATCGCCTCGTCCACGTCGCCACGTTCGAGAAGCAGCGCAGCGAGGTTGCCCCAGGCTGCGGCCATGCCCGGCTCGATTTCCACCGTCTTCCGCCAGGCATGCTCGGCGTCGTTGATTCGCCCAACCTTCTGAAGCGCATTGCCGAGGTGAAACCAACCAAAAACGAATTTGGGGTCCACCTCGATCGATCGCTCGTAAAGTTTGATCGCTTCAGCCGTACCGCCGCGGTCCACCACGAGCGTGGCGAGGTTCGACAGCGCGATAAGGTTGTGAGACTCGAGCGCGAGGGCCTTGCGAGTGTGCTCGGCCGCCTCGACCGGTTCTTCCTTGCCCATGAGCACGGCCGCGAGGTTGTTGTGGGCGTAGGCGTTGTCTTGGGTCACCGAAAGGGTGTATCGCCAAAGCGTTTCGCTGTCACACCAGACGGAAGTCTGCGCATACCCGACCCAGGCCAAGCCGACGATTCCCACTGCCGTACTACTCCGAACGATCCACTGAGGAACCTGCAAGCGGGCCAGGAGGGCGGCACCACCTTGAACGATCGCTACGACGAGCCAGATCTGCGAGACGTACGTGTACCGGTCGGCAATGAGCTGGATGCCGCTCGGAATGAACCCGATGACAGGAAGGAGCGTGACAAGAAACCAGGCCCAGCCGATCGTGAACGAAGGCCACACCTTCCGACATGCCCAGGCTCCGGCCGTGATGGCGGCAACGAAAACGGCCGACGCCGCGACCTGCGTCAGCGTCGGCCCGACCGAGGAATAAGGATAGTGGGGCGCGAGGCCGACCGGCCAAAAGAGCTGGATCACATACGTTGCATAGGCAACGACACTCGATGACGCCCGCACAACAAACGGCAGCGTGCTGATTGGGCGAACGACATCACCCACCGAGAACACCGTGGCGACCGCCGATGCTGCCGAGAGAGCCAGCAGCGGGACTTTCTCCAGGACACAGTCGCGGAACTTCCGCAGGTTGCCAGCGTCTGCCCACGGCTCAATGGAAAACCGGCCCAGGGGCCACCAGTCGAGCATCAGAAGCCCCACCGGAAGCGTCACGAGAATGCTCTTGCTCATGAGGCCGGCGGTAAAACTCACAAACACCAGCGCATACCGTTTTCGTGATGCAGGCTTCTCGACATAGAAGGCATACGCCCAGAGCGTCATTGCAAGGAACAACCCGCTGAGCACATCCTTTCGCTCGGTGATCCAGGCCACGCTTTCCGCCCGGAGCGGGTGGATTGCGAAGACGGCCGCGGCGACAAAACTCGTTCCCATGCTTCCCGTGAGCCGTGTGAACGCGACAAAGAGCACCGCCGATGCAGCCGCTTGGAGCAGCACGTTATGAAGGTGATAACCTCCCCACCACTCACCAAAAAGCTGGGCATCGAGCATGAACGAGAGCGTTGTCAGCGGGTGCCAGTTTCCGACATGCCCTGCGGTCCAGGCCCGCACAAATCCCTGCCACGTGAGACCCTGGCGGACGACCGCGTCGAGGTATTGGTCGTCATCAAAGTTGAGAACGCCAAACGACTGCGTCTGCCAGAAGACGGCAATCACCAGGCCAATGAGCGCGGCGACGCCCGCCGCGAACACCCCCGCGTCGCTGAGTGCATCCGTCGGCCGCGTGCCACTGGCTCGCGAGGCCGCGAGGGACCGAGCGTGTCGACGTTCGTAGGCGCGGGTCATTCCAGCGAATGTATTCCGCCCTTCATCGTTCGCAAGGCGACCAGACTACGTATGTGAATAACCCCGCGGCTGATCGACCAGGGGTGCCGCCGGCTGGGCCCTGAAAAAGTCGATGGCCACTTTGATGTCTCGCATCAGAAGTTCTGCCATCTCGAAATTGAAATCGCGTCGGACGAGGATCCGCTGAAACGCAGTACCGGCAAGATCGCCTGTGAAGGGATAGGCCGGCACCTGCCAGCCACGCATTCGCAGGCGGTCGGCGAGGTCGTAGAGCGTGAAGCCGGGGTTGGCTCCGCCCGCGAGAGTCCAGACCACCGCGGGGATGCCCTTGGTCGAATCGCCGTCGTGAACGATCTCAAAGTAGCCCAAGGCCGAAAGCTCGCGGGCACAGTGCTTGGCCACCGCGTGGGCCTGGCCGTGGATGGCTGCGTAGCCGGCTCGACCGAGCCGCACGAAGTCGTAGTACTGCGCGATCACCTGCCCGGCAGGTTTTGAAAAATTGATCTGGAACGTGGGCATGTCACCCCCGAGATACGTCACATGAAAGACGAGGTCGTCGGGAAGATCAGCCGGCTCTCGCCAGAGCACCCAGCCCACACCCAGTGGGGCCAAGCCAAACTTGTGCCCCGAAGCGTTGATGCTTTTGACGCGGGCCAGCCGGAAGTCCCACGGCGCGCGGTCCGGATCGGTGAACGGCGCGAGAAAACCGCCACTGGCAGCATCGACATGGATCGGCACGTCAAGGCCGGTCCGCTTCTCGAGATCATCGAGCGCCGCAGCGATCGCCGGCACGTCTTCGTAGAGCCCGTGGTACGTGACTCCCATCGTGGGCACGACAAAGATCGTGTTTTCATCGACTCGCTCGAGCACGTCCTCTGGGTGAAGGCATGTTCGCCCTGGTCGCATTCCCACTTCGCGAATCTCGATGTCCCAATACTTCGCGAACTTGTGCCAACAGATCTGCACCGCGCCACAGACCATGTTGGGATTGTCAGTTGGTTTCCCGGCGGCCCGCCGTTTTTCACGCCACCGCCACTTGGCGGCCATGCCGCCGAGCATTGCGGCCTCGCTCGACCCGATCGTCGAGCAGCCTATGGCCTCGCCTGGTGCATGCCAAAGATCGGCCATCATGTTTACGCAACGGCTCTCGATCTCGGCAGTCTGCGGATACTCGTCCTTGTCGATGAGGTTCTTGTCGATCGCCAGGTCCATGAGCGCTCGCACTTCGGGCGACTCCCATGTCTGGCAGAACGTGGCAAGGTTTTGTTTGGCGTTGCCGTCAAGGAGGAGCTCCTCGGCGATCGCCTGGTGGATCACGGCACCTGGCGCACCCTCGGTCGGAAACGTGTGTCGCGGCAGCGGGGCCGCGAGGAGAAACTCCGGAGAAGTGTTGGTCGCGGCACCATCGGTGACCGTGGGCCGCCGGCGATGATGAGGCACATGATGGCGAGATCGATGTAAAGGCATGGGCTCTTGCCCTCAGGGCTCCGTGGCGGGGTTTGATTTTTCTGGGGTTTTTGGCACGGGGCCCAAATAGGGAAACGACTCGAGCTCGTCGCCACGTCCCGCCATGCGGGGGTCGGCCGACGCTTTGAGCCCTTCATCGAGACGTGTGGCGAGGGCTGTCTTGATTTCGGCGTGGGCCGGATCGCCAGCGACGTTCACGAGTTGCCCTGGGTCTGTCGCGAGGTCGTACAGCTCTTCTGCGGGCCGCTTGGCAAACGCCAAATCGAAGAATGGTTTGACGGCCGGGTCGTCGCGGTGATCCAGGATGAACTGCTTGCTGGGGCCGTCATCGCAGTCAGCGAAGGGACGCTTCAATGAGCCTGTGGGCGCGCCGGCGGGCCAGCGGTCCGGCTCCAGATTCCTGATGTAAAGATGGTTGTCGGTGCGGATCGCCCGCTGGGGATAGCCGGCCATGCTGGGCGCCTCCTGGGCTGGCCCGTGCCGCTCGCGGCCGACGAGCACATGGTCGCGCGTCGGGTCGATCCGCCCTGAGCCTTCGGCGGAAAATAGCGGCATGAGTGATCGGCCTGTCACTCTAGCCGGCACCGGCTCGCCTGCTGCCTCGAGAAACGTTGGGGCAACATCGGCGAACGACACGAAGTCGGTCACGCGGCGGCCCGGCTTCACAATGGCTGGCCAGCGGATGGCCAGTGGCACGCGAACGCCCGAGTCATAGAGGTTGCACTTGTGCCGCGGAAACGGCATCCCGTGGTCGCCCGTGATGACAACGATCGTGTTCGCAGCCTCACCTGTCTCTTCAAGGAGGGCGAGCGCCTCGCCGACATCTCGATCAAACCGCTGCACCTCGAAGAGATAGTCGGCAACGTCGCTGCGAACCGTTTCGCAGTTGGGCAGATCGGGTGGGAGACGCACCTTTGCCGGATCGATGCCTGCCTCACGGCCGCTGCCCAGGTCATAAGGCCGATGTGGGTCTGATGACCCGAGCCAGAAGCAAAACGGCTTGCCAGCCGGGCGGGCCTCCAAGAAGGCGCCAAAACCTTTGTTGAACGGCTTTCCCGCTGGATGCCGCGTCCGGCCCAGCGCTTTCCAGTCGCCCGGCCCCCATGCCTTCCGCCAATGGCCCACGTGGTAGCCCGCGTCTTCAAGGAGTAGCGGAAAGACAGGGTGCTCGGGATCGAGCGAGCTCCAGAGGCTTGCCCCTGCCCCGAGTCGCCAGTGAAACTGCCCGGTGAGGATTGAGTTTCGAGACGGCGTGCAGGACGGCGACGTCACAAAAGCGTTCTCAAAGAGAATGCCCTCGCGGGCCACGCGGTCGAAAGCAGGTGTCTTGACGATTGGATCGCCGTACGCACCGGCGTCAGGCCAGCCCCAATCGTCGGCCATGCAGAAGAGGATGTTTGGCCGCCAGGCATGATCGACCGTCTCGCCGTCTGGTTCGGCCGCGGCGGTGGAAGCCGCCACGATCACCGTCAGCATCAACCCCAGTCCAAGCACTCCTGCCTCCAGGCACCAAAACGCCGCCCGTCGCATTTTAGTCATCGTGATCTGTCTCCCCACTCGAGGCTCGAGCCTTCCGGCTCCGCAGGATACCGAACCGCTCCTTCTGTTTGTCGCCCGCCAAACTCCGCTGGCGCCATGCTTCGGCAAGAAGAATCCCGGAGGCGACCGAGACATTGAGGCTTTCGACAACGCCGGTGCCGGGGATACAGACATGTGAGGTCGCCACCCGCTCGATCGCAGGCGAAACGCCCTGGCCTTCGCTCCCGAGCACGATCACGCAGTTCTTTGCGAGCGGCGCCTTCTGCGGTGGCTCGCCACGGTGGCTTGATGTGGCCACGATCGCAAAGCCCGCCTCCGCGAGTCGCCGGAGGTCGGCCGATGGATCGGCAAGATCGCAGACCGGCACGCTCTCCGCTGCACCTTCGGCCACGCGGACTGCCGCGGGAGAGTGTGGAGGGAGCTCACCAGCTCTCCCCGCCACGGCGGTCACACCGAAGTGCGCCGCGGTTCTCAAGATGGATCCCAGGTTGTGCGGATTTTCAACACCGTCGAGGTAGACGATCGGCCCGACAGCCGTTCGTCTCCCGTCGTCACATTCGATGCCACGAAGAAGATCCTCGAATCCCCACCGTCGAATTGCCTTCGCGAGGATCGCCACGCCTTCGTGGTGTGTCGAGCCGCTGATCTTTCGAAGATTTTCATCTGCCACGACCTGAAACCCGCGGCGGTGTTCAGCACACCATCGCAGCAGGTCTGCAAACCGTCGCCTGCGTCCAGCGTCGAGATAGACCCGCACGATGTCGTCGGGACGCTTCGCGAAGAGCGCCTCACAGGCCCGCAGGCCGTAGTATGTCTCTTCACCCGTCGCTCGGTGTCGCGGCCTCGCTTCCTTTCCTGGGTGAGCAACCGCCCGCGGTGGGTTTTTTTTCGCCATGCGGGCAATCATAGCCTTGTTCGGTCGCCACACGTCGCTTCACGCACAGTGCCCTATCAATGCCATGACACGGTGCTCTCCTTCTCATTGAGCCCGCTCCAGCATGGGCCGCACGTCGATGCCTGCCGCGTCGAGCGCCGCCCGTACTGCCGCGGCGAGCCCGACTGGATCAGGGCCGTCACCGTGGATGCAGAGGGTGTCGGGGCGGATGCGAAGTGGCGTCCCGTCAACTGCTTCGATGATGCCCTCTCGCACAACCCGCACAGCTCGCTCGGCGGCTTCGTGAGCGTCGGTGATCACGGCCCCGCGGTCTGAGCGAGGGACGAGCCTGCCGTCCGGGGCATATCCGCGGTCCACAAACGCTTCTTCCGCCACGCAAACCCCGAAACCGCGAGCCACATCGACAAGACAGCTTCCGCCTGGCGCCACCAATGCCACCCTGGGCCAACGCCCTACGAGGGCGGCGGTGACCACCTCCGCGAGCCACCTGTCGCGGGCCACCTGGTGATAAAGGCCGCCGTGAAGCTTCACGTGTTGTGGCGGTTCCCCTGCGATGGCCTCGAGCCGTGCTATCTGCTCGACGACGAGCGTCACGGCACGATAGGGAGGGATCGCAAGCTCCCGGCGTCCAAAATGCTTCCGATCGGCATGGCCCGGGTGGGCACCGATGGCCACGCCGTGCGACCGCGCCAGCGCGACCGTCGCAGCCATCGTGGCCTCGTCGCCGGCATGGCCACCACATGCAATGTTGGCCGACGAAATAAATCGCATGAGATCGGCGTCATGCCCGGCCCCTTCGCCGACATCGGCGTTCAGATCGATTGATCGCGCGACTGACTCAGTCACCGGAGAGTCTCCCGAACCGCCGTGATCACTGCCTCGCGTTCGCGAAGTGCCGCATGGGCTTCCGAGAGCGAAACTTGCGCCCAGTGAACCTCGTCTCCCGGCCGCAACTGTGCTGCCCTGGGCAGATCAGCCGCGATGACATGCCCGAGGACTGGATAGCCGCCGATCGTTTGGGCATCGGCCAGCAAAACAATCGGCCGGCCATCGGGGGGCACCTGCACGGTCCCTGGAAAGACGGCGACGCTTGCCATTCCTGCGCCGTCGGCGCTTCCCTCGACCGGCTCGCCGTCGAGCCGTGTTCCCATTCGATCCGACCGGCTGCTCGCGCAGTACGTCTGCGACCACGGTCTGTTCCCGAAGAGCCCAGCATGTTCGCCTGGGATGATTCGGAGCACACACGGCCGCTCGGGTGTCGTGAGCCCCCGCACCAGCGTGGGCGGTCCATTCTGCGAAAGTGTCCGTTCGGGCTCCCCTGCCGTTAGGCAGTCCCCCTTGGCAAGCGGCCGCCCAGCGAATCCGCCGAGCCCCGCAGTTAAGAGCGTGCTCCTGCTGCCAAGGACTGGCTCCACGTCGATTCCGCCCGCAACAGCAAGGTATCCGCGGCAACCGCGAGTCGCGTGGCCAAGCGGCACAACCGTTCCCGCAGGCACTCGCGTTGCCACCCCCAGCGGCAGCCCGGGAAACGGAGATCCCACAAGTGCAATCACCGCGTCTTGGTCAAACCGCAGCGTCGGCCCGAGGAGCGTGCATTCGAGCCCCGCCGCACTCTCAGGATTGCCCACGAGGAGGTTTGCCAACCGGAGGGACACACCGTCCGCTGCCCCGGAAAGCGGTACGCCGCTGGCCCGATGCCTGGGCCGCCCGAGGTCTTGCACCGTGGTGAAAAGGCCCGGCTCAATCACCGTGATCGTCGTGTTCTCGACTCTCTCCCTCGGTACAGCCGTCTCCGAGGCCACAGGCGGTGGCAGTTCGGCTTTCACGAACCGCACGCGGTCCCCCACGTCAAAGAGCGCCGGCCGAGGCCTTCCGAGATCAAAAAGCCGTGCATTCGTGCGGCCGATCAAATTCCACCCGCCCGGGCTCGAAAATGGATAAACCCCAGTCTGACCGCCACCGATCCCGACCGATCCGGCGGGCACCCTGATGCGGGGCGTCTTGAGTCGCGGCGTCGCCAAACTCGCCGGCAGGCCAGCGAGGTACCCGAAGCCAGGCAGAAATCCTATCGCCTCGACAATGTACTCAGGCTCCGTATGACGGGCGATGACCTGCTCAGGTTCAATTCCATGCAAACTGCAGACCTGTTCGAGATCAGGACCGTCGTAGCTCACGGGGATCTCATGCTCGAGAGATCGCCCCGCCTTCATCCCGCCGGCGCCGGCCGCAGCCGCTGCCACCGCCGCCCTGAGCTCTTCAAAATTGGCCACGGCCAGAGGGTCGTATCCGACCGTCACCCGCCCCGGCGACGCCACGACATCCACGATTCCCCGGATCGCCGCCTCGCGGATTTTGTCGGCCAAGCCCCGCACCAGCCGAACGGTCTCCGCTCCCCGGCCCTCCTTCACCGAGAGCGTTACGGCCGTGTCGCCAACAGGCTCTGGCCCGTAAAAAGAGGCCATTTTCATGCCATAGGCTCTCAGGTACCCACGTGATCGCCCAATACGATACTGAAAGGCGGTCCAGCACTTGGCCCAACAAGAGGCCAGATTGAACCCAACCGCCTTGCGACTCGCATTGCTTCAAATCCGCCGCGCGGTAGGATAGAAGAAGTGGGCGGGGAGCATCACTCTCCGCCTTGATTCTGGGTTTCGCGTCCTTGTGCTTTTTTCTTTGGTTCAGGGGTCACGGCCATGCATCACGCTCGCCACATCTCGCCGACCACTCGCCGCACCGCGGGATTCACGATCGTCGAGATTCTCGTCGTCGTATCGATTTTTACCCTCCTGCTCACGATCCTTTTGCCCGCGATCAACAACGCCCGCGAGGGCGCGCGTCGAGGGATCTGCAATGCAAACCAGATTCGACTTTGCAACGCGATGGGCAAGTTCAACGCGTTTCAAGGCTCTCTGCCCGGCTGGCGAAACCGAGTGCCGCTGAATCCCGGGGTTATGAACGGCACCAATAACTTTCGCGACGCATCGTGGGCTGTCATGCTCCTGCCGTACCTTGAGCGAAACGACGTCTTCAACGGGTTGAAAAATAACCGTCTGTGGCAAGACACAAACGGGTCCGCGAGCATTCAACTCGCGGAATTCCTCTGTCCTTCCGGCGGTTCAGCCGCTCAGGCATCGAGCTATTCCGTGCTTCATTACGGCGTCAACACAGCGACGACCGCAAGCCGGTATAACGGTGTTTTGACAGACCCCGTCGGGACCACGATAAGCCAATCGCTTGAGGATGTCAGGAACGGTGACGGACTAAAACACACATACTTGCTCGTCGATGCCTTTTTCAGTGATTGCTCGTGGGGCGGCGGCGGGCAGGCAAACTGGGGCAGTTCCCCGGGCGCCTCACCGAATGCTAGAAATCTGTCGTTAACGCTCTCGGGTTGGCAGCACGCCGACATCCACCCGGTGATCAACCGTCCGGCAAACAATTTTCGCACGTATCTGCCAAGGTCGAGGCACCCTGGGGGTGTGAACGCCATTTTTTGTGATGGCAGCGTGAAGTTTCTAAAGGACGGTTTACCTTCGTACCTGTGGGCCCACCTGGCCACGTCGCGAAGCGTCTGGCGCGACAATACTATGGGAAACCCCACGAACACGTACAATCCGATCAACTCTGCAAGCATTTCCCAGTATTGGCTGCGAAATTCTATTGATGCCCCACCGGTGGCCCAAGAGCCAGTAAACCTTGACCTCATCGCCTACTGACCGTTCCCGCTTGCCCTGGAGACCACCTGCCATGCCACCTCAAATCATGCAGCCCGTTCGGTCAATGAGGCGAGCCTTCACACTCATTGAAATTCTGATCGTTGTGGCGGTTGTCGCCATCTTGATCAGCCTCCTCATGCCAGCGATCCAGTCTTCCCGAGAGTCAGCCAGGCTCCTTCAATGCAAACGAAACCTTGCACAGATCGCCCTCGGATGCTCGCAACACATGAGTTCCCAGCAGTACCTTCCAAACCCTGGTGGCTGGTATGAACATACCGGCGACCCCGATCAGGGTCTCGGCGCCGCCCAACGAGGTGGGTGGCTCTACAGCGTGCTCCCATTCATCGACATGAACGAACTTTACTCGATGGGGATGGGTCTGCCCACGGCGGACAAGAACGCAGCGAGGAATGAACGCATTCGTACCATTGTGCCGAATTACGTCTGTCCCACGCGAGGTGAGCCGCAGGTTCGCTTGCAAGGTGGAGGCTTTTTTGGTCAGACAACGATTGTTCGATCGGACTACGGCGGCTGCAGGGCGGGAACGTCAGCCGGTGTCCTGTCTCGCATGACGAGGGATTACGAAGTCACGGACGGTTTCAGCAACGTCTTCTTGTGTGGCGAACGGTATATAAACCCAGATATGTATACCGGTCAGTACAACTCAAATGATCAGGGGTGGACGGTTGGAGCGGACCAAGACACTTTATGCCGAATCAGTGCCTACTCCGACGGAAGTGGTTTCCTGAATATTTGGGAGCCAAGGCAAGACACGCGTGGACTTTCGTCCTTCATTGTCGGTGGTGTCAATGCTGCCCCGAATGGTATTGCCTTTGGCAGCCCCCATGCCTCGCTCCCAATGGCCATGTGCGACGGGAGCGTCCGTGGCTTCAACTGGGGCTTTGACCTGCCCCTCTTTCAGCGGCTTGGCGGCATGGCAGACGGTGGCTCCGTCGATGAACTCAAGTAATGGTTCACATGGAGATCATGGACTGGCGGCTTGCTCGACACGGTGTCGCGTCGCCCGCTAAGAACTCGCCGAGCCGGTTCTTTGGAATGTCTTCGCCGGCAAATCATTTCATTCGATGCCTTTGGGCTGTCGCGGGCTTGGCGTCGCTGGTCACCACCGGTTGTGGCCCGAGTGGGCCTCCCCGCGTACCCGCTCCGCCCCTGAATGCGGCCCAGGTCACGTGGGCCATCATGTCGCTCGCCGACACGAACGGGGATGGGGTTCTGGACTCCGACGAACTGGCAAAGGTGCCGTCCCTGAAACCGATTCGTTCGGAACTCGATACGAGCAGCGATGGCAAGCTCAGTGCCGCTGAAATCGAGGCGTGGCTTACTCGCATCGCAGAGTCGCGGATGGCAGTCGGCATCGGAGCCTTCAAGGTCACGCAGAAGGGTCGGCCGCTTGCCAATGTCGCCGTGAAGCTCGTGCCTGAGCCGTTCATGGGTGGCGGCATGAAGGCTGCCGAGGGCGAGACCGACTCCCGCGGCGTGGTGAATCCCACGATTCCCGGAAGCGAATATCACGGGGTCCACTTCGGACTCTACCGAGTCGAGCTCGTCGGCAACGGTGCCGACGGCAAACCGTTGCCGGAAAAATACAATACGGTCTCGGAAATCGGCATCGGCTTCGGCCTATTTGATGACCAAGCTTTTTGGCCAGAGCTCTCGCTCGACTGAGCCCCGCCTGGTTCCTCGCCGATTTTGCAAGTCAATGAATTGGCGATGCGTGGGCGGCGAAGTGCCCTGCACCGCGGGAAACGGCGGGCGCTACTCCAGATCAAACCTGAGCATTCGTCCTACGATGGGCACGATCAAGCCGAGCGACGTTTGGGTGTTGTATTTGGAAGCAATAGGCTGGCCCGCCGTGTCCTTTCCGGTGATCTGGAGCCGATAGATGCCGCCATGAGCCCCGAAGGGAACGCTCGGAATCCTCAGGCTCGCCATTCCAGCTTCGTCCGTGATGCCCTCCGCCGCTTTCACGTTGTTTCCCATGCAAGGATCAGGAACGATCTGAACACGGACTCCAGGAAGAGGCTTCCCATTTAGCAGGATGCAAACGGGACATGGGAAAACCGCAACCTTTGATCCTTGCAGTCCCTCGAGCCATCCGAAGAGTTCTTGCTCGGACAGTCTTCCATTCTTGTCGCGGTCAATTTCCTCGAGAGCTTCCTTGAGATTGAGCCCAGGGACGACGGTCAATTCGTCCCGTGAGCATTCGCCGTTTCGGTCTCGATCGGCGAGGTCGAACACACACTTTGTGACTGCGGCCGGGGAAAATGTGGGCGGCACGACACGGGCCGGCCGCGTTGGACCGCATCCGCCGAGGAGCATACCTACAACCGCAGGAAACGATTGTGTTGCTAAACGCACGAAGCCTGGACGACTGCGGAATGCCATGCGCACTATTCACCTAGATCGTCGAGGGAACCACCGTCAGCTACGCTCGATAGCCTGTTGAGAACGGCGCTTTGGATGGAATAGCTGATCCCGTGAACCGAGCCATCTCCCATCGCCACGTTAAAGTTCGCATGAGGGCTTCCGAAAGCGATTCCGTTCGGATAACCGAGAGGCGCCCCACACCCTTGGTTGCTTGCGACGCCTGGGGTGTCTTGAATTGGCATGTGAAAGTTGAGGCACGGATGGGCGCTCCCGCGGCATAAGTTGTCGTGGTCGTTTCCAGTCGTCCAACCATGCTCGTTGGCGTCATATCGGGTCGGCCCCGAGCCACTGGTCCAGTAACGATCGGGATCGAAGTTTCGCTCACCGCAAAGAATCACGTTCGAGAGCCCATCCGTTACTTGGTACTCGCGAACCATCCCGCGAATCAGCCCTTGCTTGTTGCCACCATAGTCGGTTCGTGCAAAAGGACGGTTCACTGAAGTCCAAGTAGGGTAACGAAACGACGTACCTGGGCTGACAAGCCCGGACCCACGGTCTGGGCAGATGAAGGCCGGCACAACCGTGCCTACGCGCTCGATGATCGTCGCACGCTTGTCGGCAAGGCCGGCCCCCAGTTGATGCAAGGTCGACCTCTCAATAAACGGCAGAATATTGTAGAGCCAGCTTCCCCCTTGGTCCGAGCCAAACCCAGCATCCGGGTCACCGGTGTATTCATAAAAAACGCCGACGTTCGGAAAAAATCCTTGGGCGTGCTCATGCTGGATGCAGCCCATGGCTACCTGGCGGAGGTTGTTCTTGCACTGAACAATTCGGGCAGACTCACGCGCGGATTGCACCGCCGGAAGAAGCAACCCCAGGAGGATCGCGATGATGGCGATGACCACCAACAATTCAATCAGCGTGAATCCGCATTCTCGCTGGACATTCCTTCGGACAAGCATCTTCATCGCGTTGCCCTTATGCCGAAAAACGCCGTTCACAACAACTCAATCCCATCGAAAAACAACTCGGCCACGACTCTCAGCCTAATAGTCGGAGGAGGGCTTCCGTAGCCGCCCATCCGGCCTTCGTCATTGTATGAACCGCCACGACGGCTCAATCCGGTGAAAGCATGAGTGTGAAATATCCTGGGATATTACCCCCAATGGCGATGCCGAGCTCCGAAGCCGTGTTGTACTTGGGTGGGAGCGGTTCTCCACGAGAGTCGCGACCAGTGAGCTGAACGCGATAGAGCCCATAGTTGACCCCGCGGCGGGGACTTCCTGGAATCGATGGGTTCACGATCCCCTGTTCATCCGTGACTCCCTCCGCTGCCTTCATTCCGCCGCCCATGATGGGATCCGGAATCAGCTTGACGGTGACGTTTGGCAACGGCTGCTTCCCGTGAGTCACCGTGAAGCATCCAGACCCAATTGCCACGCGTGATTCCTTGATTTCCGCGAGCCACGCCTCGATCTCGGTGGCCGTCAGCGTTCCATCCTTGTCCATATCAAGAGCCGCAACCACTGTCATGAGGCCCGGCACTTGCTGAAGCTCTTTGCCGTCCAAGCGACCGTCACCATTGGTATCGGCGACCTTCATGATGTTGGCAGTCACCATCGCTGGGTCCAAAGCAGGGGCCACTAACCGCTTGGGTTGGCCCAACCCGCAGCCAGCAATACCCATCAGGACTGCCAGAATGAAGAGTCCCGAGCCGATACGGGCAGCGATTGTGCCAAAGCTGATCTGCCTGCCGTGACCAAATGGGCCGATGGCCAAGCCCAGCATGAATAGAGGTGCCATCGCCGTCACTCGGGTCCGTCGAATCCGCCACCATCCGCCATCCCACCCAAAAGCGAATACACCGTTAAGTTGATATCGTACGAGAACGATTGAATACTCCCGTCACACATCGCCATGTGAAGCAAAGCATGCGGGCCACCAAACGCGACTCCGTTCCTGGAGACGGGAAACCCATTGGCGATTTCACTCGAAAGGCCTGGTGTGTCCCGGGTCGGCTCCCAGAAATTGAGCTGGGAGAGCGCACTACAACGCGACATCGTGTCCTGGTCGCTCCCAACAGTCCACCCTTGGTCCACGGTCCTCATCGTCGTCGGACCACCAAAATATTGGTCGGGATTGATGTACCGCTCACCAACCAGGAACACGTTACTGAAACCATCAGTGATTTGGTAATCTCTTGTGAAACCAGGGACGGCAAAAACGCCTGGACCGGTGCCAGCATTGCATGCAGCGTAGTCTGACCGCGTAAGCGGTGTTTGGCCAAACCATGTTCTCTGGACAAACGGTGAGCCTCGTGTAGGACAAACGTAGATTGACACAACCGTGCCAATGCGACTTCGCTGTGCCGTGGCTTTAGCTGCCCCGCTCAACCCCTCATCCACACTAAAGAGGGTGACTCGTTCAATGTAGGGGAGCAAGCTGTAGAGCCACCCTCCTCGCTGCGCGGGCCCGAGGCCTTCGCTCGCGTCACCAGTATGTTCATACCAGCCGCCAGTCCCTGGGTAAGTCCCTTGGGCTCCGAGGTATTGACTGCATCCAAGGGCGATCTGACGAAGATTTGCCTTGCACTGCATCACTCGAGCCGACTCACGAGCCGACTGGACGGCCGGCAGAAGTAGTCCAATCAAAATTGCGATGATCGCAATGACGACCAAGAGCTCGACCAGCGTGAAGGCCGGCCGATGACGCTGTGTATGCCCTCGGACCATGACATTCCCCCTGCTCGCATCACCGAGCAACCAAAACTGAAGAGCCCATGCAAATGACAAGTCTACACCAACTCTAAATGATAGCCAATCATGCTCCACCCAGGCAACTGGGAAGGGGGCCTCCAGCCTCAGCCTCTCAGGTTTCGGTTTCGTAGCCGTTTCGCGGCTCGCGGGCGACAAATGCCTCGGCCTGGGCGTCTTCCTCGATGCGTTCGGCCGCTGGATCCCAGCGGATTGGCCGGCCGAGCCTGGCGGCGATGCTGGCCAAATGGCAGGTGGTGAGCGACCGGTGGTGGCTCCAAACGTCGGCAACCGGCTCCCGACGGGCCGCCACGGCTGCGAAAAAGTCCGCCACGTGATCGACGGGCTCGCGGCTTTTCCAGGCCTCGAGGATGGCCGCAAGCGGCGCCGGCCCGCGACAATCACCGCCCCAAAGCTCAGGCACCCTTTTTTCGGCGGGTTCGGGTCACGGCTTTTTTCGGCGGGGACTGCCGCGGCATTGCCTGGATGAAGGCCCTCAGTGCCTTGTTCACGGCTTCCGGCGTCGAAAAAATGGAGGACACGTCTTCATCGAGTGCAACAACCAACTGTGCATGAACCGCTCGCGAGGCGAATCGGTTCGGCTTGGCCTTCGCATAGTCGAAGTGGTACTCATCCCGAAGCTGATCGGTTGTTGCCGCTGCAGACTTACTGGCGGGTGCCTTCTTCATGATCTTTTCGCTCTCGTCGGGTTGCTTTTCTCGCACTGATCATTCGCACGACATTCTGGTCACGCTCTGTGAATGCGACCAGCAGGAGCCTTCCACGCACTGAATTTCCAATGATGATTTCGCGAATCTCAATTTCGGAGTGCTCCTCGTCACCAAAAATGACCGCTAGCGGATCGCCAAAGACGGTCAATGCCTCGTCGAACGCTATGCCATGTTTTGACAGATTTGCAGATGCTTTCCTTTGGTCCCACTCAAAACTCAGTGACATAAACTGAACCTTGTCACTCACGCACCGAATAAGCGCCTCTCGCAAAGTTTATCATCCCGCGACCATACCCGAGCAAACGCCAGGATTGCGAGCCGCAGGCACCGATCAGTGGCTGGTGCTACGGAGCGACTGATAGCGACCTGGCACGTGAATACTGAGACCATCGTAACGATCGTCTTTCGGAGCCCCTCGGGCCTGGTCACGAATCAGTGGCGTAGCCGTTTCGCGGCTCGCGGGCGACAAATGCCTGGGCCTGGGCGTCTTCCTCGATGCGTTCGGCCGCTGGATCCCAGCGAATTGGGCGGCCGAGCCTGGCGGCGATGCCGGCCAGGTGGCAGGTGGTGAGCGACCGGTGGTGGCTGAACACGTCCGCGATTGGCTCTCGGCGGGCCGCCACGGCTGCGAAAAAGTCCGCCACGTGATCGACGGGCTCGCGGCCTTTCCAGGCCTTGAAGATGGCCGCTGGAGGGAGCGGCCGTGTGGCCAGCTCCTCCACTGGTTTTCCTTTCAGCTTGCCGCGGTTCACGAAGATCCGGCCCTCGGTGCCCTCGAAGAGAATGCCGTTGTCGGTGTCGTGACGGATCGTGAATTCAAGGCCGTCTGCAAACGTCGCCTTGATGAGAAATTTTGTGGCGGTGCAGTACCGGTCGTCCTCCGTTGGATAGCCGTCCTTGAACGGCACCGGATGCTCCACCATCACGGGGTCAACCGACACCGGGCCCGTCTCAGTCTTGCCGGACGCCCACGTGGCGATATCGACGTGGTGGGCGCCCCAGTCGGTGAGCTTGCCGCCGGAGTAGTCGTACCACCAGCGAAACTCGTAGTGGCCCCTGGCCCAGGCTCCTGGGATGTTCTTGGCGCCCATCTTGTAGCGATGGGCCGCCAGCGGCGCCGGGCCCAACCATCTGTCCCAATCAAAGCCCTTGGCCGGATCAACGACGGGAAGCGGTGGGCTCGTGGGCCCCTCGCCCACGGCACACTGAACCCGCAGCAGTTTTCCGATTCGGCCAGCCCGTACGAGGGCGACGGCCTGGATGAACTTGGCGTCGCTCCGCTGCTGCGTGCCCACCTGGACGATGCGGCCCGTCTTCCGAGCCACCTCGCAGAGCTTTTTGCCTTCGTCGATCGTGAGCGTGAGCGGCTTCTCGCAATACACGTCCTTGCCGGCAAGCATTGCCTCGATCGTGATCTTGGCATGCCAATGGTCAGGCGTGCTCACATGCACGACATCGATCGCCGGATCGTCGATCACCTTCCGATAGTCGCCCGTCGTCGCCGGCGCCCCGCCCTGCCAACCCTTGACGATCTCGCGTGCCCGGCCAAGCCGGTCGGCATCGACATCACAGACCGTCACAATGTCACCAAACTTCGGAAACTCCTTTCCGACGCCGTAGTCGCCGTCGTCCACCATCACTCGCTTGTCCCAACGGGCCCCGCAGCCAACCACTGCGATCCGCGGCCGCTCATTCGGCGACCGAAACGCTGCTGCCCGGGCTACCGATCCACGGAAGGCGACAACGCTCACGACCCCAGCAGCCCCCTGCAAAACCCGCCGCCGAGAAAGAACGCGTAGCACGGTCATCAGTTCGATTCCCCTCCTTGGCTGAGACGGCCACCGAGCCACTTCGTCGACTCTCGCGAACTATGCATGGCGCCGAGGATTAGAACCTCAAAGTCATTGATCTCGTAGAAGACGACGTACGGAAATCGCTCGACAGACCAGTAGCGAACACCAAACTCGGCCGGTGATCGACGCTCAGGATCAGCAATCAACAAATCCACGGACCTCCGAACGCGTTCAACGAAATCCGCACCGAGGTCTTCGTCCTTCCCGTCGTACCAGCGAGCAGCTTCAAGTACATCCGAATCAAACAAGGGGTGGTAGCGGACCGCTCTACCCATCGCGTGCTTCTCGGATCCGCTTCCAAACCTCTTCATGCGTCAAACCAAGCTGAGGATCCGAGACCATGTCATCGCGTCGCCTCTTCGCCTCATGGAGTGCTCCTTCCGGAAGAGGGACGGGTTCATTCGACCGGCCGATATCGTCCCAAAGCTCCTCGATGACGCGGAGCTTCTCCGCGACGGGAAGTTTCCGAAGTTCCTCGACTGCCGGGTGCATTCAATTCTTCCTGAGGTTCTCGTGGTTCCGCAACAACCGTTCTTGAAGTATCGAGCGTGCGCACCTGGCCGGTCAAGCAATCGCCATGCCACGGCGGTTCCCTTGTGGCATAATCGTCGATTCCCCCCCCATTAACTCGATTGGAGCTTCTGCCCGTGGACGCTATCGCTGCTGCTCGCTTCCAGTGTCTCGTCACCGTGGCTCTGCTTGCGGCAGCCACGGCCGGGGCGGGTGAATCCTTCTACAAGGACGCAGGCGTCTTCTCGACACGGCCCGTCGAAACGAAGTCGGTCAACACGATCGACCGTTTTGGAGCTGTCGGCATCGGGATCGAGCTTCACCAGCCGGCCTTCGTGATGAAGGTGAAGAACGTTGAAGAGGGCTCGCCGGCCGCCTCGACCGGACGGCTTGCCAAGGGGCAGGTCATCGAGAGCATCAACGGCCAGAAGCTCGCCGCGATCGATCCGCGAATTCAGCTTGGAAACATTCTGGCCGAGGCCGAGGCAACTGACGGCAAGGTGCGGCTGCTCGTGAGAGACGACAAGCCTGGGGCAACCGTCAACGAGGTCGTGGTGACCATCCCGGTGCTCGGCCGCTACTCGAAGACCTGGCCGCTCGACTGCCCGAAGTCCGACAAGATCGTTCGCGGGTTCGCCGACTACCTCGCCCAGCCGAAATCGAATCCCGGATTCTCCAATATCGGAATGCTCTTCCTGCTATCGACAGGCGACGAAAAGGACTTGGCACCAGTCCGCGAATGGGTCCATTCCCTCGCTGACAAGCCACCGGCGACCTACGCCTGGCACCTCGGCTATGCCGGCATTCCGCTCTGCGAATATTATCTTCGTACCGGTGACGCCGCGGCCCTGCCTGTGATCGAGAAATGGGCGGAGTCGGCGAAGAAGGGCGAATACCTCGACGCGTGGGCCGGGCGTGGCGGCGTGACGAAGGTTTCCTACGGCAACGGCCATCTGAACGCCGGCGGTACGGCCGTGGTGACGTTCTTGCTTCTGGCGAAGGAATGCGGCGCGAAAGTCGATGAGAGCCTCCTCCACCGAACGCTCGTCCACTTTTTCCGTTTCGCCGGCCGCGGCATCAACCCCTACGGCGACGACCGCCCCGAGACTTCGTTCGTCGACAACGGCAAGAATGGCAACCTCGCCTTCGCGATGGCAGCCGCCGCATCCCTCACGCCTGAGGGAGAGCAATCGATCTACGCGAGGGCGCGGGACATTGCCGCGATGTCGAGCTTCTACACTACGACGTTCATGCTCCACGGCCACACCGGCGGTGGCATCGGCGAAATTTGGAGGAGCACCGCAATGGGGCTGCTCCACGACAAGAAGCCGAAGCAGTACCGCGGGTTCATGGACGGACGCCAGTGGCACTACGATCTTTCGAGGCGATTCGATGGCTCCTTCGGCATCCTCGGCGGCGCGGGCTACGACAAAGAAGAGTGGGGGGCGGGCTACGCTCTCACCTACACGATTCCACGAAAGACGCTTCGGATCACGGGGGCAGTCTCTCCCTATGCAAAGGCGTACGCGCTTCCTTCACGACCTTGGGGCACCGCGGCAGACGATACTTTTGAGTCGCTCGAGCCTGCGGCAAGGGCCGACGGCTCACGGCAGGACATCTCGGACGAGACGCTCGCGAAGGACTCGGCGAGGCCGCTCATTCTCCGGCTCAACGCGGGCCCCGTGAGCGACGACGAGGTCCGAAGGCTCGTCCACCACCCCGAATACCTGATCCGCAACATGGCGGCGAACCATGCGGCTGGCCTCACGTTTGACTACATGTTCCCAAAGCCGGGCCCTGCCGTGCGGACGGAATTGCTGAAAGAGTTTCGTCGGTCCGCCGATCCGCGGGTTCGAAGCGCTGGCTTCCGTGGAAGCACCAAGGCCTTTGATGTGTCTGCTCCCTGGGCCCAAGAAGCCTTTGATGACGCCATCGCGCGGCTCGCTGATCCCGACGAGTCGTGGTTCGTGAAGGATGCGGCGCTGGCGCTCGTAGGCCTGGGCACGCCCGACATGATCGCGCCCCATGTCGATCTTATCGTTCCCTACTTGAACCACCAGGAACAGTGGCTCCAGAACGGGGCGCTCACGGCGCTCGTGCCCGTCGTGGCTGACGAACGGTGCTATGCCAGGGTGCTTCCCGCTGTCGGCAACCTTCTTCGCACATGCCAGCGGTGGAGCACAACGGCTGGCCCTGCCCGAAAGATTCGTGAACAGCTCGCAGAGGCGAGCCCTGCCGTTCGCGACCTCGCCATGAAGACGATCGAGGGAGCGTACACCGGCTACGCGGGCGTCAAAACATGGCCCGGCGGCCAAAACATTACCGGCGTGTACGACTCGCACCTGGAGTTGCTCGCCACGACGCTGAGCGGTGTGCCCGGTGGTTTTGACATCTTGTATGACGTCGCCAAAAAGCGCTACCCAGATTCACCGCTGCCGTATGCCCACCTTTTTCTTGCTGCCGCCCCTGACCAGCTCAGTCCAAGGCTCCGCGAAGCCCTCAAACCGATCATTCGCGACCAGTTGGTGTATGAGTTTCTAAGCAAGAACCGGTCTGGGGTTCTGGCGCAAACGGCGGCCACGAAGCAGTCAGCCTTCGCAGTGGGGCCGATCGATGACCTTGTGAGGCTGTACCAGCAAGCCGGAATTCACGACTACGACTGGCACGAGTTTGGGCCGAACCTGAAAGATGCCGCGTGGGACTACTTCATGTTCGATCCACCCGAAAAAATGGCCTACGACCTGTCACCTTGGCGTTATCGCCGCGTGACGCTACCAAAGGGCATGGAAGCCTGGTTCGAGCCCAGCTTCGATCCGGCGAAGGCGGGATGGAAAAAGGGACAAGCGCCGTTTGGCCAATATGCCGGCACGCTCGTCACGAGCCCGGTCGTTGCTCCCATTCCGGGCTTTGCCACGGACCCCGACAACAATCGATTCGGACCGCTGTCGGGGAAGCCGTGCCCGATGCCGGGCTGCGAGCAGCACTCGGTGGCGATGCGGACGTTCTGGGACAAGGAGGTCCTGCTGGTCCGCGGCACCTTTGATTTCCCCAAACCGAAGCCAGAGCACCTCTACCGGATTCGTGTTGGGACCGGTCAGCATGTGGGCAGCGGTGACGGCTACCGCATCTATGTCAACGGTCGGCTTCTCATTGAGACCAAGGACGGAGTCGGCCGGCGAGGCGGTAACAAGCCTCGTGGGGCTTTTGTGACTGCCGATTTTCTGCGTGAATTCGGGAATGGACCGGTGACAATCGCCGCGACAACGTTCCTGAGGTATGGGGAGCGGGCCGTGGTCACGATGCCTCCTGTGCCACAGGGCATCTTCAATCTCTGGGTCGAGGAGATGAAGCTTCCGCCGCTCGATACCGACGCCTTCCGCAAGGCTGCGATGTTTACGCCAATGCGGTCGGCCGAGTGGCAGGTTTCGCTGGCTGCTCGTGACACCCCCATGGCCAGCGAGGGAGACGCCGCCGGCGATGACGACTCGGCCAACGACGAAGGCGATGCTCCACCCCTGGCATGGTTTCACTATGATGGTGGGTGCATCGCCAACGCGGCCGTGCTCGGTTCGTGGCAAACGGTGGCGATCGTCCCTACGATCGAAGCCTTCGACCCAACGGCCAAGCGGGCCGACACAAAAAAGGCTCCATTCCAAAAGCTTGTCTTCACCGAAGACGGACTCACCGACCATTCCGAAATTGCATGGTCGGGCGATCGGCTCATTCATCTTGCGAGGAGCGAGGCCCTTCGGATGAGGGCGGGAGCCGTTGACGGCGTCGATTATCTCTTCATTGAAGCAGGAGGCTTTGGCGAAAAGAACCCTCCCGGATGGACTTCCCCCTGGGTGGTGCTGAAACGGCCCTGATGGACGGAGCCACGCATGGCGGTGGAGGGCATATACTCGGCCAGCCTTCGCTCCCGAGGATTGTCCCATGCGCCATGCCATCCACGCCGCCGTCTTCTTCGCCGTCTGTTGGTCCGCGGCTGCCGGGGCCGAAGACGCGGCACCTCGTTCGCCGACGACACGTCCCAACATTCTCTTCATCTCGATCGATGACCTGAACGACTGGGTCGGCCCCCTCGGTGGCCATCCGCTCGCGAAGACGCCACACCTCGATGCCCTCGTCGCCCGCGGCACGAACTTTACGAACGCGCACTGCCAGTCGCCCATATGCAACCCTTCGCGGGCGAGCGTCCTGACTGGCCTGAGGCCATCGACCACCGGTATCCACGGTCTTTTGCCTTCCTTCCGCGATGTGTCTGAGTTTGCCGACCGCGTCACGCTGCCGCAGTACTTTGCCGCTCAGGGCTACCGGACGGCCGGCGACGGCAAGATTTTTCACCAGGGCACCCGCTCGGGCGGAAAGAAGAGTCCGGAAGATTTTCAGGTGAACGGCGGCCACGGGGGCGTGGGCTCAAAACCGCCGAAGCGACTTGTGACATCACCGCCGCTCTCCCATCCGCTGGTCGATTGGGGCGTCTGGCCGATCGATGACGACGACACGGTGAAGGGGGATTACGTTATCGCATCCTGGGGCGTCGAGCAGATTGAGAAAGCACCGTCCGACAAGCCTTTCTTCTTGGCCCTTGGTTTCTTCCTGCCGCATGTCCCCTGCTATGCCACTCAAAAATGGTTTGATCTCTACCCCGACGACGACACCGTCCTCCCGCCAATCCTCGAGAATGACCGCGACGACACGCCGCGATTCTCCTGGTATCTCCATTGGCAGTTACCCGAGCCACGGCTTGCGGCGATCCGCGAAGCAGACCAGTGGCGAAACCTCGTGCGGAGCTACCTTGCCTCGACGAGCTTTGTCGATGCTCAGGTGGGGCGACTCCTCACCGCGCTCGACGCGTCGGATCACCGCGACAACACGATCGTTGTCGTTTGGAGCGACCACGGGTTTCACCTCGGCGAAAAAGCGATCACCGGAAAAAACACGCTCTGGGAACGGAGCACACGGGTGCCGCTCATCTTCGCCGGCCCCGGCGTGACACCGGGCCAGCAGTGCGGCCGTCCAGTGGAGCTCCTCGACATCTACCCCACGCTCGTCGAGCTTGCTGGCCTTCCATCGAGAGACGACCAAGAAGGCGAAAGCCTCGTGCCGCTGCTTCGCGATGCAGCGTTACCGCGCGAGCGGCCGGCCATCACCACCCACAACCAGGGCAACCACACAGTCCGAAGCGAACGCTGGCGGTACATTCGCTACGCCGACATGAGCGACGAGTTGTATGACCTCAAAGCCGATCCGCATGAGTGGCATAATCTTGCCAGTCGCCCAGAACATGCCGCGGTGATCGCTGAACATGCCAAGTGGCTCCCAACTGTGGACGAACCTGCCGCCGCAGGCAGTGCCCACCGCGTGCTTTCCTACGACCCAGAAACCGACATCGCCACCTGGGAAGGCCAGCCAATCCAGCGGACCGACCTCGTACCCACCTCCGACAGACCGACTGAAACGAAAACCAAGAACGATTCCCCACGGAGCCCGCGATGAACATTTTTCAAGGCTGCATGCCTGCCCTCATGACCCCATGCGACGCCTCGGGTGCGCCTGACTTCGAGGCACTTGTCAAAACTGGCACCGACCTCGTCGCTTCGGGCATGTCGGCAGTCATCTACTGTGGCTCAATGGGAGACTGGCCGCTCTTGACCGATGCCCAGCGGCAGGAGGGCGTCGCGAAACTCGTGGCGGCCGGTATCCCCGTGATCGTGGGGACGGGCGCCCAGAATTCGCGGCTCGCCGCCGAACATGCGGCCCATGCGAAGAAGGTCGGCGCGGCGGGGCTCATGGTCATCCCGCGAGTCCTCTCACGGGGCACGTCCCCCGCGGCCCAGCGGCATCACTTCTCCGGCATCCTAAAAGCGGGGGCCGGCCTTCCGGCCGTGATCTACAACAGCCCCTACTACGGCTTCGAGACGAAGGCCGATCTTTTCTTCAGTCTACGGACCGAATTTCCGTCGCTCGTGGGCTTTAAGGAATTTGGTGGTGCCGATTCACTCACGTATGCCGCCGAACACATCACAAGCGGCCACCCCGACCTCTCGCTCATGGTGGGCGTCGATACGCAGGTGTTTCATGGCATTGTGCGGTGCGGCGCGATCGGTGCGATCACCGGTGTGGGCAATGCCCTGCCACAGCAGGTGCTCCGGCTCGTGGAACTCTGCCTGAAGGCAGCCGCGGGTGATGGCGAAGCCCGTCGGCTGGCCGCAGAACTTAACGATGCAATGGCCGTACTTTCAAAGTTCGACGAAGGCCCCGATCTCGTTCTTTACTACAAGCACCTCATGGCGCTCGAAGGCCATGATGCGTATGCGCGGCAAATCTACGCGACTGATGCGCTCTCGCCGAGCCAAAAGGCGTTTCTGGAGAGCCAGTGGCGGCAGTTTCGCACCTGGTGGGATGCTTGGCCCGGCCGCGGCTCCGCTTAAGGCATCCGCGAGGGGTTGCCCGTGTCACGGAGCCGGCGTAGGAAACAAGCGAAGCCAGGATGGCGAAGCGCCGTTTCCTCCGAGTGAGCGAAGGGCATGGATGCCCGGAGCGAACGTCCGGCGACATGACGCGGGCAGGCCAGAACCGCTATTGATCCGGTTCGAAACCGACCGTGCGGCGGATCTTGTAGGGCTGCCCTGTGTCGTGGACATGCACGATCAATTCGGCAAGGAGACCCGTGGCCAAAATTTGCACGCCGATCACGATCAAAAGCACGCCAAGGATGAGGAGCGGCCGGTGCCCGATGCTCCCTCCACCGAACCAAATAATCGTCAGGTAGCCGCAGATGGCAACGCCGGCCAGGAACGCAAGGCCGCCTGGCCAGCCGAAGAAGTGCAACGGCTTGCGGTCGTATTTGAGCAGGAACGTGACGGTCATCAGGTCCATGAGGCCGCGAAACAAACGGCCCACGCCAAATTTGGAATGGCCGAACCGCCGCGGGTGATGCTCCACCAGAATTTCACCCACGCGAAACCGGTTCCAGATGGCAAGCGCAGGAATGAACCGATGGAGCTCGCCATAGACCCGCACGTCTTCGAGTACTTCCGCCCGGTAGCACTTGAAGCCACAGTTGATGTCATGGAGCGGCACCCCTGTCAGCCGGCGAACCATCCAGTTGAACACCCGCGAGGGGATGACCTTGTGCCAGGGATCGTGCCGCGTTTTCTTGTAGCCGCTGACCACATCGAGCCCACCCTCGAGCGCCTCGAGAAACCGCGGAATCTCCTTGGGGTCATCCTGGAGGTCAGCGTCGAGCGTGAAGACGACATTCCCCGTCGCATGCTCGAAGCCCGCGGCGAGCGCGGCACTCTTGCCGAAATTGCCCCGCAGCTCGATGAGCTTGACCTCGCCAGGGTAGGCCGTAGCCAGTTCAGCGACGCGGGCCGAGCCGTTGTCACGGGACCCATCGTCAACGAAGATCACCTCGAATGGCCGCCCTGACGGCCGCACGGCCGCGGCGATCTGCTCGAAGAGCGACGCCAGCGTGGGCTCCTCGTCCATAAACGGGATGACGAACGAGAGCATGGCAATCTGCGAGCGGCGTGGTGGGAGGCCCGGATGGCCCGAATGAACGCGGCTAAACTATAACCTCACGAACATGTTCCGTCGGCACCGAGCGTTTTGCTGTCGTCACGCGCCCGATCTGGCCTGCCCTATCCGGGCGATACCATGCGTCACCCGCCCGCCTCTGACACTGACGCCCGTGCCGCCCTCCGCCGGGGCGTCTACCTGCTTCTGATCGCGATCGCAGCGGGCAATATCACGGGACGCCTCTTCGCCGTGAATTCCATCGATACGATCCGTCTCGAGAACCACCTCAACGACGAGGCTGCCAAGAAACATACAGGGCCCAGCGAGCCACCCCGTCGCGACCTCCAGCGGCCGTTTCTTAGTGCTAACGACCGGAGCCGATGGTGCACCGTGCGGGCGCTCGTGGAGCATGGCACCTATGCCATTGACGAGATCATCTCCCAGCCCAACTGGGACACGATCGACATGGTCAAGCACGACGGCCGAGGAAATCCCGCCCCAGGTCCCGACGAGGGCCATTGCTACTCGAGCAAGCCACCACTCCTCGCGACGCTCATGGCGAGTGAATACTGGCTCCTCCACCAGTGCACCGGCAAGACTCTCGGCAGCTATCCGCATGAGCTCGGTCGCGTCCTTCTTTTTTCATGGAACGTCATCCCTTTTGTGGCGTACCTCCTGATCCTCGCGGGCATCGTCGAGCGGTACGGCCGAACGGACTTTGGCCGCATTCTGGTTTTTGCGGCCGGCGCGACAGGGACGCTGATTACGACCTACGCGGTGAGCTTCACAAACCACTGGCCCGCTGCGTTCGC
>JBGTKO010000215.1:0-2607 GCA_041744595.1 Pirellulales bacterium
ATCGACACGCCACCAGAAAACCTGCCACCGGGCGTGATTCCTCCCCGTCGACTGCTGGCCGGCGTGGTGGCCGGCGTGCGTGACTACGGTAATCGCATGGGGATCCCCACGATTGCCGGCGCCGTGGCCTTTGATCCTGGCTATCTCGGCAACCCGCTCGTCTTCTGTGGCACGGTCGGCGTGATGCCCCGAAACGCCGCCAACGCAAAGGTGTCGGCGGGTGATCTCGTCGTCGTGGCCGGCGGTCGTACCGGCCGTGACGGCATCCATGGGGCGACGTTTTCGAGTATCGAACTTTCAAGCGAAAGCGAGACCGAATCCGGTGGCGCCGTGCAGATCGGCCATGCGATCCACGAGAAGACGCTTACCGACTTTGTCCTCGAGGCTGCGAGGCAGAATCTTTTTTCTGCGATTACCGATTGCGGTGCGGGAGGTCTCTCGAGCGCCGTTGGTGAGATGGCCGCAACACTCGGTGCGGACGTCGCCCTCGACCGTGTGCCGCTGAAGTATGCCGGTCTCTCGGCAACAGAGGCGTGGATCTCCGAGGCCCAGGAACGCATGGTGCTCGCTGTGCCCCCCGAAGCCTGGGAGAAGCTCGCAAGCGTCGCGGCGGCCGAAGGCGTTGAAGCGACGGCCATCGGAACCTTCACCGGCTCAGGCCGCCTCGTCCTCCGATGGGAAGGCAACACTGCCGGCGAGCTCGACTGCCATTTTCTCCACGAGGGGCGGCCTCGTCGTGTCCTCGAATCACGTGTTCAACCAGCGACCGCACAGCCAGCGACGTGGAAAACCGCCAGCCTTGCCGACACGCTCCTGGCCGTGCTCGCGCTGCCTGACGTGGCAAGTAAAGAATGGATCATCCGGCAGTACGACCACGAGGTGCAGGGGGGCAGCGTGACCAAGCCACTCCTTGGGCCTGGTGGTGGACCTGCCGATGGCACGGTCATCCGCGGTGTGCTTGGACGCAACCGTGGCGTCGTGATCGGCATTGGGCTTCGGCACCGACTCGGCACGATCGATCCGTATCAGATGGCTGCCGGCGGAATCGTCGAGGCGATCGCGAATGCCGTGGCCGCGGGGGCTGATCCTGATCGCATCGCCCTCCTCGACAATTTTTGTTGGGGCGACACACGAAGCCCCGAGACGCTCGGGCCGCTCGTCGAAGCCTGCCGGGCCTGCCATGACCTCGCGATTGCCTTTGCCGCACCGTTCGTGAGCGGCAAGGACAGCCTGAATAATGTCTTTGCATGGACCGACGCGGCCGGGGCCTCGCGTGAGATGTCGATCCCGCCAACGCTCCTGGCGACAGCACTTGGCCAGGTGCCAGACGTGCGACGGGCTGTCTCGCCAGATCTCAAGCGACCCGGAAGCCGCCTGGCCATCGTTGGGCTCTCGAAGCCAGCCACCGCAGGCAGCCAGCTCGAGCTTGCCGGGCGCGTCATTGGCGGTGGCATCCCGACGGTTGATATCGAAGCATGTCGCGGTGTGATCCGGGCTGTCGCCGCGGCCCAGCGTTCTGGCGCGGTGCTTGCCTGCCATGACATTTCGGATGGGGGCCTTGTCGCGGCAGTGGCGGAGATGGCCATTGGCGGGGGAATCGGTGCGCGGCTCGACCTCGCAGCCGTGCCGTTTGACGCGGATGACTCACTTCCACAAGACGCCCGCGACGTGGCAATCGCGTTCAGCGAGGCACCTGGCCGCTTCGTCTGTGAAGTACCTTCTGGCAGCGACGAAACCTTTGCACGCGAAATGAAGGACGTGCCCTGGAGTTTTGTTGGCGAGGTCCACGCGGAACCGGTCCTCGAGCTCATCGGCACCACGGCCGCCGAACGTATCGATGTCTCACATCTCGCCGCCGCCTGGCGAACACTCTCCAGGGAGGCTGGCTGAATGCTCGCTCCTCGCGCTCTTGTCCTGCGTGCCCCAGGCACCAACTGCGACCATGAAACGGCGATTGCATTCGAGCGAGCCGGTGGAATCGCCCGACGAGTGCATGTGCGGGCGCTCGCCGAGCGGCCCTCTGCCGCCGATGATTGCCAGATTCTTTGCATCCCCGGCGGTTTTTCGTATGGCGACGACATCGCCAGCGGAAGGATTTTTGCCATCGAGCTTCGGACACGTCTGGGCGACATGCTTAAGCGGTTCCGTGATCGCGGCGGCCTCGTGCTCGGCATCTGCAACGGCTTTCAGGTTCTTCTTCAGACCGGTTTGCTACTGGCCGATCCCGACGGCACCCGCCAGGCCACGCTCGCCCACAACACCTCTGGTCGCTACATCGACCGCTGGGTGCAACTGCGGTGTGAAACAACTCCCAGCGTATTCCTCACCGGGTGCAGCGACCTCGAGCTCCCTGTTGCCCACGCGGAAGGTCGTTTTGTGCCACGTTCAGATGCCGACCTTGCCACGCTTTCGGCCGCTGGTCAGTTGCCACTGCGATACGCACCTGACTCGGCCGGTGTCTCGACGAATCCAAACGGCTCCGTTGCCCACATTGCCGGCGCCTGTGACCCAACCGGCCGTGTCTTCGGCCTCATGCCCCATCCCGAGCGGTTCATCACGGCCACGCAGCACCCCGCATGGCACGGTCGTCTTGACCCCGACGCACCC
>JBGTKO010000216.1:0-7693 GCA_041744595.1 Pirellulales bacterium
TCGTCGTGCGCGAGCGCGGTGGTGCTGGCCGGCAGTTCCTTCCGTGCAAAGGCGAGCACCCGCAGGCCGTCAGCGGCAAGCCTCGCGACCGCCGCCGTCACAGCTTCCGGATCGAGCGATCCAGGATGGCCGCCCGCGTCCTGCGATGCAGTGCAGCGAGCGAGAATCGCCTCGACCGAGCCCTTGGCGTAAACCAGCCGCGGCTGATCCTGCCCCTGGTCGTGGAGGGTGGCCATGTACTGAAGCTCCGACTCGAACGGAATCGAGTCGAGCCGCGGAAGCTTTTCCTGGAGGGCGTCAGCCTCGAGCTCCGCCTTCGCCGCTGCGACGATGAGCCCACCCTCCGTGGGATCCCCCTCTACGAACCAGTCGTCGCCCTCGCGGTCGAGCCGGGAATCGTTGCACACGAGTCCTGCTCGCAGGCATTCAAGGAGAGCGACGTGACCATTCAGATCATCACGCGAGAGAGGTTCATCGCTTCCTGATCCCGACGCGGTGATCTCACCGTCGGCCGAATAGCCCGAGCCACTGACCGCAAAATCCTCGCCACCCGCCACGATCGCCGTCACGGTCATCTGGTTCTGGGTGAGTGTGCCGGTCTTGTCGGAACAGATGACCGTCGTGCTGCCAAGCGTTTCCACCGCCGGCATCTTGCGGATGATCGCCCGCCGCGCCGCCATCTTGGATACTCCGATGGCCAGCATGATCGTGACGGCCGCTGGCAGTCCCTCGGGGATCGCGGAGACAGCGAGCGCCACGGCCGTCTTGAACATGAGCTTGAAGTCTGAGCCCTGGAGCAACCCGACGACAAACGTGGCCGCCGACACCGCGAGGATGGCGACCAAAAGAATGGAGCTAAACCGAGCGATGAGCCGCGTGAGTGGCGTTTGGATGTCGTCAGCTGATGAGATCAACCCGGAGATGCGGCCCACTTCGGTCGAGTCGCCGATCGCGACGACCACTCCTGTGGCCTGGCCGAACGTCACGAGCGTCGAGGCGTAGGCCATGTTCTTGCGGTCAGCAAGCGCGACCTCCGTGCCGAGTGGTGCCACCGCTTTTTCAACCGGCACTGACTCGCCCGTGAGGGCCGCCTCGGCCACCTGGGGATCACGGCATTTCACGATTCGCAGATCAGCCGGCACCTTGTCTCCCGACTGGAGGAGCACGATGTCGCCGGGCACGATCTCGCCCGAATTGATCCGTTCTTTCTCGCCGTCGCGAACCACCGTCGCCTCGCTCACGAGCGTTTTGCCAAGCGCCTCGATCGCCTTGAGTGCCTTGCCCTCTTGGACAAAGCCCACGATCGCATTGATGAGGACGACGGCGAGGATCACCCCCGCATCGATCCAGTCGTCAAGTACGGCGGTGACACCGGCCGCCACCAGCAGGATGTAGATCAGCGGCTGGTGAAACTGAAGCAAAAACCGTACGAACGGCCCATGCCCATGCCGTGCGGTGAGCACGTTGGGCCCATACGTCGTGCGCCGCTCGGCCGCCTCAGTGGCGGTCAGACCTCGTGTGGTATCGGTGCCCAGGCGGTCGATCGCGGCATCGACAGAAAGGGCATGCCAGGACTCGGTTGGGGACTGCTCGACAGACATGGCATCTCGGGGCGGGGCAGAGGTCAGGTCACAAGGGATCATCCACACGCAACAGCGTCAGGATAGCCGCGCTCCGCGGGGGGGCCAAAAGCCGTTCAACGTCAGGGCGCTCATCGGTACAATCCGCGAGCCCTTTGTCGCATTCGTCGGCTTGCGTGCCAACGCGTGGCTTCATCCATCATGCTGTCGTTCCTCGCTGCTTCCGACCTTCCGCGATTGGCCCTCGATCCGGCCGTGGTCCGCCTGCTGGGCTGGGCACTCGGGGCGTATCTGATCTTTCTTCTCGGCATCAGTGTGTACGCGAGCCGTCAGGTCAGAAACGAAGCCGATTATGTCGTGGCCGGGCGTCGATTGCCTCTGTCGCTTGCCTGCGGCACGCTCATCGCCACCTGGTTCGGCGCGGCCACGATGTTTGCCGCGGCAGAAGCTGCCCGCGACAAGGGACTCCTTGGCGTCGTCCTCGACCCGCTGGCCTGCGCCGCCACGCTGGTATTTGCGGGCGTCTTCTTTGCACGGCCCTTGTGGAACATGCAGCTCTACACGATGGCCGATTTTTACAGGGTGAAATACGGACCCTCGGCCGAGCTCACGGGAGCATTGATCCAGGTGCCGAGCTATTTCTCGTGGATCGCGCTGCAATACACGGCGCTCGCCGGGATTCTCGAGCTCTACTTCGGCATTCCACTGGCCTACGGCATCTTGATCGTCGCCGGCGTCACGCTCGTCTACACGCTCATCGGTGGCATGTGGTCGGTCACGCTCACCGACACGTTTCAGATTGTGGTCGCGCTGGCAGGCCTCGTCGTGCTCATGATTGCGACGCTCTCAGCCCAGAATCTCGGCGACGGTGACCCCGTCCGCGGCCTCACGGTCGTGTTCTCGAGCGTGGCTACCGCGCATCCTCATCACCTCCGACTTTTGCCAATCGAGTTCACTGCCGCCGCCGTGTTGCCCTGGCTCGCCGCCTGGGGCACCGGCCTCTTCGGCAACATTCCGGGGCAAGATCTCCAGCAGCGAGTGTTCGCGGCGAAAGACGGAACGACCGCGATGCAGGCCTGCATCATTGCCGGCGGCATCTATCTTGTGTTCGGGATGATCCCCGTCACGCTGGGCCTCGCGTCGCTGGTGACGCATCCCGGAGGCAGGCTCGATCCCGTGAGTTTTCTGGCGGGGGAATATCTTTCACCCGTGATGCTCGTGATCTTTGTGATCGCGGTGATGTCGATGATCGTGTCAACAGCCACAAGCGCGGTCCTCGCCCCAGCCACGATTCTCGGCCACAACATCCTCGCCCGAATCCCAGGGCTCGATCGAACACCGCTTCTGCGAGACCGAGCATGTGTCGTGCTCGTCTCGCTCGGTGGCATCGCGCTTGCCACATGGGGCAAGTCACTCATGGACCTCCTCGACGTGGCCCTCTCGATCCAGCTCGTCGCGCTTTTCGTGCCAGTGACGATGGGCATCTACGGCCGACCACGCGGGCCGCGTTCGGCCGTACTTTCCATGCTCATGGGTTTTGGAGTGTGGGCAGTCGTTTTCGCAATCGGTGAATTCGCGGACGAGTCTTCGGCCGAATGGGTCACGGCCGTGACGACCGTGCCGCCTGCGTTTTGGGGTCTTGGTTTCGGAATCCTTGGGTATGTGGTGGGCCAGGCACTTTCGCCTCCGCTGAACGCCGTGGGTTCTGAGAACCTGGCAACAGAAGGCAAGCCCGGGGGACAGGGATGACCTGTCGGTAACTCCAGCGGCAGGGCCGTTCGTGCCGATAAAAACGACTGGCGAAGATGCGCCGGTCGTAGCGGTTCCAAGAAACGAACCGTGATCGCCGCGCGCCGGTGGCGACTCCTCGTCACCCGACAGCAGAGGCGAGACATGGCTCGACACTCCACGACTCGGCGAACGCATGGCGTTGCGCTCTATGTGGCAGTGTGCGTGGCTGCGGTGTCGTTCTCCGTGCGGGCACAGCAACCGATTGTCCCAACGCTACCGCCGCCTGAAACATGGTTGCCCTCCGACACCGAAGAGATCGATGTCCCCCCAATTTCCGAAAACGACTGGCAGCAGATGCAGAGCCGTCCACCGCTCTCCCGCGGTGCCGATGACCGTCCCGGCATGGAAGCCTCGTGGAATCACGGCATGCGGCTCTCGAGCCCAGACTCGTCGTTCGTGTTCTTTGTCGGTGGCCGCACGCAGTTTGACGTGTCGAGTTACTCGGCCACCGCTGGCCCCGACTCACCTCCCGGCAACGGTGGACTCAACCCGCCGCTCTATCCAGCGACCAACTTTCGCCGCGCTCGGCTCATGGCCTACGGCACCTACGAAGAAATCTACGACTTCAACTGCGAGTACGACTTCACAAACCAATACAACTTCAACTCCGAGGCGTTTCCCACCGACGGCGACACCGGCCCCCTTCCCGCCCCGACTGATCTCTGGATGCAGATCCGCGAGATCCCGTGGCTTGGCACCGTGCGGATCGGCAACCAGAAAGACCCGTACGGCTTCGAGCACATCGGCAGTAGCCGCTGGCTCAACTTCATGGAGCGGTCCTATGCCCAGGATGCCTTCATGGGGCCGTTCAACAACGGTTTTATTCCTGGTATCCAAATCCTCAACTCGACTGATGATGGCCGCCTCGCGTGGCAGTTCGGAGAGTTCAAGAACACATCCAATCCTTTTGCGTTCTCGAGCACCGGTGGCGGCGCGATGTCATCGGGACGACTTGTCTGGATACCGGTCTATGAAGACGAAGGGCGGCGGCTCATCCATCTCGGCGTTGCCGGCCGCAGCACCGGCCTCTCGATCCTGCCGACGAAGATTGATCCGAACACGGGTCAGCCGGTCGGTCCGAGTGTGCCGGCTGTTCGGTTCCGCAGCCGCGGAAGCATCCGCAACGGCCCACCGGGACCGCTCAACTCGATCTATGCCGATTCTGGGCTTCTCTCAGGAAGCTGGCAAAACCTCATCGGGCTTGAGTTTGTGGCAAACAGCGGCCCACTTTCGTTCCAAACCGAATACTTTGGCTCGTGGCTTTCTGATGCTGTGACCACCGCGACCGACCCGATCAACTCGGGCCAGCAGCCACCCCCCGGCACACCCGTTGGCACCGTTTTCTATCAGGCCGCCTACGCCGAAGTGCTCTGGTTTCTCACCGATGACAGCCGCACGTATTCGCTCGCCGGCACCCGTTTCGATCGTCCGATCCCCAATCGCAGCTATCGCCCTGCGCGGCTCGCGGGTGGCGGCGGCATTGGCGCCTGGCAGGTGGGTGCCCGATACAACTACCTTTGCCTGAATGACGGCGAGGTGAATGGCGGCGTGCTCAACGGCATGACGCTCGGCCTCAACTGGCTCATGACCCCTAATGCCCGCGCCTACTTCAACTACGACTTCACCCACCGCCAGTTTGTGAGTTACTCCGGCGGCGACGGCACCGGCGCGATCCACGGTTTTGGGACTCGTTTGGCTTTCGACTTTTGAGCTTATCCGTTCTGCGAGAGACTACTGAAGGGAAGGCGGAGCATCGATCGCAGGTTGTCGCTGCCGCCTGTTTTCACCGCGACGGACGACTGGCCGATGGCGTTCCAGATTTCGACACGGACGCTGCCGTTGACCAGGTTGCCAAAGGCTCCCGAGACGGACCGCAGGCCGACCGCTTGGGTGTACTCCTCCCAGCCAGGCACGTCATTGGTAGCGAAGTAACGGTAGGTCTCGATGCGATCAAACGCGCCGTCACCATTGAAGTCATACGACACCCGCACCTGCGTGCCGTTGGCTACCGCGGTACCGGCATCGAGCAAGAGTTTAAACTCCGTCTGGCGGGCGGAGTCATGGGTGCCGGTCAAACTGCTGAGCTGATACACCAGCGGGGCACTGGGAGTGCCATCGTGATTCCTGCCGGCGGCCGAAGCAATCGTCTGGCTCTGGGGCTCCGTGACAGGATCAGGGCTGAGCACTTGGGTATTGTGGTAATAGAAAGTGTCGCCAAGGGGCGTCGTTGGACCCGGTGGAGACGGTGGATCGACCGGCGGTGGCGGGTCGAATGGGGGCGTCGGATCGATCGGCGTTGGCGGTCCAACCGGGGGTAAGTCGCCGAAATCGCCGAGCCGAACGAGATTGGCAAACGGCAGATGAACCCGCGAAGACAGCCCTTCGCTGCCCCCCGTGGCCACCGTGACCGGCGCCCGGCCGATGGCGTTCCAGAGCTCGACCTTGACCGTGCCATTCACGAGATTGGCGAAGCTGCCTGTGGCTTGCCGCAGGCCCGAAGCATGGGTGTACGTTTCCCAGCCCGGTACGTCATTCGTAGCGAAGTATCGGTAGGTTTCGACGCGGTCGAATGTGCCGTCGCTGTTGAAGTCGTACGACACACGGAGCTGCGTGCCATTGCCCACCTGATGGCCCGCATCGAGCAGTATCTCGAAGCGGGTTTCCTGGCCTGACTGGTACGTTCCAATCAGCCCGGTCAGTTGAAAGACCTCGGCATTCGTTGGCACGCTGTCATGATTCATGCCACCCGCCGACGCGATCTGCTGGGTTGAGGCAGTTGGCACCGGTTCACCGCCGAGGACCCCAGAGTCCCGCAGGTACAGCGTGCTGCTGATGGGTGTCGTTGGCGGCGGTGGTGGTGGCGGGGCAGGCGGGGTTGGTGGATCAGAGGGTGGATCAACGGCCGGGGTGTCGTTGTTCGGGGGCGTGAACGTTCCGCTCCATGGGCCGAGCGTCACACCGATCGACGTAGGCCGGTTCACCGCAAAGAAGGCGGCCTGATCACCCTGGTCGGAATACGGAAACGCGTAGACGCGGCCGTCGATGAAAATGCTCGAACTGCCGATCATGCCGGTATGGAGAAACTTCGCATAGAGACTCGAGGGTTCTCCAGCCGGAAACGCCTGGGACGGGTCGGTCCAAAAGGCCGTGGTGTTGGCATAGCCCGCGGGCGTCGGCACGTTGCCTAGGCCGCGAGTGAGGGCAGACACGACTTGGTTCCCGAGGTTGCCCTGGATGATGGACCTTAGGCCACCGGATGAAAAGGCCCCGGTGGCCGCACCGTACTGCACGACGTTGTCGGAAAACACGCCGTTGTTGGCGAACACCTGGAGCCCCGCGCCAAGGTTCCCGACCCACGACGGAGGATCGACAGGGCTGTAGATGTGGAAGCGAACACCTGTGAGAGAACCACTGCCTGGCTGCCCCACAAACTCAATCACGCGGAAATCGCGGTTGTCTGCCGGGTTGGTGTGCGGCACCCCGTGAATCAGGTCGCCGCTGGCAACGGGGTTGCGGGTGGTCGCGGTACCCACGAACGTGAAGGCACCGGGATCACCCGAGTTGCCATAGGGGTTCAGGGAGACGAGCGTCAGTGACGGCGGGGACGTGAAGAACTGCTCGATGGTCGCATCGAAGTAGCCGGCGAGCGGATTCGACGGCTGATCCTTGCCGGGCGTGGCCAGGTATTGGCCGGGCGAGATGATCCGCTGCGGGCTGCCGCCATCTCCACCGTCAATCAGGAGTGTGAGATAGTCGAGCGCCGCCGGATCCTGTTCTTGATGAAGGAAGCCGACAAAGGCTTCAAAAATTTCTGCGCGGGAGACACCCGGCGTCGTCCCCGCGGGGGCGTGCGGTGTCGCCGGCGTGCTCGCGAGCGTGATTGGGAAGCCAAACTGATCGACCTGCGTCGTGTTGATGTAGAGCGTGCGGTTTGCATCGACCGTGAACTCGATGAAGTCGTAGTAGGCGTTCGTGGTCGCATTGACGAGATCGGGATTGCTCGGCGACGGGCGAGGAATCGTGTGGTTCGATGCGACGGTCAGGCTCGGTGCGACACTCCCCACGGTCAACACGATGGTGGCCGATGCGAAACCAGCGGGCATGTCCGGCACGTGCAGCGTCGCGGATGGCCCGTTGAAACTGAAGGTGGGAAGCGTGTTGCCGGCACCGAGTTGCGCGGACGGGATCAAGCTGCCGGAGAACGTGTCACCACTCTGAGTGCCCTGAAAATACGACCAATGCCCCGTGCCGCTGTCGAGGCCGTAAAGGGCAAAGTTCACCTGCTGGTCGGTCTGGTTCGTGAAGACGAACGGGATACTGCT
>JBGTKO010000217.1:0-1637 GCA_041744595.1 Pirellulales bacterium
CGACGAGTTGTTCGATTGCCAGTTGGAATACTCCCAAGACCGCGCGCAGGCCATGCACGAGGGCGACATCATGCCCGACCCTCGCGACTACGGCCTGACCCCCGACGGCAGCGGCCTGGCGAGGCTTGCGGTGACACACGAGGCCGACGATGAGTGAAGCAACGCACTCGCACGGATACCGGATCGTGGGGCCGTGCCACGGGGAGCGTAAGCGCGTCGATGCCCAAAAGGCATGGCTCGCCTACTGCTCGTGCGACACGAAAGCCGCTGTCGATCGTGAGGGCTACTTGTCGGCCTTCCAATTCGACCAGGGCTTCGTCGATCACCTGGCGACGACCGGATCGACCCGGGGATTCACGGGCACAACGTGGGCTCCGTTCATCTGGTTCGACATCGACCGCGACGAGGCCGCTGGCGGCATCGAACGAGCCTTGGCTGACACTCGGCAACTTGTGAACGCGCTCGACGAACGGCACGGTGTTCCGCGTGGCGCGCTCGTGCCGTTTGTGTCTGGCGGGAAGGGTCTACACCTGGGACTCCCAACGGCCTTGTGGCTCCCGCCGGCCGGCGAGCACTTCCACGTAACGGCCAAGCTCTTCGCCATGTCGATAGCAGCCGAAGCGGGCATCACCGTGGACGAGGCGGTCTACGATCGCCTGCGGGCGTTCAGGGCTCCGAACAGCAAGCACCCGCGTACGGGGCTCCACAAGCGATACGTCGAGGCAGGGATTCTCGATGGCGTTACCGCGAGAGGCGTACTCGCCATGGCCGCACGGCCTGAGCCGTTCGAGGTGCCGAGCACCGACGGCATCGACGACGCCAGTTTTCTCGTCGCGATGTGGGACAAGTCGGCACGCGCCGTCGAGGAGCAATCCGAAGCCGTTCGCCGCAACCGCGACGAGATCGCAGCAGGCACCAGGGCCGCAACCGTGAACCGCAAGACGCGGGACTTCGTCGGAGCCGTCGATGAGCCGGCCGACCGTCACACTCGGTTGTTCAGCGCGGCCGCGAACCTGGCTGAGATCGGTTGCCCACTTCATGCGGTCCGAGCCCTGCTCACAGAGCGCGCTCTCGACACGGGGCTCCCTCCTCGTGAGGTCGAGAGGACGATCACAAATGGTTTTGATTCGGTGGTCGGAAAGGGCGCTGCATGACTCCGCAATTCCAGACTGCCGCCGGCCTGCTCGATGAGTGGCGTACAGACGTTCTGAGCGGCAAGCCGCCCGTGACGTTCCCGCATGGCATGGACTGCTTCGAGATCGTGCCAGGCAGGATCACGCTGATCGGCGCGCCGCCCGGCACGGGCAAGACGGCATTCGTCAACCAGCGTTGCGTCGAGGCACTGAGGTACACCGACACTCTGCGGCTGCTGATCGCCAACGTCGAGATGAGCCCTGCGGCGATGCTCGAAAGAATCCTCGCGGGAATCTGTGGCGTCGATAGCGAGATCATCCGTCGGCGGGAACTCACTGAGGATCACCGCAACCGACTGGCCGTAGGCTTCGCGACCATCGAATCGTTCGCCGATCGCCTGGCATTCTGCGAGCCGCCGTTCGACCTGGAGCATATCGCCAGCGGGATTGATGCTCACCGTGCCGCCGTGGCGGTGTGCGACTACCTGCCACGGATTCATCCTC
>JBGTKO010000218.1:0-2204 GCA_041744595.1 Pirellulales bacterium
GTCCGATTACTGTCCTTTTGCCGATTTAAAGCACAGCGTAGTCGCTTGAATGGAACCAGGGGTTTCCTAGAAAGCACCGCAATATACATGCTAACAGTCGTCATGCGCGAGGGCCCTCCATCGATTACTCGTTCTTGACTAACTAAGGATAGGACGGTCAACGGCACTTTCGCAACCTCGGGGCGGGTGCTGATGGCCTTTTGAGCATAGCGGGTGGTGCGGGGGGCTGTTTTTTGGCTCGCTGAGAAGGCTTGGATGCCCGCGAGAAGCCGTCCAAAGTCGTCGATTTTCGTGGTCGGCGCAGTCCGCCGAGCAGTGCCTCCGGTGAGGCGCGTCAGAGCGAGTGGATGTCGATCACTGGAAGCTCGTCGGGTGAGTCCTGGACGCCATCTCGGTCGTCATGGACCTGGACGAGCTCGGTCCACTCGGTGGGCGGTCCTCGCGCGGGCGACACCGGTGGCGGCTCCACAGGCTCGCCAATGTGGCTGAGGATTTTGCGAATCGGTGCCGGATCGGTGATGAAGGCGATGAGCCGGATGTCACCTCCGCACACGGGCACACCAGTGGAAACTCTTCCGCGATCTTTGCGAGGAGTTTTGCCCAGGTGATTCGGGAGGTGTCGGGGGAACGGGTGGAACTGGCAGCGAAGGCACCCTCACCCCGGCCCTCTCCCAAAGGGAGAGGGAGTGCGGAGGCGTTGCCGATAGCCATTGCGGTGACGCGTGGCCGCAGAGGGTGGTTCGGCGCGAAGACGCCGTGATAGCGGTGCCGGTGTTTTCGTGGTGGTGGCACGAGATCGGCGAGCCTATCGAGCAGGTCATGCGGTGAGAGGTTGACGACGCCTTGCTTGTCAGGTGTGGTCGCCTTCTTGGTGCGGGCTGGGCCGATCCACTGTCCCCGCTTGTGACGGGGCAGCGTGTAGCGAACGCGGTCGGGCTTCCCGTCGCGGCCGCGGAGAACTGTGAGCAGCTCAATGGCAAAGGCGGGCATGGAGCAATACCGCACGAGGTGTTCGAGACTTTTGTAAAAGCTCGGTACGTCACGGTCTTGGAGACTGATTCGCACGCTGGCATCGACCGAGAACCCGGAGTGCTCCCATGACAGCATGTCGGCGGCGGCTTCGGCGTCGAGAGCCCCTTGGCGGCGGAACCACCCGATGAGGCGACGGCGGACTCTACGCTCGAGGACCTCGAGGTCGGCAGGTGTGATCGGGCGCGCGGGGATGAACTGGATGCCGCTGTCGGTCGTGTCGCCAGTCGTGCTCGTTGCGAAGACGCCATCCGTCACACACGCGTGGAGATGGACGTGACGGTTGAGGGCAGACCCGAAACGGTGGACGAAGGAGATACCGCCGATGCGTGGCGACGAGGCACGGTCGGCGGCAGGCGACGACGCCACGCCTGCCGCGTCCCGCACGAGCCGCTCGACCTCGCTCATGAAGATCTTCGTGAGTGCGGAGACGGCTTCGGGTCGCTCAGCGAGAAACCACCGCAGCCGTTTGGGTACGGAGATCACCCACTGCCGCATGGGCACCGGTGGAATGACGTGATCGACCAGGTGCGCGGCGGTCTGTGCCATGCGCCTTCCGTTGCACGACGGGCAGACACCGCGGCCCTTGCACGAGAAGGCCACCAAAAAATCATGGCCGCAGGTGCCGCACCGGGCTCTGGCAAACCCGAAGCTCAGGATGCCGCAGCGGAGGTACGAGCGAAGTTCCTCCTCGACATGCGCCGCGACGGGGTGTTCGCCGAGGCTTCGCTCGGCGAGCCAGGTTTCGAGATGCCGGGTGACGATTCGGTAAAGCGGTGTCTGCTCGGGGCGGCGGCGGGCGTACCGCTCGGGCACCCGGTGCGGCGTGCATGGCTGTGCCGCATGGAAAGACGATGCCGGCTGGTGGCAGATCGCGACCACGGTCGGGCCCGCTGGGCCGCGGGGTCGCACAAGATCCCGCTACTCTTCAAACGAGAGCGGGGGCCTCGACCGGCAAAACCGTGAAAATCACAGTGCAGGAGAGGGGGCGTGGTGGCCCACGACCAAATCGGGGCAAACGGTTGCCATGCCGAAAGACTCTACGTTTTTCCGGGACTGCGCCCGGAAAAAAGGCCCCTTCGGGGCAGATCGTAGACTTTCTCTGGGGCGCTTTGGAGACTTCCCATGAGTGTTTCAGATGGATCGATCAGAGCTTCTACAGACCCGGTGAGTGT
>JBGTKO010000219.1:0-11131 GCA_041744595.1 Pirellulales bacterium
GAGGGCTTGGATAGAAACACGCGAGAGTCAAGGCCTGGAGGGCCGGGTTGAGTTCCGGGCGGAGGCCCGGCAAGCGAAGCGGGGCCATGGAAGGCCCGCGCCGCGTACAGACACCTCCCCCTGGGGAATTCCCCGCCGGGGCTGCTACACTCCGGGGTTTTCCGGGAAGCCGGCGTCGGCTCTCCGGGTCCCGCCCGCGCCTAGGAATCTCGCGACACGTGCCCAGCCAACCAGCCGTCACTCGGGCCCAGCAGAAGGCGATCCAAAAGGCCGACACCCTCATCGAGGCGCTCGGCTGGATTCGCAAGTTTCGCGACACGACCACCGTCATCAAACTCGGTGGCAGCGTGCTCGAACACCCCGACGCCCTGCGTCACCTCCTACTCGACATCGTCTTCATGACCACGCTCGGCATGCGAGTCGTGGTCGTCCACGGCGGCGGCAAGGCGATCAGCAAGGCGATGGACGACGCCGGCATCGTGCCACGGTGGGTGCAGGGGCGTCGCTACACCGACGAAGCCACACTCGCAATCGTCGAGAAGGTGCTGGCCACCGAGCTCAATCACGAGCTGGTGGCGCGGCTCGAGGAATACGGCGGGCGGGCGATGTCGCTGAATTTTCTTTCGACGAATGTGCTCTTCGGTGAACGCCTCACGCTCGATGGCCCCGATGGCGAAACGCTCGACCTCGGCCATGTGGGCGAGGTCACGCATGTCGATCGGCTCACGATCGACAATCTTGCCTACGCCGGGCAGGTGCCTGTGATTCCGTCGATGGCGGCTGGGCCCGATGGCCACAAACTCAATGTAAACGCCGACACCGCCGCCACCGCCGTCGCTGCTGCGATCGGTGCCGACAAGCTTGTCGTGCTCTCCGACGTGCCAGGCGTTTTGCTCAACATCAACGACCCCGAAAGCCTCATCCATTCGCTGTCGGCGAGCGAGGCCAGGCGACTCATCGCCGAAGGCACGATCGCCGCGGGCATGATCCCGAAGATTGAGGGCTGCCTCGACACGCTCGCCCGTGGCGTCGGCAAGATTCACATCATCGACGGGCGTCTGCGTCACTCGCTCTTGCTCGAGATCTACACCACGAGCGGTGTCGGCACGGAGATCGTTCGTGACGCCCCGAAAGCCGCGAGCCCCGCGGTGGCCGCCGCCACCGCCCGATAGGCGTTCGAGGAGGAATTTCAGATATGCATCAATCAGGATATTTGACTTCTATACAAGCCCCCCTGCGCGAGCAGGGGGAGGTGTCTTCACGCGGCGCGGGCCATCCATGGCCCCGCTTCGCTTGCCGAGCCTCCGCTCGGAAGTCAACCGGCCCTCCAGGCCTCGCGCCTCCTCCCATACAAGCCCCCCTGCGCGAGCAGGGGGGACTGCGGGTAGTCCCACTTCCCGTTTGCCATGTGGAGCGGGATCGCCCAACCGCCCGCAGTCCCCACGCTCGCGCGAGGGGCTTTTCTTGGCAGCCGGCATGCCATCGCGGTCGTGATGGAACCCAATGGAATTAACCATGTCCACGCAATCGATCATCAACACGTTCGAGCGGTACGTCGTGCCGAACTACCGGCGGAGCCCGGTGTGTCTCGTGCGCGGCGACGGCTCGCGGGTGTGGGACGCCGAGGGCAACGAATACCTCGATCTCTTCCCCGGCTGGGGGTGCAATCTGCTCGGCCACTGCCCCGCGCCGGTCGTGAAAGCCGTGCAAGAGCAAGTTGCCAAGCTGATTCATATACCCAACACGTGGTACATCGAACCGCAGGGCGAATGGGCGAAGCTGCTTTCCGAACGGTCTTTTGGCGGCCAGGCGTTCTTCTGTAACTCCGGCACCGAGGCCAACGAAGCAGCAATAAAACTCGTGCGGCTGCGGACCGATGGCGAGCGGTACAAGATCATCACGTTTCAGGGGGGCTTCCACGGCCGCACGTTTGGGAGCCTTACGGCGACGGCACAGCCGAAGTATCACGAAGGCCTAGGCCCGATGGTCGCGGGGTTTCAGTACGCCCCGCATGGCGATCTTGCCGCGGTCGAGCGGCTCGTGGACGACAAGACCGGCGGCATCATGGTGGAGCCGATTCTCGGCGAAGGGGGCGTGGTGCCGGCCCCGGCCGGGTTCCTCGAAGGCCTTCGGAAAATCTGCGACGAGCGCGACCTGTTGCTTGTGTTCGATGAGGTGCAGTGTGGCTGTGGTCGCACTGGCAAATGGTTTGGCTACGAAAACTTTGGCGTCGTGCCCGATGTGATGACGCTCGCGAAAAGCCTCTGTGCGGGGATCGCCGGCGGGGCGATGCTCACGACGGTCGAGCTGGCCAAGTATCTTCGCCCTGGCATGCATGCCTCGACGTTCGGTGGGAATCCGATCGCGTCGGCTGCGGGTATTGCGGCGATCAAGATGATCGAAGAGGAGGGGTTGCTCGCAAACGTCGATAAGGCCGCGGCCGTATTTCGCGAGCGGCTCGAGACGCTTGCGAAGGAGTGCGACGCGATCCGTGAGGTTCGTGTGTTTGGCATGATGATCGGCGTGCAGCTTGCGTTTGATGGGGCCGCGGTGGTGAAAAACTGCCTCGACCGTCGGCTGCTTGTCAACTGCACGCAGGGCAATGTGATCCGGTTGTTGCCCGCGATGAATATCACCGTTGCCGAGGTCGAGGAGGGCTGCGACCGTCTTGCCGCCGCGATCAAAGAAGTCGCGAGCCAAGTCGCGAGTAGGGAAGTCGCGAGCGAGCAATCATGAAGGGTCACACCTTCCGCACCGTGCTCCCCAATAAAAGCCCCTCGCGCCAGCGTGGGGACGGCGGGTCATTGGGCGAGACCGCTCACGATGGCCACCGGAACGGCTCGCCACTCGCAGACACCTCCTCTTGCTTGCGCAAAAGGCTTGTATGCCGCCATCGACCAATCACCAGGTTTACTGACCAATCATGCGGCACTTAATTGTTCCAGAAGACCTTACGGCAGCCGAGGTGGAGGCGATCTTCGCGATTGCCCGCGACCTTGAAGACAAGTTTGTCGCCGGCCGTCGCGACGCGCTCCTGCCCGGGCGAGTGCTCGCGCTCGTGTTCGAGAAGCCGAGTCTGCGGACGCGGGTGAGTTTCGAAGCCGCGATGACGCACCTCGGGGGCACGAGCATGTTCCTCGGCGAGGATTGTGGCTTCGCATCGTCGCGGGAGAGCATCGCCGATTTCGGGCGAGTGCTTGGCGGCTATGTCGATGCGATTGTCTGCCGATCAAAGCGGCATGAAACAATCAAAGAGCTGGCCGCGGTAGCGGGCGTGCCGGTGATCAACGGCCTTTCGGATTGTGCCCATCCGTGTCAGGCGCTCGCGGATGTCTACACGCTTCGCAGCGAGTTGGGCCGTGTGAAGGGGCATACGCTCACGTTTGTTGGAGACGGCAACAACGTGGCGAGGTCACTCGCGGTGGTGTGTGGGTTGGTGGGGATGCGGTTTGTCCTTGCGTCGCCGGCTGGCTTTGAGTTCGACAAAGCCTTCCTCGAGCACGTCTCAAAAATCCTTCCCGACGCCGAAATCGAGATGACCAACGATTCCGTCGCAGCAGTAAAGAATGCTGCGGCGGTGTACACGGATGTGTGGGCGAGTATGGGGCAGGAGAGCGAGCGAGCCGCCCGCATGAAAGCCTTTGCCGCGTATCAGGTGAATGAGGCCTTGATGAAGCACTGCCCCGACGCCGTGTTCATGCACTGCCTGCCGGCCCGTCGTGGCGAGGAAGTCACCGACGGCGTGATCGACGGCCCAAAGAGCGTGGTGCTACCGCAAGCCGCCGCCCGGATGCACGTCCAAAAGGGCCTCCTCGCCTGGCTCCTGGCCCACGCGTGAGCGATGCGTCGCCTCCCCCTGGGCTGCGGTCCAGCCTTGGTCTCTCGTGTCAGCCGGCCGCTAGCTCCGCGAGCCGATCGATCTCCATCTTCCGACCGTCGGGAAACTCGGCGGTCAGGTGGAGCTCGCCGCCGAGGGCGTTGACGTATTTTCGGAGCGTGCTGAGGTACATGTCGGCCTCATTCTCGATCTTCGACACGCTTCCCTGGGCGATGTCGAGCGAGCCGGCCAGTTCGTGCTGGGTCATGCCGACCGCTTTTCGGATTTCGGCCAGTGGCATGGACGCTAGCGTCCTGCGCACGCGAGAGTCGATGCGGGCTCGAGCCTCGGGCCGCATAGCTGCTTTGAGCGTGTTCCAATCCTGCGTGCGTCTTTTAGCCATCGGTGTTCTCCTCCCTGTCGAGTGCGTCAAGATGCTCTTGGTAAAGGTGATCAGCCAGGGGAATGATCCGCTCGTAAAACCTTCTGTCTCCGGACTTGTCGCCGCCGATCAGCAAAATGGCGGTGCGGCGAGGGTCGAAGGCAAAGAGGATGCGTATGGCATGATCGCCACACTTCGTTCGAAGCTCCTTCATGTTTGGAAAACGCGAGCCCTTTAACGTGTCTACCGTGGGCCTGCCGAGACCCGGCCCAATCTGCTCCAGCACGTCTACATCGTGCGCGATCGCCTCCTGGGCCGTTTCGTCGAGCGTGGACCACCAGTCTCCGAACTCATCGGTGTATTCGATGACCCACACCAGAAATTATCGCTCACAAGATATATTCGTCAAGGCGCATTATCGGCTCGCTCTTGAATAGTGCACATACGTATCAACATTCGTGTCAACGCCTTGCCCGGATGCACGTCCAAAAGGGCCTCCTCGCCTGGCTCCTCAGCCACGCGTGAGCGATCTCTCGCCCCACCCCCATGCAAGCCCACGTGCTTGCACCTGGGATGGCCACGGCGTAGGCGCCACCTCAACCTCGTTCTCGCGTGGCATCAAGCCTTATGACTCCTGCGACCAGAGGAGGGGCACGCCGCAAGCAGTCGCGGCCCGCTGCAAGGCCGCCACTGTGGTGAAAAGCGGCGAGGCGAGCGCGATCGCCAGTTCGAGGTATGTCGCGTCGTAGCTGCTGAGCTCGTGAGGTCGCGCGAGCTGAGCGAGGGCCATCAGCTTTCGGGTCGCGGGTTCGCCGACAACTTCGACCCCGAGCTCATCGAGAAGGCCGAGGAGCCGAGCGCCTTCCGCAGGTGAGACGACCTTTCGTCGCTCCTTGACGAGGATTGCATTGGTGACCTCAAGGCACCACAGCCACGGCACGACGGGCGTTGCATCCTTGATCAGCGACCCAAACGTTTCACCTCGTCCGTCTTCGTTGAATGCCCACGCGAGCGTCGCGCTCGCATCGAGGACAAACCGAGGGCCGCTCACATCCGGCCTCGTTCGATGTCCGTGCGATTCTCCTCGCGTGTTGAGTGGCCGTGGGACTGCCGAAAGCGCTCGATTTCGGCGAACGCCTCGTCGCGCGTGCGATGGGGCTCGCCGGACGCGCCGATCGGCGCGATCTCGACCATTTCCTCACCCCGATTGGTGACGATGACCCGCCGCCCCGTCTCTTTCACCATGCGAACAATCTCGGAGAAGCGAGTCTTGGCGTCGAATATCCCGATGTGCTCAATCATCCATCTAGTTTAATCAACTAGATGCATAGAAGCAAGCCTCGCGCTGCACTTTTCAACCGGCGTTTACATCGCTCCTTCCGATTTCGACAGGTTACTAAAAACCGCCGGTCATTCGCTGGACCTTGCCGGTTGGTTTCGTTAGGCTTGCGTGACGATACCTGGGCGGGTTTCGATTCCCAGGACGTGATGAGTGCAGGCGTTGGTGATTTAAGACGAGCTATTTTTGCTCAAGGAGATTCTTATGCGTGGCGACGCACGTTTCACATTCACACTTCTGACGCTTGTTGCCGTCGCCGCATTGATGGCTTCGCCAAACGCGCGAGCCGCCGATCGGTTTTGGGACGCCAACGGTTCCACCGCCGGGCAGACCGACGGCGGGGGTGCGTGGCTCGGCGCGAACCAATGGTGGACCGGCTCAGCGAATGCCAACTGGACCTCTGGCGACTCAGCGACGTTTGGAGTTGGTGGTGCTGGCGGCGCCGTGACCCTCGCGAGCCCGACCACGGTCGATTCGCTCACCTTCAACTACTTCACCGGCACGTACACGCTCGGCACCGCCGGCCAGGCGATCACGCTGAACAGCGGCATCACGAAGAACGCCGGGGCTGGTGCTGCAACGATCATAAGCCCGCTCACTTTGGGAGGTGCCCAAACCTGGACTAATAACTCGGCGACCAGTCTCACCTCGCAAGGCGGCACCGTTCTGAACGGTGCGCTGACCATTGATGGTTCGGGGGTCACGAACTTTGTGACTGATAGCGCTGTCATCAGTGGATCGGGGGGCATCATCAAGAATGGAACGGGCCATCTCAGTTTGAGCATTACCGGCACGCTCTTGCATACGTTCACAGGCGATATCGAGGTGAATGGTGGTTCAATCGGATTCCAAACTTCCGCCTTCCTGACCGGCAGGAACGTCAACCTCACGAATGGTTATTTGGGTGGACGGTTTAACAGCGGTTTCACCTGGACCAGTGGGCTTGGAACGGGGGCCAACCAAATCCAGATCACTGGGGGAGTTAGCGGCTTGAGTGGCGAGGGCAGTACCAACTCTCCATTCCAAATCGGCACCTCCCTTTCCACGCTCGTGTGGGGCGCGTCGAGCGAAGGATCTGCCACCGGCTTCTTCAATCCGACCGTCTTCCTTGCTAACGGGGACGCCCGGATGAACACCAACGGCAAGGGGTCGCTAAACAACGGCATCGATCTCAACGCTGCGAACCGCACGATCACTTCTTTGCAAACCACCGACGGCGTGGCAAACAGCGGGTTCACCATCAACGGCGCCATCATCAATAGCGTTGGCACGGCCGGCCTCACCAAAACCGGTGTCGGCAACCTCATTCTCATTGCCAACAACACCTACAACGGCGCAACCGCGATCCAAGGCGGCAATGTCTTCGCCTTCGCAAGTAACACCGCCACCAACACGGCCGCGGGCAGCCTCACCCTCAGCGGCGCTGCCGGCAGGCTTAGTGGAACCAGCGGCCTCAATCTGAGCAACGGCGGCACGCTGCGTATGGTTAGCACCAATGCCCAGAACGCCGTTGACCGCATGACCAGCGGCGCCATCACTGTCACCAACGGCGGAGGAATCTCCTGGGAAAACACCGCCGGTGCCAACAGTTTTGCCGAGACCATTGGTGCCGCCACCGTCAATAGCGGTCAGTTCAACGTCAATCTCACGACCGATCAGACAGCAGCGGGTAGCCAAACCCTCACTCTCGGAGGACTCACTCGGAACGGCACGTCCGCTGTGACCTTCTCCGCAGGTGGCACCGGGCCACAGGTCTCCGGTAACAAGAACATGATTGTCGTCACGGGTGCTGGCAGCACTGTCACAAACGAAATCATCGGCCCATGGGCAACCACCGGCACCGCCATTAACGCCCAAGCCGACTACGCCGTCTACAACAGCAATTACGTCACGTCTGCTGGCATCGCGGCCTCAGCCCAAAGCAGTTGGACGACGACCACTTCGGCGGTCAGCAACTACACGATGTCAGCCTTGGCATCCGCCACGCTGAACGCGACCCGCAACATCAACTCACTCCGGTCCACGAACAATTCGGTGACCGTTACGGCAAGCGATCCGAATATCGCGCTGGCATCACACGCCCTTGCTGTTGGCGATGTGGTGACGTTCTCAGCAACCACGATGCCGACTGGGTTGGCAGCAGGCACGCCCTACTTTGTGGTCGCCACAGGAGTAGGCACAATTCAAGTCTCCGCCACGGATGGTGGCGGGGCGATCACCCCCACCACAGCGGGCGCCGCCGTGGTGGCGGCTGGTGGCATTCGGCTTTCCACGGGCAATAACCTCGGCACCACGGGCATTTTGAATGGCTCGGCAACGGTTTTGAACATTTTGACTGCCGGTACAGGGGCCATCACCCTTCCCTCCGCCGGAGCCGGTCAACTCCATGTCAATACTGGAAGTGGCTCCATCGTCAACAACGCACCGATCATTAATAACGGCGGGGCGCTGACGCTTGTCAAATCGGGCAGCGGTGGACCAGCACTCGGGAATGGGAACATCTCGACTGCTGGAACGATGGTTCTCAACGGGGTCAATACCTACACGGGCGACACCATCATCAATGCAGGTGTCTTGCGGATTGGAACCAACGGCACCGCAAACGGCGCAACGCTCGGCAGCGGGAATTATGCGGGGAACATCACCATCGATGCGGGAGCCATGCTCTGGGTTTCCACCAATGCCAACCAAACTCTGAGCGGGGTGATCAGTGGTGAGGGAGCGCTGATGAAATCCTACAGCGGCACGCTCACTCTGAGCGGGAACAACACGTACACCGGAAGAACTTCAATCAGCCCGAGCACGACCGCAGGAGCTGGCATCCTTGTCGTTTCCTCGCTCAACAGTGTAGTAGGGGGAACGGCCAGCAGCTCTCTCGGTGCCCCGACAACTGTCTTCAACGGTACGATCGACCTTGGTGGACCGGGGACAGTTCAAGGACCTGCCACCCTTCGCTACGTCGGCACCGGAGAAACCACCGACCGCGTCGTGAACGTACAATATGGGACCAATACCACCCGGACCTTGGATGCCTCGGGCAGCGGACTTCTGAGATTCACCAGCCCCTTCACCAACACTGGTGGCACCCCCGCCAACGCGGTCCAACTCATCGGCACTGGCGACGGCCAAATCGATCACGGTCTTCCTTTCGCTGTCCCCAGCCTTACCAAATCCGGCGGCGGCACGTGGACGCTCGGCGGCGCGGTAGGAATGTCCACCGGCACTCTGACCATAAACGGCGGCACACTGGCTTTGCAGAAGAAGAGCTCGCTCATCGGCGGCAATACGACCAACTGGACGGCGGCCCAGGTCATCGTCAACAGCGGCGGCACGCTCGCTGTCAACGTCGGCGGGAATGGTGAGTTGAACAACACCGATGTCACCACCCTTCTCACAAACCTCGGTGGTCTCGGTGGAGCGATCAACAATAACGGCCTGCGCGCCGGCTCGCGAATCGGCTTCGACACCACCAATGCCGCCGGCGGCACGTTCACCATCGCCGACAACCTCGCCAACGCCACTGGCACTGGCAGCGGTGCAATCGGGCTCACGAAGCGAGGCACAGGCACCCTCGTGCTCACTGGCGCCAACGTCTACACCGGCCCAACCACGGTGAGCGCCGGGACTCTTCTGATCAACGGAAACAACTCGGGAGCGACCGGTCCAGTAACCGTATCACTCGGAGCGTCGCTCGGTGGCGATGGTAGCATCGGTGGCGACGTTACGATTAACGGCACGCTGTCCCCCGGAAATAGTCCGGGTGTTTTAGAATTCGACGCGGCTCTTATTTTGGGTGCGACATCGAACACCTTCATGGAGATTGATGGTGTGACCCGCGAAACCCAGTACGACGGAGTCGATGTCGGAACTGCCCTCACATACGGCGGGGCCCTCACGCTGGATTTTGGAACGACTTTCGGAACGGGCAACTACACGTTCGACTTGTTCAGTTTCGCAAGCGAGTCAGGAAACCTCGCGTCAATCACGCTCAGCGGCCTCTACAGCGGTTCACTTGTGTTCGACAATGTTGGCGAAGACGAATGGACCCTCGTGGATGGCGGTGGCAATGATTGGACGTTCACCCAAAGCACGGGCGATCTCGTTCTGTCTGTGCCCGTCCCAGAGCCGGGCACGATCGCCCTGTTCGGTGCCGGCGTCGCCCTCATCGGCCTTCGAATTGCACGCCGCCGCAAGGCGTGATCCCCGTTTGGGGTAAATGGTCAACAGGGTCGTCCATCCCCTCACTGGTTGTGAGGGGCTTCTATGGGGAGCGGTTGTCCACGTCACCCGGAAAAAAAGCCCACGGCGATCAGCCGTGGGACCGAGCCTCGCTCGGCGCAGCAACTCAACGGGTTCCCGTGCTTTTCTCGGCCTTGCAGCGAATAAGTGCCGTTGCCCCGCAGAATTGCCGGTACCTTTCCAGAACGCAGCCCGGTCGCCACAGCATCAGCGTGGGCGATAGAATTCAATATTGAATGAGAGGCAGCCGTTTCCGGGCGACGAGGTGTAACGATGAACTGGCAGGACCATATTTCCTTTGCGTCCGATGTTCTTTGCGGCAAACCAGTCATCAAAGGCACAAGGCTGTCGGTTGAGAGGGTTGTCGAACTGCTCGCCTCTGGCTGGTCAGAGCAGCAGATTCTTGATAACTACCCGGGCATCACGCACGAGGATATTTCGGCATGCCTCTACTATGCGGGCGATGTGCTGAAGTCTGAACGGGTCATTCCGCTTGGGTCGCACGGTTGAGGTGTCTTGCGCCCGCTCGGCGCCTGAGCAGGCTTTTTGAGATCACAGGTCGAGACGGTGCGTGGCCGCGATTCTGACCGTTTGACCCGGGACCACGTTTGCCAACGCGGCAAACTCGGGCTACCAGTATACGGCTGCGATCACGGCATCGAGGATCTCGTCGGCACGCCCACGCTTCATCGAGGCCGTCGCTGCAAACTCGCGGAAGTCGGCCCTCGTAAACCCGTCGCGGCGGCGGTTCATCGACATCTGGTGCAGCGACGTCCAGGCAGACCCTCCACTCTCCATGCGAATCAGTGGTCGCTTGGAAACCCCAGCCTCCTTTGCCAGCTCGGCCTGCGTGTCGTTCCTATCGAGCCGATGCTTGGCAATTCTCTTTCCAAGCATCGAGAGTGCGGCCCGGTCGCCACGGCATCAGGTTCGAAGGATGGATGAAAGGTAGCCGTTTCGCGATCCCCCAGCTATTCGCCGGGGGCTTTTATGACGTGGTCACAGAGTCATGGTCCACGTGTGACCAACCCCCTCGAAAAAATTGAAGCCGATCGGCGGATTTCCTCCCTAACGCGGCTTCGCCCGCAGCCCAAAAGGCGACAAACCCGTACACGTGTACAAGGAATGCGCTCACCAAAGAGCGCCGTTGGAATTGGCCCATTCCCTGTACACTACTGAACAACATGCGCAGACGACGTGCATGTCACGGAGTAAGACTCTACGTTTTTCCGGGACTGCGCCCGGAAAAAAGGCCCCTTCGGGGCAGATCGTAGACTTTCTCTGGGGCGCTTTGGAGACTTCCCATGAGTGTTTCAGATGGATCGATCAGAGCTTCTACAGACCCGGTGAGTGT
>JBGTKO010000220.1:0-5633 GCA_041744595.1 Pirellulales bacterium
GGTGCGGATGTCGAACTTCGCGCCGTGTCGCGGGCAGGCGATGCGGTAGTCACGGAGCTCGCCGTCGGCGAGCGGTCCACCGTCGTGGGTGCAGACATCATCCAGGGCGTACCACTGCTCATTGACGTGGAAGAGGGCAACCATTTCCCCCTCGACTTCCACGAGCGTTTTTCCTGGATCGGGAACTTCGCCGACATCGATTACCCGCTCAAAATTGTGCATTGCAAACTCGGGAATTCGTTGGTGTCTTTCCGGTCGTCTGAATATCGGCCACGAGAACCCCGTCACGGAGTGACGAGGCTACGGTCATCATTGAAGCCGTCGGATCCGGCTCGACACGGCTCTGGCGAGCGCTTCGCGGACCGAGGGAATCGTGATCCGATCGAAAACCTGCTGGAAGAATCCGGCCACGACAAGCCTCGCTGCCTCGTCGGCGGTCAGCCCGCGGGCCTGAGCGTAGAAGACCTGCTCGGCGTCAACGCGACCGCTCGTGGCACCGTGCGTGCAGCGAACATCGTCGGCCTCGATTTCGAGGCCCGGGATCGAGTCGGCACGCGACTCGTTCGAGAGCATCAGGTTGTCGTTTCGCTGGTAGCCGTCGGTCTTCTGGGCGTGCTTATCGACCTTGATCATGCCACGCCAGACGAGCCGTGAGCGGTCTTGCAGCGCCCCCTTGTAAAGAAGATCACTTCGACAGGAAGGTGCCTCGTGGTGCTGAAGCGTGTTGTAGACAAGGTGCTGACGTCCTTCGGTAAACATGACACCGTTCACTTGCGCCTCGGCCTCACGGCCGACGAGGGCCACGTCTTGGGCCACTTGCGAGAGGCGGCTGCCGAGGGCACCGAGCGTCCACTGGAGCCGCCCGCCCGCATGCACGACCGCCTTTTGGCGGGCAAAGTGCCAGACTCCGTTGTTCCAGTTCTGGAGGTTGACCATGCGGAGCGAGGCACCGCGGCCGACGACGATCTCCGTGCCACCGCAGTGGAACCCACCGGGCGATCCGGCTGCGCCGCCGCCAGCCGTTTCGGTGAGAACCGTGGCCTCCGCGCCCTCACCAAGGACGACCAGCACGTGTGACGTATCGACGCCACCCGGCGAAATGGCCGCCATCACATGGAGCGGCTCGGTGAGTCGCACGCCAGCGGGCACATAGAGCACGGCGCTCGCTTGGTGAAACGCGGCGTGGAGGGCTGCAAACCAGTCGCAGCGGGAGTCAATCACGGAGAACCAGTACGGCGCGAGCTCGGTTTCGAGGTCGGCGAGGACACGCTCGGCAGCGCCGAATCGCACGCCTCGGGCCGCGAGCGCGGGATCAAGGTCGTCGCGAACAACATGCCCGTTGAGCGATGCAAAACGACCCGAACAGGGGACGGGCTCGTTGTGCGTTGCGAAAGGTGCCTGTCCTCCTTCACTCGCCAGCAGCCCTTCTGGCACCGCACGTTCGGCAGGCTGGGGCGACAGTCCCCAAGCGTTTGGCTTGAAGAGCCGAATATCGGTCCGCATCCAATGCTCGCTCTTACGATCGGGAAGAGCGAGCGATTCGAGGGCCGCAAACGCTTCGCGCCGACGGTCGGTCAGCAAGGCTGGGGCAGGCTGTGCCGCGATGAGCACATCGAGGCCGGCCCGATCGAAGCGGTTTTGGGTGGTGGCGGAGGGCGTGGCAATAGCGGTGGGCATCGTGGGCTCCGGGGCGGGCGCGGGCTGGGCGTCAGCCGACCGAGCCCTCCATCTGCAACTGGATCAACTTGTTCATTTCAACGGCGTACTCCATCGGCAGCTCCCTGACGAGCGGCTCGATAAAGCCCCCCACGATCATGGCGCTGGCCTCGGCCTCGGTGAGGCCGCGGCTCATCAGATAAAAGAGCTGCTCCTCGCCGATCTTCGAGACGCTGGCCTCATGGCCAATCGAGACATCCTGTTCTTCAATCTCGATGTAGGGATAGGTGTCGCTGCGGCTTCGGTCATCAAGGATGAGCGCGTCGCACACAACGCTGGAGCGGCTCCCTTTTGCCCCCGGCTCGACCTTCACGAGACCGCGGTAACTCGCACGCCCACCGTTCTTGGAAATGCTCTTTGAGACGATTCGGCCGCTGGTGTTTGGCGCGGCGTGAACGATTTTGGCGCCGGCATCCTGATGCTGGCCGGCCGAGGCAAATGCGATCGAAAGGATCTCGCCACGAGCCCCCGGCTCCATCAAATAGACGGCCGGATATTTCATCGTCAGGTGGCTACCGAGGTTGCCATCGATCCACTCCATGAGGGCACCCTCGTAGGCCATCGCCCGCTTCGTGACGAGGTTGTAGATATTGTTGGCCCAGTTCTGGATCGTCGTGTAGCGGCAGCGGCCATGCTTCTTGACGACGATCTCAACGACGGCTGAGTGGAGGCTTTCAGACGAGTACATCGGAGCCGTGCAGCCCTCGACGTAGTGCACCTGGGCACCCTCATCGACGATGATGAGCGTTCGCTCAAACTGCCCCATGTTCTCGGCGTTGATCCGGAAGTAGGCCTGGAGCGGAAACTCGATTTTCACGCCCTTCGGCACGTAGATGAACGAGCCTCCTGACCAGACGGCCGAGTTGAGAGCGGCGAACTTGTTGTCGGTCGGCGGAATGATGGTGCCGAAATATTCGCGAAAGAGATCGGTGTGCTCGCGAAGGGCCGTGTCGGTGTCGGTGAAGAGGACGCCCTTCTTCGAGAGATCCTCTTGCAGCGAGCCGTAGACAACCTCGCTCTCGAACTGCGCCTTCACGCCCGAAAGGTACTTCCGTTCAGCCTCGGGGATGCCCAGCCGATCAAATGTCTTTTTGATGGCGTCGGGCACTTCCTCCCAGGTCTTGCCCTGATGTTCGGTGGGCTTGAGGTAGTAGTAGATGTCTTGGAAGTCGATACCGACGTTGCCGCCCCACTTCGGCATCGGCTTGCTCTCGAAGATCGCGAGCGACTCCAACCGAAAATCCCGCATCCAGCCGGGTTCGCCCTTCATCTCCGAGATCTGGGCCACGATCTCGGCGTCGATGCCCTTGCGAGCCTTGAAGACTGCGGGGGAATCGGTGTGGAAGTCGTACTTGTTGATCTCACCGAGCGTTGCTGTCGTGGTGTCTTCGAGTCCGATCGCCATGGCATTCTCCTCTTCGTCGTGTGTTGTTTTGACGGTCAGGCCGGGACGGCTTCGGTCTTTGCCTCGACCATCGCCTGCTCGACTGCTGCCGCCTCAGGGTAGGCCGCACGGATTCGTTCATAGCCCCGCTTGTGGAGTTCAGCAGCGAGCTCCGGCCCGCCAGATTCCACGATTCTTCCGCCGAGCATGACGTGCGTCTTGAGCGGCACGTTGTGCTCGAGCAGTTGCTCGTGGTGGGTGATAATGAGAATGCCCATTTGGGCACCGCCGATTCGGGCGATGCTCTCGCTCGCGAGCCGGACCGCGTCGGCGTCGAGGCCGCTGTCGGTCTCGTCGAGGATGGCAAATCGGGGCTGGAGCATCGCGAGCTGGAGAATCTCGGCCCGCTTCATCTCACCACCTGAGAAGCCGTCGTTGACATACCGACGGGCAAACTCTGGGTCCATCGAAAGCTCGGCCATCTTGGCCTTGAGCTCACTTCGAAATTCCTTCATCGGCATGAGCTCTTCCCCTTCCTTGCGGTCAGGGTTTCGAACGTTCGTGACCGCGTGGCGGAGGAACTCAGCCATCCGCACGCCGGGAATCGCCATCGGCCGCTGAAACGCAAGGAAGATTCCAAGACGAGCCCGCTCATCGGGTTCCATCGCAAGGATGTCATGCCGCGTGCCATCAGCATCGACCAGCTCGATGGTGCCAGCCGTGACCTCATAGCTCGGGTGGCCCATGATCGCGTAGCCGAGTGTGCTCTTGCCGGAACCGTTGGGGCCCATGAGCGCGTGGATCTCGCCGCGGCCGATTTCGAGATCGACACCACAAAGAATCTCGGTGCCCCCCACGGCGACATGGAGATCCTTGATCACGATTGTGTCTTGAGCCTGACTCATCAACGCATGGCCTTTCGAGAGATAGTGAGCTGCTTTTCAGCCTGTGATTTTCTGGTGGTCAAAGACGATCTCGTCGCTCGCGACGGCGGACGAGACGTAGCCCGAGTGGTGCGGCACGGGCAGTTCGTCATCCATCTTGCCCGGCCCGTCTTTCCGCTTCGCGATCCGCTGCCCAAGGATCTTGTCTTGGATTCGCATGAGACCTTCGAGCAGGCTTTCCGGACGCGGCGGGCAGCCGGGAACGTAGACGTCCACAGGCACGACGAGATCGACACCCTTCACGACGTGGTAGCCCCACTTGAAGTACGGACCGCCACCGGTCGTGCAGGCGCCCATCGCGATCACATATTTCGGATCGGGCATGAGGTTGTAGAGGCGGCGAACACGGCTCGCCATTTTGTAGGTAACGGTGCCGGCCACCACCATGAGGTCAGCCTGCCGCGGCGTGGCACGGAACGCGCCGGCGCCAAAACGGTCGAGGTCATAACGGCTCGCGCCCGCAGCCATCATCTCGATCGCACAGCACGCGAGGCCAAAGGTCATCGGCCAGATGCTCGACTGACGGGCCCAATTGATCGCCTGCTCGACCGTCGTGAGGACGAGGTTTTCTTCAAACCGACCCTCGATCCATGGGCGACCCCCTGTCTGGGGCACCGTCGGCGGTTTCAGGGTGGTCACTGTCATGGCTTGAGACTCCGTTGTTTTGTGTGTCGTTTTTGGGGTTTACCAACTGATCCGGAAGGCATTCAACGCGTTAACCGCCAGCGGTGCAAGTACCGATGTCTGCTTCAGCGTCGGCCCGCTCACCGACCACAAACCGACATGTCTGGCCACCGTCCAGGCGGCATTCCGCGAGGCGGACGTCGGTTTCCAGAAGGTCTTGGAGCATGAGTCGCTCGGCCGCGCAGACACCGCGATCTTCCTCGGCAAGATCTGGGTAGGGGCAGGCATGGCTTGTCAGAACCGGAAGGCTCGCCTCACCGCAGGCCCGCTCGACGGAGCAGCAGATATTCCGCTCCTGGAGGAGCTCTGCCATGCTTTCGAGGCGTTCAGCAGTGGTTTGGCCGGTGATCTGGTCGCGGTAGACGCCCGCGAGAGCTCCACCAATTCGCTTCAAAAGCCCCGACCGAATCGCCGGATCTCGGACGCCGCGGATTTCCCGCCAAAGAACCATCGCAAGATCACGGAAATTATTGCCACCCAGTTTCCGGCCATCGGCTGTCAGTCGATAGGCGTGGGCGGGGCGACCACGAGGCCGCGAAACCGTTGAACGCTCGACAAAACCGGCTTTCATGAGCCGTTCGAGCCGCTGCCGGACGGCCGTGGCCGTGACCTCGAGGGCCTCGGCCAACTCGCCGATTTCCAGGGCGTTATGCTTCCGCAAGAGGTCTACAACGGCCGCATCGCTCGAGCGGGCATCGTTCGCGTCTAGCTGATTTGTCTGCAGTCGCATACCTTCACTGTACCGCTGATCTGATTTTTGACAAGTTGACATGCGAAAAAACATGGATGGATTGTCCGCGCCGCGGCACACGCTGACAGACAGCGGGTGGTTTTGGGCACTCATGTTCTCGCTGATGGCGCTGATCGGCATTGGTGTCATCGCTCCCAAGTGGGACTGGCGGCAG
>JBGTKO010000221.1:0-3035 GCA_041744595.1 Pirellulales bacterium
GCACCCTTGGGCTGCCCCGGCGACTCGACCGGGTGCTTCTCTCCGCGATCGAGCTTCTGGGCCTCCGTAGCGGGCACGCATACCTGGCCGCGCACCTTCACCACCATCGTCGGTTTCCTCATCACGATGATGTCGAAGGAGCCGCAGCTCACGGCACTGCTTTGCAGGCACTTCTTGCTGGACCTCTTCACCAGTTCCGTATCTGGCGATGGGCGCTCACGAATGCACCCCGTTTCCGTACGCTTATCGTGCTTGAAGGCATCACATGCCTCGTTCTTGCGATCATGACCGTGGCGGTCGCGCCGTTCACATGCCTACCGATCATCTACGTTTCCCTGGTCGTCGTGGGAAGCTGGACCTTTCCGCTCGTGACGGCATACCTGCCACACGATCCTGCGGGCCACGACGAGCTCCGGCAGACGCGGCGATTTCGCGGCCGAGTCGCAGCGGTCGCGTTCGGACAGCATCTCTATCATCTCGAACATCACTTGTACCCGAACGTGCCGCACCACAACTGGCCCCGGCTGGCGACGGTGCTCGACCCGTATCTTGACCGCGCGGGGGTGAGAGCGATCACATTCTGCGCGGGACCGTCAGGGCAAGCCCCACGAACATCATGACCATGCCGGCGACGGCCGGGGCCAGATGGACTGCATCGGTGTAGCCAATCGGCAGATGAACGAACACGGCCGTGCCGAAGCCACTCACTCCGGTGAGTACCGCGGCCTGCCAGAGGCTATGAGTGAGCGGGCTGCACCACAGGCAAAAAAACAGTGTCACGCCACAACAAAAGACGCCGCCGCCGAAGCCGGCACGATCGTGGGCGATGAGCGGAATCAGCTTGGGGCTTACGGCCCGCAGATCATCGACCGTGAAGTTCATGTATGCCAGGTCCTGCGGAACAAAGACGGTCGTTGTGCCGACGAGCATGATCACGAATCCCCCGGCGGCGATGCACGCGGCCGTCACCAGTAAGAGCGCTCGGCCGAGCCCGGCAACCGTGCGGAAATCAACAGGTGTCCCTGGCTGCAAGAGGGCTCGCGGCCCCGAGGGCCTCGCCAGATGCGACCACGACCGTGCCATGCCAAGCCCGTAGATGGGGAGCAATCCAAGCGTGGCCACTCCGTGCCATGTGTCGAGATAGCCATACCCGAGATAGAGCAGAAAGCTCGCGAAGCCGAGCCCGCCGCTGACGACAAAGAGCCACCAGGCCCACGGCTTGCCCTGGCGAAGAGGGAAAAGCGCCAACCACAGGTAAAGCGTGCCGATGGCGACGAGCGACCCGCCGAACGAGACGCGATCATGGATCATGAAGTGGACGATCCGGCACTCATTGATCGCACACAGATCCTCGGGCGTCATCCCGAGGTAGGCGACATCATGCGGAAGAAACTGCTTGGTCGCGCCGAGGAAGAACGCGAACAAGCCAGCAAGCACGAGCAGGAAACCGGTCAGTGCCAAGAGCGGCGTGCCGTCTCCTACGATCGCCGAGAACAGTCCCTCGCGATCTTCGGCTCGTGATGATTCCACACCGGACTCGCCGCGCGTCCCGTTCGCCGGTTACACCCGCGGGATCTCGTACCCGGCGCGGGGCGTGCGGGCCATGAAGGCTGCGGCCTGATCGTCGCCGGTGATGGTTTCCGTGGCTGGGTCCCACGTGATCTCTCGGCCGAGCCGGGCTGCGATCGCCGTGAGGTGGCAGGTGTTCATCGCGATCACATGGCTGAACACGTCCGACACCGGCAGGCCACCCTCGCGGATGCACCGGTAGAAATTCTGCTTGTGTCCCTCGAAGGGCTTGCCCTTGTAGAGGGCAACGACGTCTTCGTCGGTGTACTTGTCCTCGTCCCATTTCTCGTCGATCGGCTTGCCCGTGATCTTGCCACGATTGACGAAGAGCTTGGCTTTCTCACCTTCAAAGAGAATGCCATTGTCGCCGCGGCTCGTGACGACCATCTCCACACCACTCGGGAATGTGCAGTTCACCGCGAAGTCGTTCGACGTGTTGTAACAGTCGTCTATTTCAGGGTAGCCGTCCTTGAACGGCACGGGGTGCTTGGCATCGGTGCCGTCGATCTTGGTGGGCCCGTGGCCGAGAGCGTCTTCCTTCAGCGCCCACTGTGCGATATCGACATGATGCGCACCCCAGTCGGTGAATTTGCCACCGGAGTATTCGTACCACCAGCGGAACTCGTAGTGGCACCGCTTCTCGCGGTATGGCACATCAGCCGCCTGACCGAGCCACATTTCCCAGTCGAGCTCCTTCGGCGGCTCGGCAATCGGAAACGGGCCACCCGTGGGGCTGCCGTTGATGCCGACCGTCACCTTTTGGATCGGGCCGAGCAGCCCCTTGTGGACCATGTTGACGGCTCTGAGAAACCTGCCTCGGTCGCTCCGCTGCTGCGTGCCGATGAAAAAAACCTGCTTCGGAAACTTTTCGGCGGCAGCCCTCGCAAGCTTGTTTTCTTCAAGCGTGAGCGAGAGGGGTTTCTGGCAGAACACATGCTTGCCCGCCTGAAGGGCCTCGATCGCGATCTTCACATGCCAGTGGTCCGTCGTGACGATGCTCACGACATCAATGTCGGGCCGCTCGAGAACCTTGCGGTAGTCGCCATACATATCGGCCTTGCCCTTGCCGATCTTGTCGCTCTCCCGAGCCTTTTCAGTCCGACGTGAATCGACATCGCACACCGCGACAATGTCACCGAAGCCCGCGTGTTGATTGGCGTCACCCGTGCCCATGCTCCCGACACCGATGCAGCCGATCACCGGCCTGTCATTGGCCGAGCGATTGGCAAATGCCGGCTGGCTCCACGCGAAGTAAGGCACGCCGCTGGCCGCAGCCCCCACCGCGGCCGACGTACCGAGAAATGTTCGCCGCGACGTTTTCAGAGAGGGGGTCTGGGTGGCCGCCATGGATGCTGCTCCTGGGAGTGTCTTACTTGAGGTGCGGGACAGGCAGACCCGCGAGTGTACCCCCGAAACGATTGGGTTGAAAATCACTCGACCGTGGCCGTCGGGACGGGGTCAGGCGG
>JBGTKO010000222.1:0-4834 GCA_041744595.1 Pirellulales bacterium
CCTCCTGCGCTGTGCGGGCAACTCCTTTGCCGCTCGTGGCAAGGTTCATGGTACCGTCCGGCCTGGCCGCGATGCGGCAGTCCGGACGGTACAACCGACCCTACCCAGGAGAGGAGCCGCAGGCCGCCAGAACCGCGGCCCGAAGCTCGTCGATGGTGCCGTTATTGAAGATCGTCCTCGAGATCAGGAAGTCGGGCAGGCCATACTCGCTCTCGTGCTTCGCCACCTCGGCGATGCCCTCTCGCTCAATTCGCCACACCTCGCCGCCGGCGTCGCGGATGGCGTGGACCTCATTGTCAAAGCGAACGTCGGTGATGATTGAATTCTTGCCAGCCCAGAGGATACTCTCGGCTTTGCGGAGGCCGATTTTCACCCAGATGTCTCGGTGAATACATCCCCTGCCCCACTCTGTCCCGAGCGTCTGGAGCAGCTGTCTCGGAGACTTCCCAATCCATTCGATCACCGTGTCTTTGTTTGCCCGGTCCTTCATCCACTCGACATCAAGACCGAACATCTCTGCGATGGCTTTGTATAGCGGGTCCGCAAACCCAAAACGCTCGCCGTCGAGCATCGCAGCCGCGGTGTCCTTGCCCGAGCCTGCTTTGCCCGCGAGCCCGATGAGCCGCGGGCGCTGGTACATCACCTCGAGGCCCATCCACTCCGCGAGGGCCTTCTCAGCGAGAGCCCCCTTCGACTTCTCCCAGCCTCGGAGCATGTAGATCGCCTGGCACGTCTTGATCGCCGCCAGGTCGCGGTCGATCGCGTCTGCGAGCGAGAAGCCGCACGACGAGAGGTCGTTCCAGTCGTAGTTCTCTGGCAGCGCGGCCGGGTCAAAGCCAGCCTCGCGGTCGAGGTCGGCCGGCGAGACCACGTCGTGGCCTTCTCGCGAGAGATGGTCCCGGGCATGGTCGAAAGCTGGAAATTGGAACAATTTGTGGCCGGTCATGCCGCCCGCGATGTAAATTCTCTTCACTGGATCCCTCCGATGGCTGGCCCGGCGACGTACATGGCCTCGAGGCCTCCGTCTGGGCTGTAAATGAATGACTCCATGGCCTCTCGCTGCCCGACCCAGCCGTTGACAGCGTGGTAGTCGTCGGGCGTACTAAGCGAGGGGGCGATTCTAACAAGGACACCGTCAATTGTCTCAATCGGGCGACTCCACTCGGCCGACTGGTTGTGAAGGTGCCCAGTGTGCCACTCTCGGTAGGGGCACGATGCCCACTCTCGCGGGCGCTCCAGCGCCATCAGTTGCGGGAGCTTCCTTTTTGCTTTGTGCCCGTGAGCGAACCCCAGGAGGTTCCTGCCAAACGACGAGTATTGGCGACTCGTGTAAGCCACGAGGCATTCGACCCGCTTGTCCTTCCTGAATCGCTCAGCCATGATCCGCTGATAGGCGAACGTGAGCGTCGTGTCGTGGTTGCCGTCGACCACGATCGTCTTCGTCTTGGCCACGTCCGCGGCCCGGTGCGTCACGGAGAGGAGTGCGTTACTCCCCTCCTCGATCATCTTCTGTAGTCGCCCGTCCGTGCTGCCGGCCAGCGGCGTCCCCCCCGTCGTCATGAGCGAGGGGTTGTCGCAATGGAACAGGTCGCCCAGGTACGCCACGATGATCTCGCTCGGCCTGTGCCTGGCTCCTGCCTCGATCAGTCGCTCCGTGGCGTCGTTTAGACGCTGAACCGCGATCTCGATGCTGTAGTCGCCGTGGCCCGTGCCCTCGTGCCATGCATACTTGCCAATATGAACGTCCGCGACGTTGATCAGCTGGAGCGGGCCAGTCTTGCGGCGAATGACCGGCCGTTTAGACGCAGGCCGCCGAAGGTCCTTCTTGGCCCCTTCGATCATGGCCGCGACGGCCTCGGCGACGCCTGGCCCCTTCTTCGGCCGCAGCTTCACATAGACGCGATGAAGCTGCGCGATGATGGGCTTGCCGGTGTCTTTGTCAGCGGTCAGCCCCTCCCACGTCGTCCCCTCACTCTGTGCTACTTCGAATCGTTCCATGTCGGCACCGATGTGCCGCAGGAGGTCCTCGACGGTGCGGATCTTCGAGGAGACGCTGCGGGCTTCGACGCCGCTGTCGGTCTCGGTCTTCGTGACCTCCTCGATCGTCAGCCCTTTGCCCTTGGCGGCAGCGGCAACTGCGATCTCGCTCACGGGGTCAGTTGGTCGAGCCATTTTATTACCCCCTGGTGGCCAATGGTTGATATCTTCTTGAACTTGAGCCATGCCGAGATGGCATCGGCTGCCCGCTTCCTGCTGGTTCCGTACTTCCCCGCGAACCACCCGTCGGCTATTACCTTGAGGGTTGGCAGGTGCTGTTGTGGGACGAGCACCCACCACGGTCTGCTCCGCATGGACGGTGGGATCATTGCCATGATCTCGTCCGCTAGGTCGACACTTTTCTTCGCCATCAGTCGTCCTCGTCTGCTTCTCGCCTGAACCCGTCGTGGTGAAGGATCGCGGCCACGGTGGACGCGAAGTCGGTCACCGCGTCCTCGCTTAGATCCGGGAACCTGCTGTGCGTGAGCTCGTGAACGATCGTGTCGAGGCGGTCGACGCCGGCCGCCTCTTCTCGGATCCTGATGATCCTCTTGGGCCACAGGCAATAGGCCCAGTACTTCTTGTGAAGTCCTCGCACATACTCAATGGTCCACCAGTATTCGCCAACATGGGCTCTTGTCTTCCGAACGATCGAGAGCGCCATGATTCTGTGGTCCGTTTTCTATGTGTCAACAGCAGAAATGGCCTGCCATTCGCCGATCGGGCAGGATTCGGAAGCCCACGACAGCTTGCTCACGAGTGCCCGCTTTGGCGAGATTCCGCAGCCGCACTTCGGATGCGTGCATGTATCGCCCACCCGCCATTCTCCCGGGCAGGCTTCGCACTTCGCGTAACGTGCGGCGATCTCCTCGTCGGTGCATTGTCGGCCACGGTTCGCGATGTGACGGCCCGCGGCTTTCGTGAAGTTAACGGCGCGACGGGCGAAACTGGGGCCAGCGGCGGACTCGCTCGCCGGCTTTTGTCGTGACACCCACTCCGCGAGTGCCAGGATCAATCGCTCCTTCGCCGGATTCGGGCCGTGCCGCGACGAGAACTTGTCGACGTGCAAGAAGTGATCGCCGGTAATTTTCGCGTTTGCTTCGATCGCGGGCTGGCACAGTTCTTTTGGCAGCCAGTCGGGGCAACCGCCATCGCTTACGATTCTTTGTGGAATGAGGCTGTATTTGGAGTACATAAGCGGACGCGGCGGGCCGGCCGCAATACCAGTGAAGCCCCACCACGGGTGTCCCTGCGGCCCCTCAAGGACCGCAGGCATTCCGAGATATTGCTCTGCCGCCCACGGGCGCACCGGGATGATGTCCTCCTCAATGAACATTCGCGGACCAGCTTTCGGTAGCGATTTGAATACCGCCTGGAATTGCGGTCGGGCTCGCGGATCAATTCCGGCATCGCTCCACGGCACCTCCTGTGCGTCAGTCCCTGGGGCATCGGCATTGTGGAAAATCGTGACCGTGTTCGGCGTAGTAAGGGTTGCGCGTATGGCAGCTCGCCAGATCCGGGCCACGTCAGTCCGGTCAAATGTCGCAGTGAAAATAGGTATTGATGTCATGGCACGCATGGTGGAAGGTCGTCGCAACCCCATCCAAAGAAGAGATCGTTGCACGCCTCGCTGCACGGGTCTGTTTCGCATTCGGCGAGGAGAGCGGCGAAGCCATCGCAGAACGGATCTCCCGGGAACTCACGGCAGAACTCGCACGGAGTGCATTCGGGGATGCCCTCGCAGCCCACGAGATACCGCATGTCGGGGCACCCTTCCTGGCATGGATGCTCCAGGCACACGGCCTTCGCTGCCACGAACTCGGTGCATTCCGAGTCCGTTTCCAGCTCCTCTTCGGAAAGCGAAGAACAGTATTCGCAGTAGTCGCAGTCGGTATTCTCCCAGTCGAGCGGGCCAGCGAACACTTCTCCGGTGAGCGTCATCCCGCCGCATCCGCCTTCACGGACGCACACCCAATTGATGGCTCCGACCTCTGGGCAGCAGTGCCCCGCACCGTCATCGATCAGCGGAATAAACGCCTCCCAGTAGCCGTTCAATCCGCACAGCGAGCCGTCGCAGATGTCATAGGCGATCAACCATCCATCTTCTCCTTCCGGGCCGTATGGGCCGCACACAGCCGATAAAAGATTCGTTAGTGCGTCCATCGGGAATTCAAACGTGTCGGTCCTGTCGCACAGCCCAGCATCGGTGAGCGTCACGGTCATGTGACGGCAGCACAACGCGTCAGCGCACCCCTCGCACGGGATTGTCACACAGTGGCACGACCGCCGGCCAAAAAGGTAGCCCGCACTCATGTATCGCACTCAAACGCAGACAGCGTCCACGACGTTCCGACGCGAACTAGAACGGCCGTCCCTGTTGAGGTCGTGGATACGGTGGCGATGTAGTTCGACGCCGCGAACGTGCCGCCAGCCCCGCCGACGTTCGAGTGAATGAGTGTGACCGATGCCGTCGAGCCTTTTGTCCACATCCCAGTAAACGAAGCAAGGCGGCCGTACTCTTTCGGTCCGACGTCTACGAGCGTCTGCGTGCCGCCGATGTTGCCGAATAGCACATTGAGGCTCGCCGTCGCGATGTTCCAGTCGCCCGTCGGGGTCGTGTAGTTTGTGACAGCGACAGTGTTCGTCGAGCCCTGGTAGGTCACCATGGCGGTCTCGCCGATGCCCCACATAGTGACCGTCGTCGTGCCGCGGGAGAGCCGGAGTCCCGCCCGCGGCAGCTCTTGCAGTCTCGGCTCCATGCCGGGCCCGGATGTCTTCGGGGCGATCGCGTTGACAC
>JBGTKO010000223.1:0-4208 GCA_041744595.1 Pirellulales bacterium
GACCGACGTCGAGCGACGCGAAGCCCGATCAGTACTGCACCGGCCCCGAGGATCATCAAGGTGCTCGGCTCGGGCACGATCGAGATACCGTTGAGAACGATTTGGCCTGTGCCCGTGTCGGTAAGCGAAAGCATGCCAGACGGTGTGAAGCCAAGGTTCGTGATATCGAACGTCGGGAACAGGTCGGGTGTTCCTGCCAAGGTTCCGTAGTTGAAGATCGTCACCGACCCGCCGTCTTGGAATCCCGCGCCGAGCTCCAGCGTCCAGTCGTCATTAAGGTCGAGCATGCCATTGACATCGGTGAGGTCGCCCCCTTCAAAGACATACGTCGAGCCGTTGTTGACCGTGAGGTCAGACTCAAAGGTCAACGTCCCGGGACTCGTTCCCGGGCTCAGGATGCCATTGAGGGTAGTGGCACCGCCAACGATGCCGATACCACCAATGGTGCCCGCCGCCCCAACGGTGACGGCGCCCGTCGAAAGGGTCTGGTTACCACTCACAAGAAGCGTGCCGGCGTTCACGGTCGTCGTGCCCGTGTAGGTGTTGTCGGCAGTGAACGTCAGGATTCCGGAGCCCTCCTGCCGCACAGACCCGTCGCCGGAAATGACGCCGCCCAAGGTTTGGTTGGCCGTGCTGAGGTAGACGAGAGTCGTGCCGGTGGCGAGGGAGATCGTGTTGGAGTAATTGCCGCCGCCGAGGGACCCGTTGCCAGTGACGAAGGTTGAAGTATTGGCATACATTTCTCCGCCGATACCCACATAGCCGCCTGTGGTCGGTGAGGTCACGAGCCCCTTAGAGTTTGTCACGACGAGAGGGCCTGTGAAGGTGTTTTGGCCACTGAGATTCACGAATGCGGCTTGAGCGGTGCCTGAAGCACCGAAGAAATCGACGTTCACGCCGAGGGTGCCGCCGCTGCCGTCCTGGATCGTTCCGGCGAAGGTGTTTGCCTGCCGGTCCCCGCTGCCAACTGCAAGGCCACCGGAAAAGATCGCGAGGGTTTGGCTGCCGCTGTTGCCGCCGGTCACATTGCCGGTGAATCGAATCGTGTTTTCATTGCCAGTGACCCGGAAGCTCGCAGTGCCGTCGGTGATGTTGATGTCATTGGCAAAGACCCAGCCGTAGGGATACGGCGGCGACCCGCCGTTGGCGGCCTGAAGCTGAGCCCCGAATGTCCCTATTGGCAGATTGATCTGCGGGCTAAACCGGAGGGTCGTGCCGTTGGCCATATTGAAGGCACCGCCGGAGCTCAGCGGAATGAGCGTGCCCGTGCCATCGTTGCCATACTGAAACTCGACTGCGCCGCCTTCAAGCGTGACGGTACCTGCAAAGGTGTTTTGAAGGGGAAGGATGAGTGTGCCGGCCCCTTGCTTGATGACGCCACCTCCGGCGGTGCCCGAGAATGTGCCACCGAAGGTGTAGCCAGCGTTGCTGGACAACGTCAGCGTGTTGCCCTGCACATTCACGTTGCCGCCTGAGAGACCGCCACCGGTGACGTTCAAGATCGTTTCGCTGCTATTGAGTTGGAGCGTCGCCTCGGGGGCATTCGCGAAGATCACCCCTTGGTTGTCGGCGATGGCAGACCCGCCGCTGACGACCAAGGTGCCGGCGTTGATTCTCGTGGCGCCGGTGTAGCCGTTGCTACCAGAGAGAGTGAGCGTGCCGGCGCCGGTCTTGGTGAGTCCGCCGCTAAACCCAGTGACCGCTGTAGTAATGGCGAGAAGATCGGACGAGGTGTCGGTGCGGATCACGAGCTCAGCATTGCCGGCAGTCGTCACGCTCGTGCCACCGCTGATCGTGCTCACGGCACCACCGCCAGATTTCAGGATGGCCGGCACCGTAAGGGAGCCAGAGTCCATCGTGTAATCCACACCACCGCCAGACAGATTGAGTGACAAAAGCGTATCCCCGGGGCGGGCGGCGGGAGATGACGTCAGTTGCACGTGGTTACTGGCGGTGATGGTGTTGGTTGGCGCGGTACTCGCATCGGTGCCATAGATCAGCCCGCGGACAAAGCCAGTCGCGTCATACGCGGCATAGCTGCTGCCGCCAAAGAAAAGCCCTTTGTCGAGAAATCCCGTTGAGGCTCCGGTCAGGACGATTCTGTTTGTGGTGCCGTTGGTACCGCCGGAGACCAGGAAGTTGCCGGTCGCCCCAGTTCCGCGAGCTCCCAGGCTGCTGAAGGACACCTCGGCGTTGCCCGAGGTGCCGTAGGTGGACTGCACCGTGCCGTCACCGATGCCTGTCGTGCTGAACGTGAGCGCTCCCAGTGCCTGCGTGCTGCCAGCGTCTGCCGATTGGACATTGAAAACACCACCGCCGTTATTGAATGTCAGCGCCTGCGAGGCCAGGCTTCCGGAAGTGCCGTTGCCCACCTGCAACGTGCCGCCGCCAGTCACAGTCAAGCCACCCGTGAACCCATTCGCCCCCGTGAGCACCGTGGTTCCCGATCCGCCATAGAGCAGGCCGGTCGTTCCATTGAGAACCGCACCGACCGTGTTCGTGCCCGTGTTGTTCGCGACGATGCTGGCACCAGCATTCGACAGCGTGATGGCACCGCCACCGCCGCTGAGCGTCACACCCTGGGCGCCTTGCCCAGCACCAAAGACGATCCTGTTGGCTTGCACGCCTCCTCCGGTGATTCCGATCGTGGAAGCCGTCGATCCTAGACCCAGATTGACGGTTCCGAAGTAGACCGTACCGCCAGCCCCGATCACGGTATTGGCAGTGTTTTGCGTTCCATTGAGAACAACTCGGCTGTTCGCACCGTTCATGGCGCCCCAGCCTGGACTGGCAGCCGCTCCCCACGTACCCGCCGTATCGCCAAGGCCGGCGACATTGCCGTTGGTGTCCCAATAGTTTTGGGCATGCGCCGGGGGCATCGCCACGACCGCAGCCATCGCCGCGACAACACACCAAGCAAACGAGCGAAAACGAACGTTCATGGGATCCACCTTTCGCTGAAACGAAGCCAAACCGACGCGGTCAACCAACCCGGCAAAGCACGAGGCTCAAAAACCAAACGAACTCGAGAGATTCCCCTACGACTGGAATGATAGCCGAAATCGCCAGAAAATTCCGTTTTGTGATCGGAAACTTCTGGCATATTCCTGGTGGCCCATTTTGGCCGATCCCAGATCACCCCCCCCCCGTCGTATCCGCCCTTTCGGGTGCCTGGCCTCGGTGGGGCCCGAAAAGCCAGGCACCCGGCAAACGGTGCGACCGGTATCCATCGTGGCCCGGTTTGCGAGCTACTTGCTGGCACGATGGTTTTTTCGAAACTCGCCCGGAGTGGTGCCCGTTGTCTTGCGGAAGTTTTTCACCAAATGGCTCACATCCGTGAATCCGTTCGTACGTGCAACCTCTTCGAGAGGAATGTTGGAATCGATCAAGATTCGCTTGACGGTTTCAAGGCGCATGCGATTGATTTCGCTGTAGACCGGACGGCCCACATGCCGGGCAAAGCGTAGTTGCAGCGTCCGAGGAGATGCGTCCACCGCATTGGCGACATCTTCAACGGTAATTGCCTGGTTGGCGTGTTGGGCAATGTAGCGCGTGGCACTGGAGACCAAGGGATCCTCGGAAACAAAGGCGTCGGTGGAACCGCGCACGCGGATGGCTTTCGGTTCCACCCAGATCGGCTCCGTCGGCCCTTCCATCTGGCCGAGCATGAGATGGTCGAGTCGTTCCGCTGCCAAAAAACCGATCCGCACGTTGTCGTCTTCGATCGATGAGAGCGTGGGGGTGGTCTGCAAGCAAATCGTGGGATTCTCCCGACAGGTCATCATGCCCACGTCGTGGGGAATTCGCAGGTTCAACTCGTGGCACGTTTGGACGATGTAGAGAGCGATATCCTCGAGCGCCACGAGCAGCGCTACCGGAGGGATCAGCCGCGCCACCCACTGCTTCAAGTGGTTGTAGAACGCTGCAAAAACTTTGGCGTTGGCTTCACAACGCAGCGGCGCGTCAAATTTTGACACCGTCAATCCGCGGGCGGTGATCGGCGGTTCGAAACCGGCAAGATGGAGCTTGCGAGAGCGATCGCCGGAGGAGCCGACGTAACCGAAGCGACGAAACCCGCGGGCCAACAAATGCTCGGCGGCAAGTTGGCAGCCCCGATGGGAATCCGGGAGCACGCTGGCGACGCTACGGGCCGGTGAGTTGACCCAATGATTCACGGCAGGAACTTCAGCGGCCGCGGCTTCGTTCGC
>JBGTKO010000224.1:0-6593 GCA_041744595.1 Pirellulales bacterium
GACCGCTCCAGGCCTGGGGTGTTCCGCCGCCCCACCGGATGCGAACGCTGACGGGCCGTGCCTTTTCCGTCGCCGATGCGGAAGTCATGGCCACCACCGCCGCGAAGACAGCGGCGATGACCAGTGCGATGCGACAACGACACGTCCGTGGTGGCATGGATTGCAGGACAGGCCGCGGACGACCTTGTTCGGGGCGGGCGCGGAGCGGGCGCCGGGGGGCGGATGGTAGCGGCCTACCCCAGGGCGAGCCAACCGCGTTTCCGGCTGAAATTTGGCTTGGGCGACGGGTTCTCAAACGCCGTTTTCGGCCGCAGAAGACAGCTTTGTGGTCCAGGCCAACTGAGGATCGCCCCCAGCGAGTACGGAAAGCTCCTCGGCAATTGCGGGGCATCGGTCGGCGACGTCGCATACCTCGAAGTAGTCGTCGGGCTTCGCGAAAAGTCGTCCGCGAGGTTCTGTGGCCCCTTCAATGGACGGCAAAACGAGATTCCACGCGGGGGTGGCAATGGCGGTGCCCAGGGTTCCGAGAGTGACGACGCGGTTTCGGTCGGGGCCCCGCCAGTCATCAAGGAGCCCGATGAGACTTCTGCCCTGACACGAATCAGCGACGGGAGAGTGCCGGTAGCCAAGCATGTCGATGAGCGTGGCTCCGAAATCAGCCGGAATGACCAGACCTCCATACCGTTGGCCTGCCATTCGCTCTCTATGATCGACAAGAATGGACGGCAGATGCACGAGCTCGCCATACGGAGGGAGCGGCCCGCAGCCGACGACGCCATGCAAACCGAGCCCCATCCCTCGGACACCCGCGATAAGGATGGTCCATCGGCCCCGGCGTCTGGCAATGGCCTCGACCAGGTTTCCGATGCAGCGATCAAGGAGCGTCAACTGGCCGGCGAAGACGTGCCGGAGCCCGACAACCACATCAGGATCGGTCTCGGGGCCGACCATCAGCTCAGGAACGCTTGCCCCGGATGGCGGCGGTGGGTCTTCCGGATCGATGTAGCGATCTCGATAGCCGACAGGAGCGTCCCAGGCGATACCAAGGCTCGATGCATGGCACCAGACAAGCTGGTGCGGGCCCGCGGTGACGGTATCGGCTGCGACTGCAAAAAGTCTGCCGAGATTCGTGCCCGACTCGTCTGGTGCGGGTTCTGTCGATTCGACAGATGGAACCAGGATCGCATCAATCGATGCATTCGCGGATGTGGCGACGGCATCGTCATCGGTCACGAGAGCAGTATTCCAGCCCGCCGCGAGGGCTTGCATGAAGACGGGCCAGCGAGCACCGTTCGAGGCCGCCGGGTTGGTAGCACCAAGGGACGCGAGCATCGCCGTCGGATCGTCGCTCGTGGCGATGACACGATCGAGCACCAGGCCACGGCCCGCCAGCCCATCGAGATTCGGCATCGCCACCCAGGCGGCGCCGTAGGCCGGCAGCATCCAGGCCGGAAGGCGGTCGATTGTGACGACGGCGATCCCGTCGGGAGGTGAAGCGGTGTGTGGCATGGCTGCAAGCCTGCCGCCGTGGGGCGTTCAGGGCAAGCTCACCGCATCAGCCTGGGGGCCAGCCGAGCCGACGGCCCCCGAGAAGGTGGATATGGAGGTGGTCTACTGACTGCCCGCCGTCGCGGCCGCAGTTGACGACGAGACGGTACCCGTCCGCAAGGTTGAGCGAGCGAGCGAGCTGCGTGGCCACGACGACGAGATGGCCGAGGAGGTCCGCGTCATCCGAGACAACCTCGGCGAGTGACGCGATCGGCCTCTTGGGGATCACAAGGACGTGAACCGGCGCTTGAGCCGCGACGTCATGGAACGCTAGGCAGCGATCGTCATCGTGGACGACCTTTGCCGACACCTCGCCGCGGATAATCTTCCCGAAGATCGTGTCAGGCATCAGCAGCCTTCGTCTCGGCAGGAGCATCCGTCTTCCGTCGGCGTCGTCGCGGTGGCTTTGGCGCAGCCCATTCCTTCGTGAGTGCCTCGAATACGTCCGGCGTTTCGTAACGCACGATCGTACGTCCTTCGGGCATTGGGCCGATCAACTCGCGGAAGACCGGCGCGCCGCGGAGGTCGAGGTCCGTCGAGCAGTCGTCGATACCGACCTGAAGGTGGATCTTCAGAAGGTCTTCTGAGGAGTCAAAGTCGTGGATGACCAATTCGCCGTCGGCTCCTCGGGTAACGAGCCGCCAGGTATCTTTCGCCATGAATAGAACTCTCCAGGCGGGGCGACGGCCGGCCAAGGCATCGGAATCCCGCGTGACAGGGGTCTATCGTCACCTGCGGTCTCGAGAGCGAGTCATGGCGGCGGAGCGCGGCGCGGTCGGCATCTTCCGCGCATCCGTCCCGCGACGGTTGTTCGGCACGAACCGAGTAGCCGGACTCGCACCACATGACCTTGAGTAAGAGTGGCTCGGGATATAGGCTCCTTCTCGGAGGGTAAGCGAATGGCTAGCGGTCTGACTCGAAATCAGATGCCGAGTAATCGGTTGCGGGTTCGACTCCCGTGCCCTCCGCTCTCGTTTTTGCGAGAAAAAAAGACGAAATCCCCCCTGGAAACAGGGGCTTTTTCGTGCGCCGGCCTTCTCTTTGGAAATCGTTGTTTTTCCCGTCTTTTCTGCGCCGTTACACTTTTCCGGGTAGCCCAGGGGAAGCCCAGGAATGAGGGCAGGGAGCCCGGTCGGTAGCCCGGATAGCCCAGCAGGGACGCAGGGACCGACTTGCTATGGCGAAAAAAACTCGCGGGCCGACGCTGAGCCAGATCTGTCCGACCCACTCTGTCGCGAGTTTCGGTTTACACCGGCGAGGATCACCGCGGCCTGCCGACTGGTTGCGGAAGGGAAGCGATTTCGAAAGGCTTGCCTCGAATCAGCCGAGCCGTGGGGCAGCCTTTTTCTTTTCAAGCACGAAACGGGGCTCCGGAAGCGGGCGCTTCTGGGCCTTCAATGGTCCCACGTTCTTGCCGACCGAAAGCAAGGTCGATTCTCGGCCAGCGGCGCCGCGATCGTAATTCCGTCCGACAACATGAAGACGGGTCGATCAGACCACCGCGTCGATTTACGACCAGAGGCACTTGAGGCTCTCGACCGTCGCTGGGCCGCGCGCCGCTACCAAGACCGGCGATGCGGACGGATTCGTTTTTGCGTGGGACGACGGGTCGCAGCTGACGAGCTCGCCATATGAGCGGGCCTTTCAAGAACTCAGCAAGGCAGCAAATGTGAAGGATCTCGTCCCCCATGATCTCAGGCGTGATCTTGGTGCCCGCCTTGTCGCCGCCGGCACCCCTCTGCCGATCGTGGCCAAAATTCTTGGACACTCGCCCGCCAGTATTGCGATGCTTGCCCGCACATACGCACCAGTCAGCGACGAGACGGCACGCAAGTATCTCCTCGATACGCCAGCCATTCCGCGGCTGAGGGCGAAACGCGGCCAACCGAAGACGAAGTCTTGAAGGCCGCGAACAAGGGATGTCCTCGTTCAGGTGCCCAGCGGAGCGGGTTGCTCATCGCTATCCGGTTTAAAGGTTGGGCACGGGTGGGCGTCGATGCCATATCGTAGTCGAACAGGAAACCGGCGAATACGAATCTGAACGACATCGACTGTTTGAGGGAGCGGATCGGTCACTTGGCATGGCGCTGACCCATCCCCAGTTTCTGTACCAGTGCTCATGAGAGAGTTGGGGAACAAGAGTCAGCGTGGTGTGTCGGAGGGAGGGGCGCAGCCCCGACCGGAGACACACCACGCGGCGGCCCCGGGACCACCCCGGAGGCCGTATCATCCAGCCCGGCAACATACGCCGCCGGTGTCACCCGCGCGGAGACCGCCCACCGAGTGGACCGAGCTCATCCAGGTCCACGACGACCGCGACGTCGTCCAGGACTCCCCAGACGAGCTCCTCGTCATCGACATCCAATCGCTCCAAAACCGCGGCAAAATGGGCGTTGGGACGGCGGACTGCGCCGACCGCGAAAATCGACGACTTGGCAGGGATTTCGCGGGCATTCGAGCCCGTGCGGCACACCAAAAGACGGCCTCTCACACCAACCGCTGTGCTCAGAAGAAAAGCGTCGCTGGGCCAACGGGTGCAAAAGTGGCGTTGACCGTCCTGTCCTTCAATACGCTGACGTTCATTCCGTGGCCGTACTTCAATGGAATCCAGACCCCACGGCCGAGCAGCTAAAGGTTTTTCCCGCCGGGATCGCCCAAGACCAGAATGCTTTGGAAGTATTCAATCACGCCGTCGTGCGAGACCTCCAAGGCTGGCCACTGTGGCCAGTTGAAGGTGTCGTTCATGAACGGCCGCATCTGGTCATGGCTGAGCACGGTGAGGTGGTTCACATCATGGGCGATCGCCACCCCCTCGATGTCCCGCCATCCGTGGCAGCGGTCGTGCATCCAACCGGCGTAATGCGGCTCCATCTTTAGCGTGTTGATAAACGCCTCTTCGAGCCCAGAAGCCGCGAGGTAGTTCCTGAGCCCGACATGCCCAAACTGCTCGACCATTGCCAAGACATCAGCGGCGTCACCGAGCCTGGCGGTCCGCTGGATATCGGCGACGATCTGCGGATCGAAAGCCGCATCGCGGATCCAGCCGACCTTCGCCCCTTGCATCGAGTACCAGAGGCCTACGCCCTTGAGATCATTGCCCCAGGCTTGGGTGTTGTTGGTCAGTCGGTTGTCGAAGGCCCACTGGCCGACCGTCTCCAACTCCACCGATTCTAGGCCGAGAAAACTGCGGAGACCGTTGTAGGCAACGAGCGCCTCCGTTGTGATCGGCGTGCGGCCACCGTGGAGATCGTGGAGATGGGTGTGGCTACTGCCGCTGGACATCCCAAAGCTCGCGATGTCGATGTAGCCGCTCTCGGCCGGTGGGTCTGCGGGCATGCCGCCATGATCGTGGTCGCCATGATCGTGGTCGTGATCATCGTGATGATATTCGGGATGCCCAGGCTGCATGCTCCCCGGGCTCGTCTGATGGCCATCGGTTGCCTGCCCGGGTGGCCCCTGGGGTGTGAGCAAATCCATGCGACTCACGAGCGTGGCCTGCTCCGCGGTGAACCCAAACGGCACTTCAAGCTGGTCTTCGATGATCTGGTCATGATGAAACTCGACGTTCCCGGGCACGAGATCGGCCTTCGCCACACCGACCAAGAGCACACTCTGCTTCGAGGGTTCCACGGAAATCAGCAGGCCGTCGGCGGTGTCGGTGACCGTCAGCCGCTCCCGTGTGCCGAAATACAGAAACGAAAGCTTGGTTGTGGCTGGATTGAAGCCTTCCACAACCTCATGCACGCCGTACTCGTGAGACCGAACGTAGACCGTGCCGGGATCTCTCGGTCCAACGCCGAGTTCCCACGACAGGGCGCCGCCGATGTCCTGACGGAGGTGCTCGTTGTTGACAATGCCGAAGTTCGTGACCGAGAGGTCTGTGAAGGAGATACCTTGGACCACCTGGTACTCGGGCGTCCACGCCCAGGGATTCACGAACGCCAGCTCTCCCGTGGCCAATTTGCCCACGATGAAGTTGTGGACAGACACATCGCCGACGTCGAACTGATCCAGGAGCGGATCAAAACCGACGATGTCATTGTCGGCGGGATTGACCTGAAAGACGCGCCCGAGACTCTCGCTCGGTGGCGTTGGTGTGATGGGATCGTGTGGTGGCGGTGTCGGATCAGGATTGGGCACCGGCGTGGGTGGCGGGGGCTCCGGCAAAGGCGTCGATGTCACGCCCACGATGACGAGATTCCGAAGCACGGCATTGGCGCCGCCCGGCCCTGCTGTGAAGCCGAATGTCGTCGATGCCCCAGGAGCAACCGTGGCATTCCAAGACGCTCCTTTCACGGTATAGGTCGAGCCCTGCCGGCTCACAATCTCGCCATTCCAGATGTTCGAGATCTCACCGCCGAAGTCGAACGAGACTCGCCAGTTGGCAAGCATACTCGTACCAGTGTTCTTCACAGCCACGTCACCGTTGAAACCCGAACCCCAATTCGCCGTCACCTGATACGTGACAGTGCCCGCCTGTGACACTGGTGGCAGCGAAGGGGGTGGCGTGGGCGTCGGCGTTGTGATTGGAGGCGGCGGCACAGCCAACACGCCTGCGATGAAGGACGTGGCAGAGGGATCCTTACAGGTGAAGTTGGCTTGTGTCAGCGCGTTGAGTGGCACACCCGCAAGGCGGTATGACTGCTGCATCGAGGGGATCGCGAGCACCGCACTGCCTGCGTCGTCGGTCAACCGAAGGTCACTGCCACGGAACCAGTCGAGCGCGAGTTTGTCGGTGGCCGGATTGAAGTTTGTGATCGTGCGGTTCTCGTTCCACGCCCAGGTGATCGTATAGGTCTGCGGCGTCGTGGTCGTCGATACAATTGCCGCGGGCTCTGGCGATCCATCAGTCGCTGGAGTCGCCAGTGATCCGATGGTCGCTGACAGCATCGAACGCGTCTCGAGCGACTCCGGTGCGAGGTGGCACGTGTCTCGACGCAGCACACGGGCAAGCCGCCGTGCCCGGCCGCGGCGGAGCTGCCGGCTCGGAAGGCTACCGGCAAGGAGGCGAAAAAAGTCGCGAGCATTCATGGATCAACTCCAAG
>JBGTKO010000225.1:0-6874 GCA_041744595.1 Pirellulales bacterium
GTGCCGCCAGAGGCCGCGATCGTCGTCAACGCCACCACCACTCCGCTCATATTTGGCGAGCTGAGGCCCAATGTTTTTTTTGCTGACGTGGCGCCCGCTGCAGCACCGCCTCGGGCCGCGATGGCTGCCGGTTGTTGCATCATCGACGGGCTCGAGATCCGTGCCGTGCAGGCCGCGATCGATTTTCGCTCGCTCACAGGCATCGAGGCGGATGTCGAAATGCTCAGGGAAGCACTCGACGAGTATCTGTCGTGACCGCAGCTTCCATGGGGGCACCACAGACATACAAGCCCCTCGCGCAAGCGTGGGGACGGCGGGTGGTTGGGCAAGCCCGCTCATGAGATCAAACGCTACGGAGCGCCACCCGCAGTCCCTCCTGCTCGCGCAGGAGGGCTTTTATTGGATGACGCGCAAGGCCTTGGATGGCCGGTTGACTTCCGGGCGGAGGCCCGGCAAGCGAAGCAGGGCCAGGGACGGCCTGCGCCGCGTGAAGACAGTCCCTCCTGCTCGCGCAGGAGGGCTTTTATTGGATGACCCGCGAGGCCGCCGGATCATGGCCCGGTCAAGCAGATGCGTATTCCTTCAGAAAGCCTTTGAACTGGACGAGGTGCCCTTCCTCGTCGGCAAGAAGCCGGATGCAGAGATCCTGCGTCACGTAGTCCTCACCGTCAACGGCCCTGATGAGCTTCTTGTAGTGGGCACAGGCAGCCTCTTCGGCGGCGATCACGCTCTTGATTACACCGACCACGTCGGTGGTGTCGGTCACGGGCTGAATCTGTGAGCCGAGAACAAGGGCCTTCGATCCGGGCACATGCCCACCGAGCTGCTTGATCCGGTTGGCGAGTTGCTGGGCGTGTCCAATTTCGCCGGTCACGTCGGCTGCGAGTGACTTCTTGATCTCCTCGGCCCGCACACCATCGAGGTTTGTGCTGTTGGCGAGGTAGTTCATCACGGTCTCGAGCTCCATGCTGTAGGCCTGAAGGAGAAGGTCGATGATTTCTTTGGGAGTGGCGGCCATGAGGGCTCCGGAAAAAGGGTGGACGGTGAAACGACTGCCGAGGCGGCCGTGTGGCACGTATCCTACGGGGCCTCGACCGGATCGACCAGTGGACCGGCGGTAGGCCGGCGGACTGACGGCCCCAGCCGTTCGATCCGTCTGAGGAGAGCCTTGGCTCCCTGCCGAACATCGCCGACCGGATCCTTTTGCAAGCCGGCAATGGCATCGGCGACGTCGGGCGGCGGTGGCTCCAAAGTGTCATCCACGAGAAGTCCGACGCCCTTGAGCGCGTTGACCACGACCATCGCACGCCGGTAACGCTCTGCGGGAGACAGCGGCTCATTAGGGCGGATGATGACGTCCGGAAGAGTCAGCATCTCGAAAAGCGTTTCCCAGGCGGCGGTGTCACCGAGACGGGCGAGCCCCATGGCTGCGTTGTAACGGACGTTGTCGTCGCCGTCTTCGCAGAGCTCGCGAAGTCGTTCACGCGCGCCCTTGCCGCCGACGACACCCAGGGCAAAAGCGGCGCTTTTTCGTTGTTCTCTTTCTGGTGACCGCGTGGCGGTGATGACGGCCGCCGTGACACCGGCAGGATCGGTGAAAGACCGGCCGGCAGCAGTGAGATTGGTCGCAAGCACGGCGAGCCCTTCGACGGCGGCCTCGGCTATCTCAGGATGGGCAGTATCCTCAGCCCGCGTGACGAGCGGGCCTGCTGCCTCCGGCACGTTGAACTCACCGAGGGCGCGGCAGAGATAGGTACAAAGCGCTCTGGATTGTTCAGCCCCATAGCCCGTACCGACCGGACGGCCGCTCTTCACCTCGTCATTGAGAATCGATGCCAACTCGGAGGCCAGCGACGGATCGGCCTTGAGCGCCTCGCCGGCTGGGCCGCGAATCTCGTCGGCCAGGTTCAGCGCGGCCTGCCACCGCCCCTGCGTGTTGCGCCGGAGCGCCCGGACGTAGGCTTGCGGATCGTTGCCGAGTTGGGCGAGCCAGTGGAAGGCAATCCACACCGAAACGATGATACCGACGATGAGGGCCGGCACCAGAAACAGTTGCACGAGAAAGCCGGCGCCCGGAGGCTCGACCGGTGGCAAAGCGTCATCCGGTGAGTAACCGCGGCGATGAGGTTCGGCCATCGAGGACACCGGATCGAGACGTGGCGGATGCAACCGCCTTATTCCAAAAGTCTAGGAGTCAGTCCCTGTGCGTCAAACCACCGACACCCTGCCGGGAGTATCGGCCTCTCTCCTCGATGGACCGTCTGCCTGGCTCGTCACGAATCTTCATCGCGTGGAAGAGCAACTCGCCCTCGACGAGGCCCTTCTCGATGAGGCCCATGAAGGACGGCTCACCATGCCCGTGGCCCGCACCTGGATGGCGATCGAGCCGACGGTCGTGGTCGGTTCGTCAAGTCGGATTGACGAGGATGTCGATCGAGCCGCGTGCAATCGACTCGGGGTTCGGATCGTGCGACGGCCGAGTGGAGGGCTCACGGTCGTCCTTGGGCCAGGCTGCGTGATGTGGTCGGTCGTCGTCCCGATCGCGGGGCCTCAGCCGGCGATCGAACGAATTCATGCGGCAATGCTCAATCCACTCTGTACGGCACTCCAGGCCACGGGTCGGCCGGTCGTGCGACGAGGATCGAGTGATCTGGCCGTTCGCGAGACTGACGGTGATCGCAAGGTTTCCGGCAACGCTCTGCGGGTGCGACGGGGTGGCATCCTCTATCACGGCACGCTGCTTGATTCCCTCGACCTTGACCTCGTCAGCACCCTCCTCCGACATCCTCCCCGCGAGCCGGAGTATCGAGACGGGCGAGACCATCGGAGGTTTCTGGCGAACCTCGGCGTCGGCCGCGCGGCGATCGACGAGTCGGTAGCGAGAGCCTTTCGAGCTGATTCGCCCGCGGCTCCTTGGCCGAAATCTCGTGTGGAAGCCCTGGCCCGAGAGCGGTACGAATGCCCCGATTGGACCGAGCGGCTCTGCTAATTGACAAAATGATTGACCGACCGTCGCGACGGCCCGTAGCGCCTGCGGAGACTTGGCAGTCTGGGGCGACTTCGCAGCCACTGTGGGTTGGAGAGGACACGATCAGTGAGGTTATCGGCCACGCCATTGCCGGTCGATGTTCTTGTACGAGCGGCGGGTTCGGAAACCGATCGCACGAGACGGACTCGAGAAGTCAGTCTTTCGTCACCGGGCTCGGCTCGGTAGGTTTCCGACCCCGATCGACAGGACGTCGATCTCGTAGCCCGCAACAGGAGGTTGCAATCCATGCGTCTGCACATGAATGCCGCGGATGTCCGCGATCTGGTGTCGAGCCACTTTCTCAAGCTCGGCGCTCCCGCCGACGACGTCGCCGATGTCCAAGAGAACATACGGATCGATCGTGGTCGGTGTGTGGCGCGATGCTATCGCGTGACCGAGATGTTCGCGATGTGGATGATTGACGTCGGCGTGCTCCAGTTTTACGACGCCGACGGCGAGATGCTCCACACGGTGAACCTCTTCACCGAGTTGCTTCCGGTACGAGCTGCGGCCTGACAATCGTGTCCGGCTGATTCGATTCATGCATCCTTAGGGTGAGAGGACGGTCCGGGGGGCTGTTCGCGTTGGCCACGTTCCGGCCGGGTCGATGGGGAGTTGACGCGTCATGTCGTCGAGCATCGAGCCGTCGCCACGGCTTTCGATCGTGATTCCTGCCGCCGATGTTTCGGCGCTCGAGGACACGCTCGTCAGCGTCCTCGAGAACCGACCTGCTGACTGCGAGATCGTGGTCGCGCTGAGCATTCCCTACGACGATCCCTGGAACATTGCCGAGGAAGTGCGGTTTGTCCAGGCTCCCGCGGGCACAGGGCTCGTGGGCCGCGTGAACGTGGGCGTTGCCTCGAGCCGCGGCGATGTGATCCACGTGCTCGCCGCCGGATGGCGTGCCACGGACGGCTGGACCGATGCCGCGGTCACTCGGTTTGACGATCCGTCGGTTGCGGCGGTCGTTCCCCTGGGAGTTCAACCCAGTGACCGAGGCCGAGTCGTAGCCGCAGGCGTGCGCCGGACGGCTGGAGGTCGCGGCTTGCTCAATGTGCCTCTGAAGACGGCCGACCGGCTCGAATCGTTCCGCGTCGAAGCCGTGGCATCGCCGTCGGCGCCGGCCCTCGAGGCTGGGTTCTGGCGGGCAGATGTGCTCGCCAGAGGCGTTTTTTCCTCGGCCTGCGGCGACAGCCTCGCGGCAGCAGACATGTCCGCGACGATCGCCTGTGCGGGATTGACCACCGTGCTCGAGCCACGGTGCCGCGTGGTGTGGGGTTCGGCGTCGAAGCGGAGCCCTTCGTTCCTTTCCGGCATGCACGCCGAACTCCTCTTCTGGCGTTCGCTTCCGGCGCACGCAACGCTTCCGGCATTGGCGGCCCATGCAGCCGAGGTCATGCGTCATGCGTTGGCCACCGCCCCCTTGGGCACGCTTCCGATGCTGCTGGGCCGACTGATGGCGCTTGTCCAGTTTGGCCGCTGCATGCCTCGCACGAAGGAGCTCCGCACGCTTCTCGCCGAGGCTGCCGGCAGACGCCAGCAAACGCGAACACTCCGAATCGACACAGGACACGCCCTGCCCTCCCACCCACGGCGAGCAACCGCGGCTGGTGTGAGCGGCGCACCTCAGCCGAGTGCCGAGGAAGTCCCGCTGCGTCGCTCGGCCTGAACCCGCGTCGTTGGCCTGCAAGGCCGGGGTTCGACCGCGTCTCCTGTTCCAGCGCTTACGCGGTTGGTAGACTCGCCGATTGACGAGAAGCGCCCAGCGGCCACCCCGCGTGGCGTCCGTCACGATGCCCTCGTAGCTCAATTGGATAGAGCGTCGGCCTCCGGAGCCGAAGGTTACAAGTTCGAGCCTTGTCGAGGGTATTGAGTTTCTGCGTTTTTCTGGACGTCTAGCGATTTTTCGCGGGTTTTTTGAAGGGTCGATGGCTCCAGATGGCCGCTGACGGCTCCTGATGGTGCCGGTTTTGGTGCCGGATTTCCGGTGGCCGCCGACCAGTCCTCCGGCCGACGCCGGCGCGTAGTTGTCGAGCAGCCATCGTCGGTAGCCGTCCGCGTCGACCCGCTCCCGCGGGGGCACGAGGCCGGCCCGAAAAAGCCGATCATGGATCGCATCGCTCACGCGGCCGACCCACTCGGCGGTTTCGCGTTCCGGCGAGTGCCCCGCGGCCTTCGCCGACTCGAGTAACTCGATCATGCGCCGCGCGGTCTCGGCGATCTTTTTTGATACGCGGCCCAATCGAATCGTATGCCGCTTACCCGACGAGGTGCGGAGAAGCACCCGATAGGTGGCCCCGCGTTCCCCTGAATCACAACCCAAGGATGCCATATCTGGTACTCCGTAGCGAAGGAAAGGAACCCAACAATCCAGACCAGGGCTGTTACGCCACCCCGTCCTGTTCGGACATCTCGCGTTTGGCGAGCCAAGCGTCGAGCGACGCGACGCGGTAAAAGACTTTGTTTCCGTGCTTGAACCGGGGTATCTCCCCGGCCTTATGAAGGCGCTCGAGCGAAGAGATGCTGATACTCAGCAACTCCGCGGCTTTCTTTAGGCGTACGGCGAGCGGGCGAAGTTCTTCCTCGCCATCACCGTCCTTGTAGAAATCTGCTGAATCCATGCGGCACCTGGCGGGCCCGCAGCCCGCTTGGCGGGATGGCTCCGCGATCCCCGCGAAGCTCATCTCGCAAGGATGATTTCCAGGTGCCTGGCCTGAATTGGCCGTCCGGGTCGACCGTCGCCACACCTTTCGCGATGAGCGGCACCACACTGAGCAACACCGGTGGGGCATTGCTACATGGCGTCAAAGCCGACTTCGACAAGCCCAACGGCCTGGACTTTCTGAAGTGCCTGAGCGACAGCCGGCGTGTTGCGACTGATCCGGGGCCACGAAGTCGTCATCAAGACCAAGATCCCCAGGTGGATTCGGCGTAGGTCGTGTTGGTACCGGAGACTCTGGTCCGTGGAGACCAAGACTTCGTATCCGTTGAGTATCGCGACTGCGAGTAAATCTCTGTTCTTGAGCCGATCCCATCCTTTTTCAATGACGGTGTCAACTTCGTGATCGGCGAGCGACCGACGGAGTGGCGCAGGTGTTCCCTGATCAAACAGAATCTTCATGCAGAGGCTTGCAGCTCAAGGCTGGCTGCGGCGAACTCCAGCACGGCTTCGACCTGCTCCCGCGTGACCCCCGGAAACCACTCCACAAACTGATCGACGGTGGCTCCGTCCTCCAGGTTCTCGAACAAGGCCACCACAGGCACCCGCGTGTTGGCAAACACCCACACACCGCTGACCTTTTCCCGGTCGCGCTCGACGGCACGGCATTTTTCCCAGGAACTCATAGGGCTACGTCTCCCGCGAGGTCCAGCGATCCAGTGACCACACGCCCGTTCACAGTCTCGTGTCAACACCGCGAAGGCCGAATTCCAAGTCTACCACGAACCAATGTTGCCCATCCGCCCCTTTGATTGCGAATACCTCGCACGGCAACGGCGTGGTTCTCAACCAGGGCACAGCGACACAGCGACACAGCGACACAGCGACACAGCGACACAGCGACATTGCGACATTGCGACATTGCTTGCCAAAAACGGCAGGCTTACTCGTCCTGTGCCCGAGCAATCGCTGTCCACCGCTCGCTGTCCTTGCTGCTGGTTGTCTCGCCGCTATCGGCGGTTGCCTTGGCTTCTAGTTTCACATTCATAGTCGCTTACGGGTCTTGGATCGACAAAATGTTGTCGATTGCGGCGGTCACGCCGCGATGTTGAGCGTCTTGAGCAATTGGTGCATCTCGTTGCGAAGAGTCGCGTAGTGGCGATCGACGGGATTCCCGCTCTGGGAAG
>JBGTKO010000226.1:0-8600 GCA_041744595.1 Pirellulales bacterium
CGGCAGACTCGTGCTCGGCGGGGGCAAGCCAAGGTTGCCCGCGCCGAGCCGACCGCCCTCCTGCCAGCCGTGCGAGTGCCACCCGCATTGGCACGGGCCACCCCGAGCCGTACGATTCTGGGAAAACTGGATTGACATGTCGTCATGTGTCGATATATTTATCTGTGATGGCATCGGACGCCGACGTTCGGCGCGACGGCCGTCGCAGGAATGGCTTCCGTGCCGCTTACAATCCCCGATTCGCCGAGCCGCCGTCCTTCAACCAAGGGAAAGGCCGCGAAGAAACTCATTGACCTTGATGCGCTCGCCCAAGCAGCCGAGTGCCTCAAAACACTCGCCCACCCGCACCGCCTGCGGATCGTCGAGATGCTGCTCGGCGGCCGCTACACGGTAGGTGAGCTTGCCGAGGCCTGCGGGATCCCGAGCCACATGGCGAGCGAACACCTGCGGCTCATGCAACGCTGCGGCTTTCTCGATGCAACACGCGAAGGTCGCACGGTCTACTACGCGATTATCGAACCGCATCTCGCCGACATCATGGCCTGCATCACAAAAAGGTTCAGTGGCACCAAAGGCCACTGACGATCAACCCGCCCCTTCGATTCCAAAGGAGTCCCTTCACATGGTCACCACCATCACCCCAAAAGAGCTTCACGACCTTCGCAAGCGCGGCGAGGCCGCCACCCTCATCGATGTCCGCACACCAGCGGAGTTCGGCGAAGTGCATGTCGACTTCGCCCGCAATGTGCCGCTCGACCACCTCGATCCGCAGCGGATCGTCGCCGACCATGCCGCCCATTCCGAGCCAGTGTACTTTGTCTGCCGCTCTGGAGGTCGCAGCAAGTCCGCCTGCGAGAAGATGATCGCGGCCGGTGTCACGAACGTCGTCAGCGTGGACGGAGGCACGACGGCCTGCGAGTCAGCGGGCCTCCCCGTTGTCAGGGGCAAGAAGGCAATGTCGCTCGAGCGGCAGGTTCGTATCGCTGCCGGTGCACTCGTCGCGACGGGCGCTGCCCTCGCTGCGTTCGGCCCCGATCCGCTCTGGCAAAACATCGGCGCGGGCCTGGCTGGCTTTGTCGGCTGCGGCCTCGTCTTCGCCGGCGTCACCGACACCTGCGGGATGGCCATGTTCATCGCACGAATGCCATGGAATCAGGTGGCGTCAGCGACGTGCAGCCGGTGATTCTTTGTTCAGACCTGGTGATCAGCCTACGGCAATTCACGGATTCGAATGCTTCGGAACTCGACCGGGGCCCCTTCCGACTCGAGGCAGAGATGCCCCGTTGCCGGCCGGCAACCCGTGCCACCGGAGACTTCGTGTCCGTTGACCCACAACCGTACCTCGCCGTTGATGGCCCGAACGTAGTAATGGTTCCACTCGGGCGTGCCTCGGGTGTGCCGTCCGCTCGGAAAACTTCGGCGACCATCAGGTGAAACCGGCGCAAAAGGCTTCATCGTCGAGGAGCCGACTGGAAAAACATCGCCGTCAGTCGTGAACCAGTCGGCCTTACGGCCCCCCTTCTCGTACTTCGCGGTGAAACCATGGTCGAGGATCTGCACCTCGATTCCCCCGGCGGGAAGTTTGCCCGACGGGAGATTCTCGAAGACCGCGGGGGGTGCCCAGAGAAACACGCCTGAGTTGCCCGCTGCCTCGAGATGCCGCCATTCGAGGGAGATCTCGAGGTTTGTGAACTCCCGCTTTGATTTGAGGACGCCTACGGGTTTGCCCGTGCAGCGGATCACGCCGTCTGCCGTCGTCCAGGTATCGTCGTCACAGTTCGCGTTGACGAACTCGTCGAACCCCAAATCTCGCCAGCCGGCGGCATCCGTTCCCATGAAGACGCACGAGGAATCCGACAGACGAACGGCCGGCTCGTCTGCCCATGTGGGCGAGACAAGAAAAGCGAACGCGATGACACACGATGCGAGACGCATCGAGATGGCGGCCTCAGCCACGGTGCAACACAAACCCCTCGATTGCCTCGTACTCGGGGAGTCCCAGCTTGTCATAGATGACAGCCGTCTGACGGTTGCGGTCCTCGGCCCGCTGCCAGAACTCCCTCGGGTCGGTCGGCCCCGGGAACACGGCCCGGTCCTTCTGGCTCTCGTGTTTGAAGATCGCCATCCGCTTCCGCTCGACCTCATCGGGAGACAACGGGACGGCCATGTCGATCTCGTGCGGTGCCCACTCCTGCCATGCGCCCCGGTAGAGCCAGAATTCACAGTCCTTGGCCCAGTCGCGGTCGGCCAGTTCCTTCATGGCGGCCATGACGGCTGAGAGGCAAACCCGGTGGGTGCCATGTGGGTCGGAGAGGTCACCAGCGGCGTAGATCTGGTGGGGCTTCACGGATTCGAGAAGCCTCGCCGTGATGGCGACATCCTCCGGGCCGATCGGGTTCTTTCGGACCCGTCCTGTCTCATAGAAAGGCAGGTCGAGGAAGTGGATCCGGTCGGGGTGAACGCCGGAATATCGGGCCGCCGCCCGAGCCTCGGTCCGACGGATGAGCCCTTTCACCATTTGGAGCTCGGGAATATCCACCGCGCCCGGCGGCTTGGCTTTGAGGAACGAACGAATCTTCTCGGCGATCGCCCCTGGGGTCTGTTCCTCCGGCGAGGCGATCGTGCCGACATCAAACGCGCGGTAGAACTCTTCGACAAAATCGACATGCCGGTCGGCAGACTCGTCCCAGACGGCGATGTTTCCGCTGGTCTGGTAGGCGACATGCACCTCATGCCCCTGCTCGCTGAGGCGAATGAACGTGCCCCCCATGCTGATGACGTCATCGTCAGGATGTGGGCTGAAGACAATGATCCGTTTGGGGAAGTCGGCTGCCCTGGGAGAATCCTTCCCTCCAGCCACACGGAGCCGTCGCGGCTTTCCGGGGCCACCGGCCGGCCACCCAGTGATCGTGTCCTGAACGGACCGGAAAACCTCGATATTGAGGTCGTACGCCCGACCTCGATTCGAGAGCAAATCCTGGAGACCGTTCTCGTTGTAGTCCTCGTCAATGAGTTTGAGGATCGGCTTGCCAAGCCTCGTGGCGAGCCAGATCACGGCCTTCCGCACGAGGGCATCGGTCCACTCGATCCCAAGGGAATCAAGCGGCCCCACGAGCCACGGCGACTCGAACCGTGACAGTTTTGAAGAGGCCGCGCCGTCGAGGACGAACTTCGCGTCAGGATGCTGCTGGAGCGCGCTTGCCGACACGTGGGTGCAGGGTGGCTCCTCGACCGCCTTGACCACGACGCCCGACTTGTGCTCGCCAAACGCCAACAGGATCACGCGGCGGGCATCCATGATGCTCCCCACGCCCATCGTGATCGCCTGCCGCGGCACGTTCCACTCGCCGAAGAAATCACTCGCCGCGTCGGACCGCGTCACGCTGTCGAGCGTGATGAGTCGGGTGCGGCTTTCGAGGGTACTTCCTGGCTCGTTGAAACCGATGTGTCCTGTCCGGCCAATGCCGAGAATCTGAAGGTCGATGCCCCCGGCCTCACGGATCTGCTCTTCGTAGCGAGCACAGGCAGCAAGAATCTCACTGCGTGGGAGCATTCCATTCGGGATATGGATGGCGTCAGCAGGAATATCGACATGGTCGAAGAGATGCTCCCGCATGAAGCGGTGGTAGCTTTGAAGGGCATCGGGCTGCATCGGCCAATATTCGTCGAGGTTGAACGTGACGACGGTCTGGAACGACACGCCTTCCTCTCGATGAAGCCGGATCAATTCGTCGTAGACACCAACCGGCGTGCTCCCCGTCGCGAGACCGAGAACCGTTTTCTTCCCAGCCGCCGCGCGGCTCGTGACGAGCTCGGCAATCTCACGTGCCACGGCACGGCTGGCATCCTGCGGCTGCTCATACACCGTCACTGGCAACCGCTCGGCGGTCGTGACGCAGGGCAGCGGGCCAGAGTAGATCGGTCGTGCGGCTTCGGCAGTGGGGGCACGCGACACAGGGCTGACTCCTCGGAAACAGTGTGGAACGGTGCCTGCGCCGCCGAGACTCGCGAGCCCGACGCGGAGGCGATCCATGGGCCACGTTATACCGCGCGATCCAGCCAGGTCCCGAGGGGGGCTTGCGTGGAGCAACAGAGCAGTGGCCAACACCCTACTCGATGCCACTGGCGGGAGATTCATCACCGATTCTCCGGCCGCGACGCATGGGTAACGTCTGACGATCGTGGTATCGTGACGACCTGTTGTTTTCTACCCCCGCGAGGCCCGTTTCCGTGCGATTCCTCTGCACCTTCGCCGTGGCCGCCGGGGCCCTTGCCACTGCATTCGCGACCGCCGCCGAGCCGTTCCGGGTCGGCATGGAGCTTTCCTATCCGCCGTTCGAGATGACCGACACGGCTGGGAAGCCCACCGGCGTGAGCGTGCGGCTGGCCGAGGCGCTCGCGAGGGATCTGGGGCGAGACCTGGTCATCGAAAACATTGCCTTCGACGGCCTCATTCCGGCCCTGAAGACGGGGAAAATCGACTGCATCATTTCATCAATGACGGCCACACCCGAAAGGGCCAAGTCGATCGATTTCTCAGAGCCCTACCTTCAGACAGGCCTCGCGCTCCTGGTGAGCGCGAAGTCGTCTGTCAGGTCGGCGGCTGATCTCGACGCGCGAGGACGTGTCGTCGCGGTGAAGAAGGGGACCACCGGTCACCAGTATGTTGCCTCCGCCATGAAGCAGGCCAGACTGCTCGTCCTCGACAAGGAATCGGCCGCGGTGATGGAAGTCGCGCAGGGCCGAGCTGATGCCTTCATCTACGACTCGCTTTCTGTCTACCGCAGCCACATGCGGCATCGCGACACGACCCGCGCAGTGCTCGCCCCCTTCCGAGAGGAGACGTGGGCCATCGGATTCCGTCTTGGCGATGATGCCATGCGGGCCAAGATCAACAGCTTTCTCGAACGTTTTCGTGAAGGCGGTGGTTTCGAGCGACTCAGCGACGAGTTTCTCGCCGAAGAGAAGGCATATTTTCAACGCGAAGGTTTACCTTTCTACTTTCAGACACCGTAGGACACCGGCCCCATGCCACGCTGGCTGGCCCACGTGATTGTCATTCTCGTTTTCGCCGCTGCCGTCGTGCTGGCGTTTTCGCGGGTGAATTATGTCTGGAACTGGGCAGCAGTCTGGGAGTATCGACGGCTGTTTTGGCAGGGGTGGCTCGTGACGGTGGCCCTGAGCGTCGCCTCACTTGTCGTGAGCATCGGCGTGGGAGGAGTGGCCGCCGTGATGCTCCGATCACGAAACTCGTTCGTCGAGGCGGTGGCCCGCGTCTATGTCGAACTCATCCGCGGTACACCGCTCCTCGTGCAACTGCTCATCGGCTTCTATGTCGTGGCCACGGCCATCGGTCTCAACAACCGCTATATCGCCGGCGTGCTCCTCCTGTCGCTCTTCAGCGGCGCCTACATGGCCGAGATTTTTCGTGGTGGCCTCGATGCAATTCCGCGAGGGCAGATCGACAGCGCACGGGCCATCGGCCTCACACCCTGGCAGTCGCTCAGGCTCGTCGTCCTCCCCCAGGCGGTGCGGCTGGTGCTGCCTTCGGTGGCTGGACAGCTCGTGTCCCTCGTCAAGGATTCGTCGCTCTTGTCGGTGATTGCGATCACCGAGTTCACACACAACGCCCAGGAGGTGAACTCGTTCACGTACTCGACGCTCGAAAGCTATGTGCCCCTGGCCGTCGGCTATCTCCTGCTCACCCTGCCACTCTCGGCGGTCGCTCGGTGGCTGGAGCACCGGTTTCGATTCGAGGCGGCATGACCGCTCATGGCATCACTCACGCCGGCTTCACGGTGACGAGCACTTCGATGTACTCCGCACGGATACCGTGATCCATGTCGTCCCGGTGGATCATGTGCGTGAACAATCCCGACGCATCAAAGATTCGGCGGCAGATGTCATAGCCCCAGTCGGTCGTGACGAGCGACCGGCCATCGCCCACCGGATTGCCGTGGAATTCCTCCGGAAGCAGATTGCGAATCTTCCCGTTCTCCATGCGGGCCCGTGGGCGAGAAGGCTCCGTCTTCCGGACGATCGGAACAGTAAAAATGTGCATGCCACCTGGCCGAAGCGTGCGGGCGATCTCCCGAAACGCCGCATCGGGGTCGAGCACGTGTTCGAAGACATCCTGCGAGACATGCAGATCTATGCTCGCGTCACCGAACGTGAGCTGCTCCAGATTTTCATTGCGGACGCCATCCACAGGCTTGCCGAGCCGCTTCCCAGGAAAAAACTGCGACGGGACGTACTGGGCACACTCCCGCGCGAGCCTCACGCTCGTGCCCCGGCGTTCCGGAGACGACTCGTGGATCACGACGTTCCGCCAGTTCGGGCACCACTGATCAATGACCATCATGAGTGATCGTTCCCGCGGGATGCTGCCGCACACGGTGCAGACAAAACAGTCTCTCAGCCACTTCCCCTGCGCGGAGAAGCGAACGGGCACATCACAAATAGGACAATGGCCGTAGGTCGAAAAAAGCTCGTCGGGCGAAACGGGGGTTGGCACAACAGACTCCGTGATGACTTGGCTTGGTGTTGAACGAGCCGAAGCCGCGTTATACGGACGAGCGTGCTCGCGCGGCAATGCGGCGTGAGCAACCTGCCTGGCACTACACTGCCGAGTCTGCGGAGCCACGTTCCCTCACCCCACGCTCTCATGAATCTCGTCATCAGCGACCTCGTGCAGCAGTTTCCAGTCCGGGCCACTGCCGGCAAACATGCCGACACCGCGACGGTCCTCGACAAGCTCTCCCTCGTCACCGGCGACATCGCCGCGCTCGTGCTCATTGGCCCATCGGGGGGTGGGAAGTCGACGCTCTTGCGAATCCTCGCCGGCCTCGACATTCCCACATCCGGTCGCGTAGCATTCGACGGCCAACCGCTGCCTGACAATGAAGATGGTCTCCAAAAATACCGCCGCACCGTGGGCACTGTGTTTCAGGCCTACAACCTCTTTCCACATCTGACGGCGATGGAGAATCTTGTCCTGCCGCTCGTGCATGTGCATGGCTTCTCGGACCGAGACGCTCGCGAGCGAGTACGAATTCCACTCGAACGATTTCGCCTTGCGGAGCACGCGCACAAGCGGCCCGCCGAACTTTCCGGTGGCCAGAAGCAGCGGATCGCGATCCTACGGGCGCTCGTCGTTCAGCCGCGGCGACTCTTCTTCGACGAGCCGACGTCGGCCCTCGATCCCGAGATGCGGGCGGAGGTGCTCGACATGATCGCCGAGGTGCGATCCGAGGGAGCCCAGTTCATTCTCGTCACGCATGAGATGGCATTCGCCCGACGCGTCGCTGATGAAGTCGCCTTTATCGCCGACGGCCGCGTCCTCACCGCCGGCCCCGCCACCACTTTTTTTGATTCCCCGGCCGAGCCCGACGTTCGCCGCTTCCTCGATCTCACCCTCACGACTTGAGGGCACGGATCGTGTGGTTGCGCGGAGGCTCGCTGCTTACCACGTCGCCGTGGCCTTCTGAACTGTCCGCGATAAAAGCCATCCAGGGTCGCCAACCGCCGCTTCCTGCGGCGGCACCCTATTTCCACAACCTGCTCGCTTCACGACAAATCCTTCGCCGCCATCTTGCGGAAAGGCCCTTCTTGGCGGTGCACTGAAGTTGCCCTTCTGCCGTCGCCGATTCCCTACGTAGAAGAATTTCCGTGACCCGCAGCGTTTGCCAGCCGTCGGGCACGTGGGTCTTTGATCCTGTGAGGATTCCATGCGACGCAGCCGCAGCCTGTTGCTGCTGAGCTCCTTGCTCACCCTCGTTGCCATGACGGCCCAGGCGCTCGATTGGGCTGACCCGCCGTTTGAAGATGCCTCGCCCTACGAGTTTGACCACGACGAGGTCTTCTCACCGCTTCAGCTCGTGAGTGGATCGAAGCGACGAACCAACTCGACGCCCGACGACCACTACGGCCCAGGCCCGATCATCCCCGAGCCGATGGTCTTCGACCTCGTCCGTCCGCTCAACGCCCGAAAGGGACAGATCGAGGCCAACGTGCTGGCCATCTTCCCCATGAAGAAGGGTCCTTCCGGCGTTTCTGGCCTACCCGATCCGATCGGCACGGTACCAGTCGGCCAAGGTGAGGGTATCGAGTGGGCACCCGAGGTCGAGTGGTGTCCGCAGGATGGCGTCACCTGGGAGCTCGAGTTTCCGTTTGTTGATGACCGCTTCGAGGCGATAAAGGTCGCCCACCAGCGGATGATCGGCACCGGATTCGACGACCGCTTCATCCACGGCTGGCAGGGCATCGGCCTGACCGACTTCGACAGCAGCACCACGACACTCGCCCTGCTCTGGGTGGCAGGCTGGCGGTTCAACAAAACGTGGAGCACGCTCGGGCTCTTTGGTGCTCGCCAAGAGATCGGACCACCCGGCTTTCGTGCCACGGAGTACCTCCAGAACGTGAGCGTCTTCGCCGACGTGAGTGATGACTTCACGCTGGGCATCGAAAGCAACTACCAGCAAGAGACGACCGGACCTGCGGCCTGCCTCCTGATGCCCCAATTCCACTGGCAAGCAACCCGCTACCTCCAGCTCCAGGGTGGTGCCGGTTACCGCTTTGCCACCGGCGGCAGCCTCCCTGAA
>JBGTKO010000227.1:0-27750 GCA_041744595.1 Pirellulales bacterium
TTCACCGTTCCTGCTCGCTTGGCCTTCGACTCACTCTCCTCGATCGCCCGCTGACCCACGCCACCGATGTGGAACGTTCGCATCGTGAGCTGCGTGCCTGGCTCGCCGATGCTCTGGGCGGCGATGATACCGACGGCCATACCCTCCTCGACCATCGAGCCGGTGGAGAGGTCCATGCCGTAACACAGTCGGCAGACACCCAGCGGAGCCTCGCACGTCAGTGGGCTTCGGACCTGGATCTTCTCGAGCCCGAGCTCCTCGATCTGCGCCGCCTGTTTCCGCGTGATGAGCTCGTCCTCACGGACAATCGCCTCGCCCGTCTTGGGATGGACGATCTCCGTCCGGCTGATCCGGCCGCGGATACTGTCAGCGAGGCTGACATCGACCTTCTCACCACGGTAGATCACCGTCTTCTCGATGCCCTGCGTCGTGCCGCAGTCGTGCATCGTCACCACGACGTTTTGGGCGACGTCAGCAAGCTTTCGCGTGAGATAGCCCGAGTCGGCCGTCTTGAGAGCCGTGTCGGCCAGACCCTTGCGTGCACCGTGGGTGGAGCTGAAATATTCCAGCACCGTAAGTCCCTCACGGAAGTTGGCCTTGATCGGCGTCTCGATGATCTTGCCCGACGGCTTGGCCATGAGGCCTCGCATGCCGGCGAGCTGGCGAATCTGCTCGACACCACCTCGGGCACCCGACTGGGCCATGAGCTGGATCGGGTTGACGTAGCCGCTGCGACGGTTGTCCTTGGCGTCGGTATCCTGCTCGAGCTCAGCCATCATGTCCTTCGTGATCTGCTCACGGGCATGCGTCCAGGCGTCGAGGACGGAGTTGTACCGCTCGCCGTCGGTGATGACGCCCTTGCGGTAGCGGGTCAGGATCTTCATCACCTCCCGCTCGGCGTCGGTGATGATCTTCGACTTGCTCGACGGCGTGATGAGATCGTCGGTGGCAAACGAGAGGCCGCTGCGGGTGCTCCAACTGAACCCGATGCGGTTCATGTCGTCGAGCAGGTCGATCGTGCTGCGACGGCCATTCAACTGGTAACAGTCCGAAATGACCCTCGCCAACTCTCCTGACTTCATCGGAATGTTGTAGAAGAGCATCGAGCCCGGAAGGATCGAGTTGAACAGCACGCGGCCAGCGGTCGTCTCGATCACGGCGCCCAGCTTCGACGGGGCCTCACCTTCGATCGTCTTGAGCCGGCGGTTCGGCGGCAGTTTCACGCGGATCTTGGCGTGGGTATCGACCTTCCCGAGAAGATGCGCGATCTCCACCTCGGCAAAGTCCCGGAACACCATCCCCTCCCCCTTGCGACCGATGAGGGACATCGTGAGGTAATAGCAGCCCATCACCACGTCCTGCGACGGCGAGATGATCGGGTTGCCGTTGGCAGGGCTGAAGATGTTATTGGTCGAGAGCATGAGCGTATGTGCTTCAACCTGGGCCTCAATGGACAGCGGCAGATGAACCGCCATCTGATCGCCGTCGAAGTCGGCATTGAAGCCCTTGCAGACAAGCGGATGGAGCTTGATGGCGTTGCCCTCGACGAGCACCGGCTCGAACGCCTGGATACCCATGCGGTGGAGCGTGGGCGCACGGTTCAGGAGGACGGGGTGGTTGCGGATCACCTCTTCGAGAATGTCCCACACCTCGGCATCTTTCCGCTCGAGCATCTTCTTGGCGCTCTTGATCGTGTCGGCATGGCCGAGCTCCTTGAGTCGCCGGATGATGAACGGCTGATAGAGCTCGAGCGCGATCTTCTTCGGCAGACCACACTGATGGAGCCGCAACGTCGGACCGACGACGATCACCGAACGTGCCGAGTAATCGACCCGCTTGCCGAGCAGGTTCTCACGGAATCGGCCCTGCTTGCCCTTGATCATGTCGGTGAGGCTCTTGAGCGGGCGATTGCTCGAGGCGAGCACCGGCCGCTTGCAGCGATTGTTGTCGAAAAGCGCATCGACCGACTGCTGGAGCATCCGCTTCTCATTGCGGATGATGACCTCGGGCGCATTGAGATCCACAAGCTTCTTGAGCCTGTTGTTACGATTGATAATCCGTCGGTACAGATCGTTCAGGTCGCTCGTGGCGAAGTTGCCGCTGTCGAGCATCACGAGCGGACGGAGGTCCGGCGGGATCACGGGGATCACGTCGAGCACCATCCACTCCGGCTTGTTCTCGCTGTCGCGGATGCTCTCGACGATCTTGAGGCGATTGACGAGATCCTTCTTCTTCTGCTTTGAGTTGGTGGTGGCGAGCTCCTCCCGGAGCTCCTTCGAGAGCGACACCAGTTCGAGGGAGAGCAGGAGCTTGCGGACCGCCTCGGCCCCCATCTCGGCCTCGAATGCACCGTCACCATAGGTGGCGCGGGCCTCGCGAAACTCCTCCTCGGTGAGGAGCTGCTGCTTCTTCAGCGGCGTGTCTTTGGGATCGAGAACGACGTAATCCTGAAAGTAGATCACCTTCTCGAGGCTCGACGTCTTCATGTCGAGAAGCGCCCCAAGCCGACTGGGCGCTGCCTTGAAGAACCAGATGTGGACGACCGGCGCCGCGAGCTCGATATGCCCCATCCGCTTCCGGCGAACACGGCTATGCGCCACCTTCACCTGGCAGCGGTCGCAGATCATGCCCTTGTACTTCATGCCGCGGTACTTGCCGCAGGAGCACTCCCAGTCCTTTTCAGGGCCAAAGATCTTCTCGCACATGAGGCCGTCCTTTTCTGGACGGAACGTGCGGTAGTTGATCGTCTCGGGCTTCTTCACCTCGCCGAACGACCAGCTTCGGATGTCGTGCGGCCGAGCCAGGCTGATCTTGACGGCCGAATAATCGTTGACGCGATCGTAGGTGGGTTCACCGATGCTCACGTGCTTTTTCTCCTGAGTCGTTCTGTTCGTTCTGGATCAACCATTCGCCACTAACAACCAACCACTGTCACGCTGGAGGCGTGACTCTCTTCATCACACCCGTCGCTTCTCGAGCTGCATGTTCAAAGCCAGTCCACGGATCTCGTTGGTGAGCACGTCAAAGCTGGCAGGCGTGCCGGCTTCGAGCGTGTTCTCGCCCTTCACCATGCTCTCATAGATCTTCGTCCGCCCCTCCACGTCGTCGCTCTTCACCGTGAGCAACTCTTGGAGGATGTAGGCCGCGCCATAGGCCTCGAGCGCCCACACTTCCATTTCACCGAACCGCTGGCCGCCGAAGCGAGCCTTGCCGCCGAGCGGCTGCTGCGTGATGAGCGAGTACGGGCCCGTCGAGCGGGCATGCACCTTGTCATCGACGAGATGATGGAGCTTCAGCATGTAGAGGTAGCCGACCGTCGTTTCCTGCTCGAGCGGCTCGCCCGTGCGGCCGTCGAAGAGCTGCGCCTTGCCATGCCGCGGGAGGCCCGCTTCGTCGAGCGCCTTGTTGATATCGTCTTCGCTGGCACCGTCGAACACAGGCGTGATCGCCTGGAAGCCGAGCACCTTGCCAGCCCACCCGAGATGCGTCTCGAGGATCTGGCCCACGTTCATCCGGCTCGGCACGCCGAGCGGATTCAGGAGGATCTGGAGTGGGGTGCCATCGGCCAAGAACGGCATCTCTTCCTTGGGCAGGATCTTGGCGATCACACCCTTGTTGCCGTGCCGGCCGGCCATCTTGTCGCCCACCGAAATCACTCGTTTCGCCGCGACATAGACCTTCACCATCTGGAGCACGCCGGGCCTCAGCTCGTCGCCCCGCTTCATGCTGTTGAGCTTTCGCTCGCGACCGTCGATTGCCTCATCGACCGTCGGCCACATCGTCTTGTAAATCCGCTCGAGATCAGCCTTCTTCTGGGGTGAGCGGCTGGCAACATCATCGATCCGGAAGGCAGCGGCACGGTCGGCCACGACCTTGTGGTCCTGGTTCATGACGAGGGGACTGCCATCGGGAGCGGTCAATGGCTTCTGGATGACCGTTTCCATTTCGGTCACCATCGCCGAGAAGGCCTCGGCAATCCTGAGATTGCCCCCGTTCTCGACCTCCTTGAGCTGCCGCTGAAACTCCGTCCGTTCCTCCTCCGAAAGGCTCATCTGCCGCGAAAATTTCTCGGTGGCGATGACGATGCCCTCGACACCCGAAGGCACGTCGAGCGAGTCGTTCTTCACGTCCTCGCCCGCGCGGCCGAAGATCGCGTGAAGGAGTTTTTCTTCCGGAGACAGCTCGGTCTTGCTCTTGGGGGAGACCTTGCCGACGAGGATGTCGCCAGGGCGAACATACGTGCCGATCCGAACGATGCCGTGCTCGTCGAGGTTGTGGAGCGCCCGCTCGCCCACGTTGGGGATGTCGCGAGTGAACTCCTCGCGGCCTAGCTTCGTGTCGCGAATCTCGATGTCGTATTCCTCGATGTGGATCGAGGTATACACGTCATCTTAAACAAGCTCCTCGCTGATGATGATGGCGTCTTCAAAGTTGAATCCGTCCCACGCCATGAAGCCCACGAGCACGTTGCGGCCGAGCGCCAACTCCCCCTTGTAGGTTGCGGCCCCGTCAGCAATCACGTCGCCCTTCTCGACCTTCTGGCCAAGGGCGACAAGCGGCTTCTGGCTCTGGCAGGTCCGCTCGTTGAGCCCCGCGTACTTCCGGAGCACGTAGTGATCAACGCCTGCGGCTCCCGCGGCACCGGCCGGAGTGATCTCGATCGACTCGGCATCGACGTAACTGACGGTCCCCTTGCGGGCAGCCCGGACGATGAGCCCCGAGTTCGTAGCGACGTCCCGCTCCATGCCGGTGGCCACGATAGGGGGCTCGGTGACCAAGAGCGGCACCGCCTGTCGCTGCATATTGGAACCCATGAGCGCGCGGTTGGCGTCGTCATGCTCGAGAAACGGAATGAGCCCGGCCGACACACCGACCATCTGGCTCGGCGCGACGTCGATGTACTCGACCGAATCAGAAGGTAAGAGCATGAAGTCGCCGCGATAGCGGGCGATGATGGTTTCCCCCACGAGCCGGCCGTTCTCCACGGGCGTGTCGGCGGGGGCAAGGTGAGCCTCGTGCTCCTCGTCGGCTCGCAGCCAGACGACGTCGTCGGTGAGCTTTCCTTTTGACACCTTGCGGTATGGCGTGACCAGGAAGCCATAGGAATCGACGCCCGAGTAGATCGCCAGGCTCGAGATGAGACCGATGTTTTGGCCTTCCGGTGTTTCGATCGGACAGATTCGGCCGTAGTGGGAGATGTGAACGTCTCGCACCTCGAAGCCGGCCCGCTTGCGGTTCAAACCACCCGGGCCGAGCGCCGAAAGTCGCCGCTCGTGCGTCAGCATCGAGAGGGGATTGGTCTGATCGACCACCTGCGAGAGCTCGCCGCGTCCGAAGAAGTGATCGATGGCTGCCGAGATACTCTTGGGATTGATGAGCGTCCGGGGCGTCATCTCCGCGACGTCCTTGAGACTCATCCGCTCCTGCACCGTCCGACGGAGCTTGAGAAAACCCTTGCGAAGCTCGTCGCTTGCCAACTCGTCGATCGTCCGAAGCCGGCGGTTGCCGAGGTGGTCGATGTCGTCAACTTCGACCTGCTCCTCGCCCTCGCTGAGTCGAAGCATGTACTGGATCGATGCAATGAGATCCTCGGCTCGCAGGGTCATTTCCGTTTCTGGCACGTCGAGACCGAGCTTTCGATTGATGCGGAAGCGACCCACCCGACCGAGACGGTAACGGTTGGTGTCCTTGAACTTCTCTTCGAAGAGGGTCCGAGCCTTGTCGAGCGCGGGCGGATTGCCAGGCCGGAGCCGCTGGTAGATCCGTACGAGTGCGTCCTCGTGGCTTGGCGCCACGCCAGTCCGCCGCTTCGATTCCTCGGCATCTTCTCGGAGGCTATTCATGATGAGAGGCACCTTCTGCTCCTCCATCAATTCCACACCCGTCAGTCCAGACGTGCAGATGAGCTCCGCCTGATCCTTTGTGATCGTGGAGCCAGCATCGACGATCACCTCGCCAGCCCGGTCACTTGCTTTGGGATAGACGATGTCATCGACGGCAATCTTTCCTGCGAGCTTGACGACACTGCGGGCGCCGGCCACCTTCTCCTTGGTGGTCTTGTAGAAAAGCTTCAGAAGCTCGGTGTCGCTGCTGTACTTCGGGTCCATCGCCCGCAAGAGCGTGAGCGCCGAGAACTTGCCGCTCTGGTCGATCCGAACCTGGAGCGTGTCTTTCTTCGACACATTGAACTCGATCCAGCTCCCGCGCTCGGGGATGATCCGGCAACTGTAGGTTTTGCGGTCGGTGGATTCCGTGTCGGCCACGAAGTCGATACCGGGCGACCGGTGGAGCTGGCTGACGACGACCCGCTCGGCTCCGTTGATGATGAACTCACCACCACCGAGCATGATCGGCACATCGCCGAGATAGACCTCTTCCTCGATTGGCTGCTCTCGCGTGAGCCGGAGCAACACCTTGAGCGGGCGACCATACGTGAGCCGCAACTGCCGACACTCGTCTGGATCGTAGCGTGGCTTGCCGAGCTCGTACCGCACATACTCAATCTTGACCGTCTTGTCGTAGCTCTCGATTGGGAAGATTTCCCGAAGGACACCTTCGATCCCCTGATCCTTCCGCTTGGAGGGGGGCACGTCATACTGGAGAAACGCGTCGTAGAACCGCGTCTGGATTTCAGTCAGATCGGGAACTGGCTGGGTGACGCGGCGACTGCCGAACTGACGAATCTCGTGGGACTGGAGGCGGCGGACGGCGCGGGTTGCCATAAGGAAAATCGACTCCTCGGAGAGTTAGAGCGACGCGGCAGCGGCGAGCCGCAAAAGGGCGACACCGGGGCAGCACGAGAACTGGGCTCGGAAGCGAATGAACCCGAGCAGGAAGGCGACGACCAAGCAAAAAGCATACCGAATGCCTGCCGGAGCGCCAAACAGGCCGCTCCGGACAGGCACTTTTCAGTGTTTTTACTTGATTGAGACCTTGGCTTTCGCCTCCTCGAGCTCCTTGACAAGCTTCTCGGCGTCGGCCTTGGAGATGCCTTCCTTGACCTTCGTCGGAGCGCTTTCAACGAGATCCTTGGCCTCCTTGAGGCCCAGGCCCGTTGCCGCGCGAACAACCTTGATGACACCGATCTTGTTGTCACCGAAGCTTTCCAGCACGACATCGAACTCGGTCTTCTCAGCAGCGGGCTCCGCACCGGCGGCACCAGCAGCACCACCAGCAGGAGCGGCCATCATCACGGCGCCGCCAGCAGCGGGCTTGATGCCATGCACTTCGTCGAGATAGTCAGAGAGTTCCTTGGCCGCCTTGAGGGTCAGGCCGACAATCTTGTCGCCCAGTTCCTTCGTATCAGCCGAAAATTCGCGGGTTGCCTCAGCCGTTGCCATCGCTCCTGATCCTTTCCCTTGAAGTGTCGCGGCCTGTCAAGTGACTTTGCCGCACGTGGTGTCGTATGTTCTGGGTCGTTTTGCTCGCGGCCAGCACTCTGCCCGCGATCAAGACACGACCTGCGCTCGCGGGAACCCTCGATCCGGGGTTCTGCGCCGAGCCCCTTGGTTTACCATGATTTTTTCCCGGGTGAAGCCCCCCCGAAAAATTGACGTTGACTTTATCCCGCCAAGGCCTCGCTGCCTGCCTTTTCGAGGTCTTCAACCCGCGAAGCAAGCTGGCTCGCCAGGCTGCCACCGGCCGAAGTGATCTGCCCGGAGAGTACCGATCCCAGCGAAGAAATCTGCCCCGAGAGGATCGAGAGTTGCTCGGTCCGGGTGGGCCACTTGGCCACGAGCTTGAAATCGGCCGCCTCGAGCCGGCTGCCATCAACCGCGCCACCGCGGCACTCGAGCCCTTCGTAGTCCTTGACGCCCGTCAGCCGGTCAAGCTCCTTCGCCAGATCGACGACATCTTCGCCGCCCCAGGCAATCGCGAGCATGCCCTCGGTCTTCTCGAGGGCAGGCGCCAGCGGCGTGCCGGCCGTCGCCCGCCGGGCCAGGCTGTTTTTCACGAGCTGGAGGCTGATCCGCTTCTTACGGAGCTGTTGCCGAAGCTGTGTTGTCTTCTGAGCATCGAGCTTCCCGAGGCTCACGACAATCAACTCACCCACCCCGACGAGGCGGTGCTTGAGATCATCGACCAGCATGTCTTTGATGGCTTTGCTCATTGGATTTTCTATCGCAGGAAGGACTTGGAAACAGGAATTGCCCGGTAGGTCAGCCTCAACCGGTGACCATCACGCCTGGTGTCATGGTGCCCGAGATCGAAATGCTTTTCACGTACTGCCCACGAACACTCGAGGGCTGGAGAGAAAGGATATGGGCGATGAAGGCCCGAACGTTGTCGGCGATCTTGGTGGCGTCGAAGCTCGCCTTTCCGACCACGGCATGCACGATGCCAGTCGGGTCGTTTCGAAACTCGACCTTGCCAGCCTTGTACTCACTGACAGTCTTGGCAATCTCGGCTGTGACCGTTCCCGCACGAGGGCTCGGCATGAGCCCGCGGGGGCCGAGAACCTTGCCGAGCGGGCCCACCAGCCCCATCATGTCCGGCGCGGCGATGCAGACATCGAAGTCCGTCCAGCCTTCCTTGATCTTCTTGGCAAGGTCATCGCCACCGACCACTTCGGCGCCAGCAGCCCGCGCGTCGTCGGCGAGGTTGCCCTTCGCGAAGACCACGACCCGCTTCGACTTGCCGATGCCGTGGGGCAGGACGAGCGACCCGCGGACGATTTGGTCAGCCTGCTTGGGATCGATGCCCAGCCGCATGTGAATTTCGATCGACTGGTCGAACTTCGGAGCAGGGAATTTCTTGAGAACCTCGACCGCCTCATTGAGCGGAAGGGCAACATCAGTCTTCGGACGAACGGCATAGGCCGCTCGCATACGCTTGGTCTTGGCAGTGGAAGTGGCAGTCATGACAGGAACGGGTACCGGAAAGGGTGAACCAAAAGGGGTGAACCGAAATAAGTGAACGTGGAGTATCAAAACAATCAGTCGTCAGCCGTCGATCGTGATGCCCATGCTTCGGGCCGTGCCCTCGATCATACGACGGGCATGCTCCCCATCACGGGCGTTGAGATCGGCCCCCTTGAGGCGGACAATCTCGTCGAGCTGGGCAACCGTGACCTTGCCGACCTTGTCCTTGTTTGGCACGCCTGATCCCTTGGCGAGACCAGCAGCCTTCTTGAGGAGCGCTGCAGCCGGAGGACTCTTCGTGATGAACTCGAACGAACGGTCATTGTAGACGGTGACGACGACCGGGATCGGCATGCCTGCCGCCTCACGGGTCTTGTCGTTGAACTGCTGCACGAACTGGCCGAGGTTGATGCCAAACCGGCCGAGGGACGTGCCCACTGGCGGTGCGGGAGTGGCCTGCCCACCCGGCACCTGGAACTTTGCCTGACCTACCATCTGCTTTGCCATTGTCGTCGCCCTTGGTTACCTGTCGTCTCGTGTGTGCGAAAAGCGCTGAGTCTGCGTGCTTGTGTTTTGTGCTCACACCGTCTCGATGTGCCAGTATTCGATATCCACCGGGGTCGAGCGGCCGAAGATGCTCAGCAGCACCCTCACCCGGCCATTTGCCTCGTCGATCTGCTCGACCTCCCCCTCGAAGTTCTCGAAGGTCCCCTCGTTGATCTTCACGCGGTCACCCTTCTTGAACGTGATCTTCAGCTTGGGCGCCTCGGCGGTGTGCTCTTCCTTCTTATGGAGGAGCTTGGCCACGTCCTGCGGAAGCATCGGGCTCGGTCGCCCGGCTGAGCCGGTGAAGTCACCGATGCCACCTGTCTCGCGAACAAGAAACCAGGTCTCGTCGTTGAGCACCATCTGCACGAGGATGTAGCCGGGGTAAAGCTTGCGGGACACGACCCGCTTTTTGCCCCCCTTGAAATCGGTGACCTGCTCCTTGGGCACGATCACCTCGCCGAACCATTTCTCCATGCCCTGAAGCATGATCCGACGGCGAAGGGCCTCGCTGGTGGAGTCTTCCCGGTTGCTCTGCACCTTAAGGATGTACCACTCCATACCAGCCATCGAGGGAACCTCTGGCTCATCGAGCAATTCCTCGACTGGCTTGGCGTCCTCGCTGCCTCCGAACGGATCGGCGATCTCGACGGGGCCGTCGTCCTCGTCTTCCTCCTCGACCGGCGCAGCAGCATCGACCGCCGGAACAGCGACTTCGTCTTCGGGATGGGGAGCGTCTTGGTTCATCGATAAAATTCAGAGTGTGGAACTCGAGCAGGCGGCTCGGCCGCAAATCAGAAAGATTCCCCGCGAATCAGCGACCAGAGCTCCCTTGGATGGAGCAGGAACCACCAGAAGAAGTCGAATCCAGCAAGCAAGGCCGCCAGGAAAAAAATCAAGAAGATCACCACGATCGATGCACGGAAGACCTCCTGGCCAGTGGGCCAGGATACCTTCGCCATCTCAGCCTCGACGGCAATTAGAAACTCGGCAAACCGCGGAATGTTGACGATCCGAAAGCTGAGCCAAAGCCCTGCCGCGACCATCGCTGCCGGCATGAGGAACCGCACCACACCCAGGTCGGCACCGCCGCCCGTCTCGCCCGAAGCCATCTCGGCCACGATCTGCGAGAGCCGCCATGCCCCTGTGCCGATGATGATCGCGAGCGCGGCAAATGTTGCCTGACGGGCAATGCGTCCCTGGTTCCGCTTGTAGAGCGAAAAACTCAGCACGCCCCCCAACAGGGATCCTGCATCGGCCTGGTTGTCTGTCGCTGCCATACGGCCTGTCTTCCTGCCCAGCAATCTGTCTTCCTGCCCTACGATCAGCCATCCTGTCCGGCAATCATCGCCGCTCCGCCCACCGGGCGGACCGCGATGCGTCCGGACGACGCGCCGCGGCAACGGCTGCAGGGGCGGCGGGGATCGAACTCGCAACCTCTGGTTTTGGAGACCAGCGCTCTGCCAGTTGAGCTACGCCCCTGTGAGTAGGGATCGGCCACCCAGCCGATCCCGCACCCTCAGTCTACATTCTTGCCTTACTCGAGGATCTTTGTGACCACGCCCGAACCGACGGTCTTACCGCCTTCGCGGATCGCGAATCGAACACCGTCGTCCATGGCGATCGGCACCATGAGCTCGACTTCCATCTTCACGTTGTCGCCCGGCGAGCACATCTCGACGCCGCCAAGCAGCTTCGTTGCACCCGTCACGTCGGTGGTGCGGAAGTAGAACTGCGGCCGATAGCCGGCGAAGAACGGCGTGTGACGGCCACCCTCCTCCTTCGACAGCACGTACACCTCGCACTCGAACTTCTTGTGGGGCTTGATCGAGCCCGGCTTCGCGAGCACCTGACCACGCTCGATGCCGTCGCGGGCGACGCCACGAAGCAGGCAGCCGACGTTGTCACCAGCCTGTCCGCTATCGAGCACCTTCTTGAACATCTCAACGCCGGTGCAGGTCGTCTTCTCAGCCTTTTCCTTGAGCCCGATGATTTCGACTTCGTCGCCAACCTTCACCATGCCCCGCTCGATTCGGCCCGTGGCAACCGTGCCACGACCTTCGATCGAGAAGACGTCTTCAATGGCCATGAGGAACGGCTTGTCGAGCTCACGGACCGGCTCAGGAATGTAGGCATCAACCGCATCAAGCAGGTCCCCGATGCACTTGTTGGCTGCCGGGTCGGCCGGGCTGTCGTAGGCCGGCTTGCCCGCACCACGAATGATCGGCACGTCGTCGCCGGGGAAGCCGTATTTCGTGAGCAACTCGCGGATTTCCATCTCGACCAGGTCGAGCAGCTCGGGATCGTCCACGAGATCGACCTTGTTGAGGAACACCACGAGAGCCGGCACACCGACCTGCTTGGCAAGCAGGATGTGCTCCCGCGTCTGCGGCATCGGGCCGTCGGCGGCGCTCACCACCAGGATCGCACCGTCCATCTGGGCGGCCCCGGTGATCATGTTCTTGATGAAGTCGGCGTGGCCCGGGCAGTCGATGTGGGCGTAGTGACGCTTCTCGGTCTCGTACTCGACGTGGCTGACCGCGATCGTCACGGTCTTCGTTTCGTCACGGACAGTACCGCCCTTGGCAATGTCGGCGTAGCTCTTTGCCACGGCCAGATTCTTGGCCGCCTGCACGGCCACGAGGGCCCCGGTGAGCGTGGTCTTGCCGTGGTCAATGTGGCCAATCGTGCCAACGTTGACGTGGGGCTTGGTCCGACTGAAGTTGTCCTTCGCCATCGTGTCTCCTTGAACTCCTCTGAAATGAAAAACGGAACTGGTGAATTGAAACTGTGCACGGGATTTGCGACCGCTGCCGCCCGAGCGACTCGACCGCTCGCATGCCGGCCGTGACTCTCGGAAGAGCTGCTGAAGGGACTCGAACCCTTGACCTCGTCCTTACCAAGGACGTGCTCTACCAACTGAGCTACAGCAGCGGAGTGATAGGTGTTTTTGTCATGGGTTTCATGGGGGATTCAGTGTAGGGAAGCGGGTAGAGGGAATCGAACCCTCGTCTTTAGCTTGGAAGGCTATTGCTCTACCATTGAGCTACACCCGCGTTGAAGGAGGGCATCCAATGGGGAGTGCAGGATTCGAACCTGCGAAGGTGCAAGACCATCAGATTTACAGTCTGACCCCGTTGGCCGCTTGGGTAACTCCCCGCGTGGTGTGAAGTGCGTCGTGCGTGTGGCTCCTGATCGTCTTGCTTGAGTTCGCCGGAAAGCTCCCGGCGCGCTGAGCTAGCGGCGGGAGTTGAACCCGCAACCTGCTGATTACAAATCAGCTGCTCTGCCAATTGAGCTACACTAGCGGCCGGTCAAAACCGCGAAACATAGCAGTGTACGGTTTTGTTTGCCCCATGCAAGATGGGCCGCAAGCCTCAGCCAAAAGCAAGGTCCACCATCGAGAAATCGTCCTGGAAATCGTCCCGTCCCGCGAGGGTCCGGATGTGGCTCAGAAGGGTATCCATCGGGCAAGAATCACCACCATGGGGGGGCTCGCCTGCTGCCTCGGCGAGAGTCTCGACAAACTCGGCAAACGGCCACATGGATCCGTCGGCACGGCTGATCTCAAAGGCTCCGTCGCTGTAGATATAGAGGCGACTCCCTGGGGGCACCTCCACCTCATCGGCGGCGTAGTCGAGCCCATCGACCGCCCCCACGAGCGGCCCTTCGGAGTCGAGAAGCCGCCGCGGGCCGCCTCCTGCCGGCAGAAGCAGCGCCGGTGGATGCCCGCCTCCACTCCACTTAAGCCGCGCAGTCGGCCGGTGAAAGACGCCGTACCAGGCCGTAAAGAACATGTCGTTGTGCCGTTCCATCGGGAAGGCACGGTTGAGCCCCGCGAGCACGGCCCCTGGGTCGCGGAAGTCGGTTTGCGGCAGTGCCTCGCTGCGGATGGCGTTGAGGGCCGACACGGAGAGCAAGGCCGCGCCCACTCCATGCCCGCACACATCAAGGAGATAGACGGCCGCATGCTCGTCGTCGAGGTCGTGGTAGCCGAAGGCGTCGCCCCCGAGGGATGCCGACGGGATGAATCGCCAGTCGGCCGTGATGCTTCCAAGCGACTGCGGCGGCGGGAGGAGCGAGCGAACGTAGTGGGCCGCGGTGGCGAGATCGTGGGCCAATATCTGCTGGCTCTTTTGGAGCGCCGAAAACGCCTCGTTGCGTTCTACGAGCGCCGTGTAGCCTCGCGAGTGGTATCGTACACGGGCCACGAGCTCGAGCCGGTCGGGCAGCTTCACGATGTAGTCGTTGGCCCCGAGTGCAAAGGCTTCAGCCTTTACTTCCGGCTCTTCCTTCGTCGAGAGCACGATCACCGGCACGTCCCGGAATCGCTCGTCGGCCCGGTAGCGACGCACGAGCTCGAGCCCGTCAATCTCCGGCATCACGAGATCCTGGAGGATCACCGTGGGGCAGACCTCAGCCGCCCGTTCGACCGCGACAGCAGGATCGCGGCAGTAGTGAAACGCGATCCCGTCCTCGCCTGCGAGCATCCGCCGGACGGCCTCACCGATGATGGGCTGGTCGTCGATCAAGAGCACGCTGGGGCTACGGGAAGAGGGGGTTGCTGGAATCGCCATGCCGGAAGGCTACCACGCCAGGGCCGCGGGCTGGTTCGAGGAGAGCCCCCCAGGACCGCCCCGGCAAAAATCGTCGGACGTTCTTGCTTTATGTCATCTTCATGAGACGCTAAGTATGCTTTAAGACGTACCAAGGTGACGAAAACTTGCCAACCCCACACCACCCATCCGCCGCCGTACGGAAGGCCCTCAAAAAGCTTGGGGCCGACCTGCGGGATGCCCGCCGCCGCCGTCGATTGACCATGGCGGTGGTTGCCGAGCGTGCATTCACTTCGCGTTCGACCCTGCAACGGGTGGAGGGGGGCGACCCTGCCGTGAGCATCAGCATCTACGCGGCCGTGCTTCACGCGCTGGGCTTGTTGGAAGGCCTCGGGGCATTGGCCGATCCGGCGGTCGATGGCGTCGGACAGGCGATGGCCGACGAGGCTCTACCGCAGCGAGTGCGGATGACATCGAGAAAGCGCTGAACGATCATGGCGGATTTCGAAGTCCATCTATCGATTCATGGAGAGACACGACCAGTTGGCCGGGCGCGGAGTAATCGTGTCCGCGGGCGGGAGATCGTGCTCTTCGAGTATGCAGACGAATGGCTGCGGGAAAATGACCGTTTCGCGATTGCGCGCGACCTGCCACTGACCCCCGGCGTTTTCGCGCCACCTGCGGGCCAGACGATCCATGGTGCGCTGGGTGATTCCGCACCCGATACGTGGGGCCGCCGCCTGATGCAGCGAGCTGCGCGCCGGCAGGCGGAACGCGAAGGCCGGGACGTGCGGACTTTGATGGAGAGCGATTACTTGCTCGGCGTGGAAGACGAAACGCGGCTTGGCAGCCTGCGATTCCGCCGTGTGGACGGGGAGGGGTTTCTTGCGGACTCACGCGGCGGCGTTCCTCCGCTCGTGGAACTGGGCCGGTTGCTGCAAAGCACCGAACGCATCCTCCGGGACGAGGACACGGACGAAGATCTTCAACTCATCTTTGCCCCTGGGTCATCCTTGGGCGGGGCCCGCCCCAAGGCGTCGGTGATCGATCAGCATGGAAGGCTTTCCATTGCCAAGTTTCCGAAGGAATCGGATGAGTACAGCATCGAGACCTGGGAAGAAATTGCCCTGCGACTGGCGGAACGTGCGGGCATCGTGACGGCGGACCATGAGTTGCTCCATGTGGCCGGCAAGGCTGTGCTGCTCTCGCGGCGGTTCGATCGCGGCAAGGACGGTCGCCGGATTCCATTTCTTTCCGCCATGGCCATGCTGGGGGCGCGGGACGGTGAACGTGGGAGCTACCCGGAGATGGTAGATGCTCTCGCCAGCCACGGCGGGCACGCGAAGAAGGACGCGCACGCCTTGTATCGTCGCGTGGTGTTCAACGTCCTCGTTTCCAACGTGGACGACCACTTGCGGAACCACGGTTTTCTCAGGATGGACAACTCCGGTTGGACGCTCTCGCCTGCCTATGACCTCAATCCCGTGCCGGCGGATCTCAAGCCGCGCGTGCTCACGACGAACATCGATCTGGAAGAAGGCACGTGTTCGATCGATCTTCTCGAGGCCTCGGCGGAACTCTTCTCGCTGTCCCTTGCCAAAGCGCGGGAGATTCTCGTGGAAGTGGCGGCTGCGACCTCCACCTGGCGAGCCGTCGCAGAGGATCTCGGCGCTCCCTCTTCAGAGATTCATCGCATGGCCAGTGCGTTTGAACATGATGCCCTCCGCCAAGCCCTTACCCTGACGTGAACTGAACTGACCTGATTGTTCATGCCGCGATCACGGCGGGCTACTTGCCGAGCATGGCCACTCGGAGGCTTTCGTCGGCCGGGCGGCCGCAGAGCCAGATGCCAAACATCGCTTGCTTGAAGGGCAGGCCCTGGACCACACCGACCGGCTTGCCGTTCTTTACCACCGTCACACCCCGGGCTGGCAGATAGACCAACTCAAAGACATCACCCTTGGTGATTGGTTGGGCGAAGCATTGGCGGAACTGTTCGATCTCCTGGGCAATCGGCGCCACATTGCCGCCGGTGGCGTTGTGAAAGCCCTCACGGAGCGATTCGACCAGCTTCTCCTGCGTCACGAACGCCGAGGTGATTTCCAAGCGAATGGCCATCGGGGCGTCAGCCGCAATGATGCCGGCGGCGTCGCGGCTGGGCTTTTGGAGATAGAGCCCACCCATATACATCTGCATCAGGTATTTGGTTCGCGAGCCGGAGCCGTTGAGCACGAGCGTCCCGCCATCCACCTCGATCGAAGCGGGCGTCGCGGCCTGCACCACGTGGGGAACCGTCATGACCAAAGCTGCCAGGAGCAAGATGCGCATAACCGCCTCCGAGATATGCCAAGTGGGTCAGTAGTGGGCCGCGGATCGGCCGTGGGGCCTGCATCAGCGCGGCGGAAGGTAGCGAACCTTCGAACCCTGGCCAACCCGAATTGGCCCATCGAGCGTTCGGCACCCAGAAGGACAGCCCCACACGCGACCGGTTAGGCTCAGAAGCCGATTGTTGCCGGGACCACAGGGCCAAAAGTGGCTTTGACCGTCCTATCCTTTGGCGGATGCTCAACCCCGATCGCAACCAGAAATCGCGGGCAACCCACGCAACCGTTCGGGCGGCTGGTCGCCCACAGAATATCGGAACTTTTATTTTATGTCGTCACTGTGCGATGCAAAGTACAGGGCCGGCACAAACCGAGCGGACTCACATTCACGCCCTTCAACACGGGACATCACAGACATCATGGGAAAGTACTGGGTTCCGGACGAAATGCGACGAGCGCCCGACTTGGGATCGACGAGGACGGTGGGTCCGGTGCGCCCGCAGCACGCACTTTTGATCAATCCATTTTATCCCAAGGATCCTCATGCCAGTTTTGGCAAACATGTGCTGACTCCCACGCTGGCGTTGACAAGCATTGCGGCCAGCACGCCGGATCATTGGCACATCGAATACTGGGACGAAAACTTGCTGCAGGGTCCGCCGCCGTGCGATCCGGTTCCCGCGGTGGTGGGTATCACGGTCCATTTGACATTTGCCAACCGGGCGTACGAGTTAGCGAGTTGGTATCGGGATCGTGGATCGATCGTCGTGTTGGGCGGTTTGCACGCGCTTTCATGTCCGGACGAAGTTGGATCACACGCGGACGTGCTGGCAATCGGAGACGGCGTTCAGTTATGGGGCCAGATCTTGTGCGATGTCGATGCGGGCGAGTTGAAACGCGTCTATCGCGCTGACTTCAACCGTCCGTACCGCGATGACCCCGCGCCCCGGCGTGACCTACTCAAACGCAACAGTTTCTTGACGACGACCAGTCTGATCGCGACGCGTGGTTGCCATAATCGATGCGGTTTTTGTTATTTGTCAACCAAAGGACTCCACATGCCGTACTTGATGCGGGACGTGCAGCAGGTCGTGAACGAGTTCCGACAAGACGACCAGCCCTACGCGGTGTTTACGGATAATAATCTGGGATCAAAACCCGAGTATTTGCGGCAGTTGTGTCGCGCGTTGCAACCGCTTGAGAAGATATGGAGCGCGGCGGTCAGCATTGACGTCACGGACGACCCATCGCTGGTTCGTGAGATGGCATTGGCCGGATGCACCGGCGTGTTCATCGGCTTCGAGTCGCTGCAAAACGACAATATCACTGACGCTCGGAAGACGAGTCCGCGCACCGAAGACTACGCCAGACGAGTTGAATTGCTTCATCGCAACGGCATCCAAGTCAACGGGAGCTTTGTGCTTGGATTCGATCATGACCGTGAAGGCGTGTTCGATACCACCGTCAAATGGATCGAGGACAACCGTTTGGAGTGCGCGACGTTTCACATCATGACGCCGTATCCCGGCACACCGTTGTTCGAGCAACTGCGGGCAGAAGGGAGACTCTTGCATACCGATTGGAGCAAGTATGACACGGCACACGTCGTGTTTCGACCGAAGCACATGACGCCGGAGCAATTGGCCGAAGGGTACCAGTGGTGCTATCGGCGGCTGTTTTCCACGGCATCGATTTGGCGTCGTCGCCCGCAGGATACGCGCGCCGTGCCGGCCTACTTGGCGATGTCGTATTTGTACAAGCGATCCAATCGATTCTGGCATCTCTTGATCAAGACCCAGATGACCGCGCGAGTGTGGCGACCACTCGTCGAATGGACGAGACTCCGACACCTGAGTTTTCGACGGCAACTGGCACAGCAGGCCACCGACGATGGTGGACGAAGCAGCAGCGTCGTTTCCGCTGGCGTGTAATCGAGCGTCTAGGCCATCCAGTCTGGTGATGCTCGGCTTCGCAAGCGATTGGCAGCGTCGCCGCCGATGAATGCTTCGGTCACCGGATCAATCGTCAGCTTTCGGTTCAGTATCCAGCGATGGCGGCCGGATGACAGGCGATATGGGATCGTCACATGACCGCGGGATTGGCGGCGGCCGCCGGCTTCGCCGCGAGCCAGCCGAGCTCGACCAGGAATGCGTCTGTCTCGGCGAGGGTTTTCTCGCGGTATTCGTTCTTGTTGAAGAAGCCGTGCCCCTGGCCCTCGTAGGTCACAATCTCGCAGCGGTTCCCAGCCTTTTGATACGCCGCCTGGAACTCCTTGGCCTCCGTGAGGAATGGGTCTTCGGTGCCGAAGAAGTTGATGCATGGCGGCTGATCAGCCTTCACGTACTCCACAAGCATGCCCTTTTCGGGATCGCCCCGCGTACGCCCTTTATTGGCTTCGGCTCTCGCGCTTACCGCCCCTCCGAGCGCTGCATTGAAGAGGATCAAGGCGTTCGGTTTCGCGCTTACGCCGGGGGGGTCGGTCGTGGCGTTGCAGTCTTCCTGAAGCAGCGTTGATGCCGCCAGATACCCACCTGCGGAGCCACCCCCCGCGGCAATGCGGTCAGGATCGATACCGACCTTGCCCGCATTGGCACGCACCCACCGCATGGCCGATTTTGCGTCTTCGATGCAGTCCTCGATCATCACTCCGCGTTCTTTGGTCAGCCGGTATTCAACCGACATCGCCACCATCCCGCGAGACGCGGGGTACTTGGCCTGCTCCTTGAACTGGGCCGCCGATCCAGACTTGAAGCCACCGCCATGGAAGAAGACGACCGCCGGTGCCTTGGCGTCGGCCGCATGGCCTGCGGGCGTCAGCACAAAGAGGTCGAGCTTCTTCCGCCCAACAGTCTTGTAGACGTGTCTCGTTGCGGCGTCGAACGCTGGGCGGTCCTGCTGTTCTGCGGAAGCCTGGGCCTGGGGGAGCAACGCGAGACCAACCATGCACAGTGCCCACAGGATCTTCATGACGTGCTCCCATAAAAGCCCCGCACCTCGGTGCGGGGATCGCGAATCGGTTGGCTTTCTAACTCAGTGCGGGCAGGAACGCCAAGCGAGGCGAGCCACGATCCCACCTGCAAGCAGGTCGGCTTCCGTAAGCCCGACCCGAAATCGTCGCGTGCACTACGCCTTCCGGCGGCGGGCCCGCCGGAAGCCGAGGAGGGCGACGCCTGCGCCGAGAAGCGCGATCGTCGCTGGCTCGGGGACCGCAATGATGTTCACGAAGCTGCTTGTCGGAAGGAGGTACTGACTCGAGAAGTTTGAACCCCCAGAAGCGGCATCATAGTTTAGCCTCCACGTATTCAGGCCAGCCGTGAACGTGTCGTTGTTCGCGATCGCATTACCACCGAATGTAAAAAGACCGCTGTTCCACACGCCGTTGTAGTTGATGAGCGTGAACGTCGTGTCCGGGGCGAACGGCGTTGCTGCCATTCCCGCGAGATCGGTGATGGTGAGGTTCACGGTGCCAGTGAGAGTCAGGTTGCCGGTGTTTGATGCGCCGTTTACGATCTGGAGGTCGGCACCGTCGATGGGGCCAATCACCGAATCAACCTCGTACTGGAAAGTCGAATTATTGGAAAAGCTGAGTGCGTTGCTCCCGAACGTCTCGATCGAGGCACCGGGCGAAAGCGTGCCGGCGATGTTCAGGACCGAAGTCGTCGAGCCGGTACCTTGCAGCGTGGCACCCGAATCCACCGTGTACGCCGCACCGCCGGTGTGCGTGCCATTCACGCGAAGCGTGCCGTTACTGACCGTGGTCGTACCCGTGTAGGCGTTCGTGCCCGAGAGGGCCTGCGTACCATCGCCGGACTTCGTGAGACTCCGGCCCCCGTCGATCACCCCCGAGTAGCTGAGGTTGTTCGCTGAGGCGACGTTCAGGGTGATTCCCGTGACCGAACCGTAACCGCCGGTAGACGTTGTGTAGATGGTGCTCAGGGCCTTGTTACCGCTGAGGCCGCCCAGGTTAAGGGCGGCTCCGGTGGTTCGCAAGCCGGTGGTGGTGTTGCCGGTGGCACTCGCTGTCGTGTTGATGTAGCTGTTCTGCAGGGCGTTGGTGTTACCAAGCACCAGGATGCCACCCGAAATGGTCGTGGAACCCGTGAAGGTGTTGGCATTGTCCAATGTCCAATGGTTTGCAGCCGTATCGCTCGATCCCGACTTTACAAGACTGAGCTGTCCAGACCCGTTATCTACGAGAATACCACTGAATGTTCCACCTTCAGTACCAGCATTAGAACTAGCAAGATTCAATGTCTTCGCCTCATTGGCTGGGCCTCCGTAAGAGGCTGTGCCAGTCCAAGTTAAAACTCCCGTACCGCGAGCTTGAAGGGTGGCCGATGCCCCATTGATGGTGAAATTACGGTTTGTGCTAGTTGCGACTGACTGGTACCACAAATGACCACCATTTTCAAAAACCAAGTTGCTGGCAGCGCTCGAGGATGATCCAAGGGCGCTGTTGACTCCACCATTTAACAAACCATTAACAGTGATACGAACTGTAGAATCCTCGCCAATAATGGTTGCTCCTCCGTATGTGTTCGCTACGTTAGTAATTTGGATATTCGCAAGTCCCACGTTGCTTGTGGTGAAGGTCATTGAAGTGCTACCACCTGCGATGGTAGTGCCCATATAAAAGCTAGTTGTATCGCCGTTGTTGGTCACGGCGCCAGTGGCGGCAAAGGTGGTCGTACCGCCATTCACTTGAATGATCCCCGAATTGCTCGCCGAGCCGCGAATGATCGAGCCAATGTTCCGCGTGGCATTTACGGTGATTGTACCCGTCGTCAACCCAAGCATATCCGTGCCGAGGTTTAGGGTATCGGCCGTGGTGGTCGGTGGATTGATGACAGGCGTCGCGGTTCCTGCGGAGCTGGTACTTATTCTGGCGGTAGTGATTCCCCAAGTGCCGCTAGCGATGCCGAATCCAGGATCAGTACCATTTTGGTCCCAGTAGTACTGAGTCTGAGCGATCGACTCGTTAGGCAACAACGCGATCGCGGCTGCGGCAAAAAAAGCAATCGCGAGAATGCGACGGGCGGGCATGGTCATGAGAAACTCCCCTTGGCGAATAACGTGCCTGAATACTAGCGCGCGGAATTCACGCTTTTCGGCAAATCTTTCCCGCATAAAAGGATTTGTGCGGGCGGCGAATCGCCGTCTACTGCACATCGAACGTGGGCAACGTCCCATCAGACGCTGGAACGCCCACAACGAAGCCGAGAGTCGATTCCACGTTGAATCGAGCAGGAATCGGCAGGCCCGATGCGTTCTTGCCGGAGATCTTTAGCCGATAGATTCCAAAATGCACGCCTCGAATCGGGGCATTCGGGATACTGAGCGTCACTATCCCATCGCCGTCAGTACGGCCTTCCGCGGCAGCGACCGAGTTGCCCATGCACGGCTCGGGAACGATTCGAACGAATGCACTCTTGACCGGCTGATCGCCCTGCACAACCCGAAGACCCGCAGACGTGATTGCCACGCGAGATTCACGGAGGGCCGCGAGCCAGTCAGTCAACTCTGCGGCCGAAAGCCTGCCGTTCTTGTCATGGTCGAGGCTCGTCAAGGCAAACAGGAGCCCAGGGATAGCCGTAAGCTCGTCGCGGGAGAGCGAGCCATCACCGTCGCGATCCGCAAGCTCAAACACGCATCGCGTGACGTCCGTCGGGGAAAAATCCGGCTGGGCGACACGGTCCGGCATCGCCGGCCCACAGCCGAAAGGGGCGAGCAGAATCACGGCGACCATGAGCGGCATCGCCCGGCGATGGAAAAAGGAGGCCATGTCGCGAGCGTTCATCATTCGTCAAGGTCGTCGAGGCTGCCACCGTCGGCGAGGTTCGACAGACGATTCAGCGCCGTTTCGTCCACCGTGTAGCTGATCCCTCGCACCGAGGCATCGGCCATGGCCATAGAGAACGTCGCGTGTGGGCTCCCATAGGCGATCCCAGCTCGGCACAGGGGCACGCCCCAACTGATCATGCTCTCGATACCAGGAGTGTCTTGCCTAGGAAGGTGAAAGTTTAGAAGGCCCGTCGGACTCGTTCGGCACATGGAGTCTTGATCGTCCCCGCACGTCCACCCACCCGCATTCGCGCTGTATACGTTGGGGGTTCCCTGGCCGCTTTTGCCATAGCGGTCCGGATTCAGGTACCGCTCACCAGCCAGGAAGACATTCGACAGGCCGTCGGTAACTTCGAAGGCAAAGACACCGCTGCGCATCATGCCTTGCTTATTGCCGGAGTAGTCGGTCCGGGCAAACGGAGAGGCGCCGAAACTGCTCCCAGTGACGAGGCCACCCCCTCGACTTGGGCAAATGAAGCGATCGACGACGGTGCCTGCTCGCCGGGCGTTCGTCGGACCCTTGTTTGCCATGCCGGCCCCCAATTGATGGAGGGGGAGCTGCTCGATGTACGGCAAAATGCTGTAGAGCCAACTCCCTGTCTGATCCGACGTGAATCCCAGATCAGGATTGCCTGTGAACGTGTAGTTTCTGCCGACGTTCGGAAAGCAGCCTTGGGCGTGCTCATGGCTGACGCATGCAAGGGCGATCTGCCGGACGTTGTTTCTACACTGAACCATCCTCGCGCTCTCTCTCGCGCTCTGGACGGCCGGAAGCAAAAGCCCAATCAGGATCGCGATGATCGCGATCACGACAAGAAGCTCGACGAGCGTAAAACCGCGACGAAACGCTTCTCGCATCATGAAATCCCCCACGAATTTATGACGATCATACGCGCGCGGATTCACGCTTACGGGCAAAACTTTCACGGAAATTGGCATTTCGTGAATCGGTCTCCGGCGGATTCAAAGCGCCTTTCGTACGCGGGCGGGCTCAACTGAATACACTTGTTTTCACGCCATTGAGCACCTTTTCCCGCTTTCGAGCATCGCATGCCCACGCCACGACGGATCGGCCTCTCGCTCGATTACCATCGCCTCTACAAGCACCATTCGGAGGTCTACGCCGGCATCCAGCGGTATGCCAACGAGCGAGACTGGCTGACGGTCGTCGATGACTGGGTTGGAGAAACGCTCGCCACATCGCCCCGTGGCCGACGGGCATACGATGGGGCTATCGCGCGGGTTGACGCAGGCCAGTTGGCCATGGTGGATGCCACCGCTGCCGCTGGTATACCGCTTGTCAATGTCCTTGCAGCGTCGCCCGCGCGCGATCGCTTGCCGGCTGTATTTCCCGATTACGAACAGGCCGGGCGACTGCGGGCCGAGCACCTTCTGTCACGCGGTCTCAGGCACTTCGCGTTCCTCTCCACGATGGATCAGGCGGCCTACCAGTCGCAGGCATCCGGCTTCATGGCAACCGTGGCGGCGGCGGGCTCCACGGTGTCGCTCCTGGACCTGAGCGCGACCTGGGACGATACGCTCCCCCACTACCGCCAGAACATGGCGCGGTTTCAAAAATGGATGGACGGTTGGGAACTTCCCATCGGCGTTGGCGCGATCAACGACAACTTCGCCCGAAACGTGGCACAGCTTGCACACGAGCGCGGATGGCGCACCCCCGAAGATGTGGCGATTGTCGGAGGCTTGAACGAGGAAAAAATCTGCGAGACCGCGCGGCCCACGCTGTCGAGCGTCGAGTTTGGGTTTGAGCGAATCGGGTACGAAGCGGCCCGGCTCCTCGAGACGCTCATGGACGAGGCCGATGCCGCACGGGCTCGGCGAAAAAAATCACTCCTCGGGCGGAAGTCCCTCTCGCCCCTGGCTGATCCGATTCAGATCACGCTCCCGCCGATCGGCGTGGTGGTTCGCGAGTCGACCGACTTCTTCGCGGCCAACGACGACATCGTTGCCAAGGCCCACGCGTTCATCGCCGCGCAGTGCCACACCCGCCTCGAAGTCAACGAGGTCGCGGCAAAGCTCTGCGTGAGTCCACGAACGCTCCAGAACCGGTTTACCGAGGTCCTCAGGCGAACCGTGGGCGAGGAGATTCGCCGGGTGCGGCTCGAAAAGGCGAAACGCGAGCTCACGAGCAGCGACCGCTCGGTTCACGAAATCGCCATCCGGGCCGGGTTCTCCTGCAACACCCGCATGACCGAGGCATTCAAGCGGGAAATGGGGGTCACGCCGAGACAGTACCGCAAGCAGCGAAAAATCCAGCGATCAATGGAATGAGGCTACTGGGCACCCGGAGCGGGCTTGGAGAGGGTACCCGGCCCGACATACCATGGAAAAGAAGTTCGATGACAGACGATCGCCACGTTCACCGTTCTTGGAGGAGCCCCATGAAAGAGCGAATTGCGGTCAACTCGGGCATTCACTTTGGAAAGCCCTGCGTTGCGGGCACACGAATCCCCGTCCAGAACGTGCTGGAACTGGTGCGCGAAGGCCTGCCCTTCACCGCGATCATCAGCGACTACTATCCTGACCTCGAGCCTGAAGACATTCGGGCGTGCCTTCAACACGCTATAGACGTGGTGGGTGCCGAAGACATTCACGTCGCGACCTCATGAAGTTCCTCGTCGATCAGGATGTCTACGGCCGTACGTGTGCCGTGCTGACAAGTCTTGGGCATGACGTTGTTCGCGTGAGCCAACTCGGGTTGTCGGAAGCAGACGACGCCGAGCTTCCTCGGGTGGCCCAAGACCATGCACGAATTTTCGTAACCCGCGATCGAGATTTTGGGGCTCTGGTTTTTGTCCATCGTTGTGGCCCCGGGGTTCTGTACCTCCGAATCATGCCCTCGACCCAGGAATCGGTGCATGCGGAGTTGACAAGGGTATTGGCCGTTTGCGTTGAACGGGAGCTTCAAACGCCGTTCGTCGTTGTGGAGCGCATCAGACGCATCGGGGACGGCGGATAGCATGAAACCATCTCCATCCAAAAGCCTTGCAGACGCGATCGAGGGGCTCGGGGTTTTCTACCTGGGTACGAGACTCGATGAGGCTGGCGGCGCGACGGGCGAGCCGCTTCTGCTCGACGCCCGCCGGTTCACGACGCATGCCGTGTGCGTGGGCATGACCGGCAGCGGCAAGACCGGGCTTCTCGTGGGGCTGATTGAAGAAGCAGCGATCGACGGCATCCCCACGCTCGTCATCGATCCGAAGGGTGACCTTGCGAATGTGCTTCTGACGTTTCCCGATCTCGCCCCGACTGACTTTGAGCCGTGGGTTGATCCCGAAGCAGCCCGCCGCGACGGCATCTCGGTCGACGAGCTCGCGGCCCGCACCGCTTCCAAATGGTCTGAGGGGCTCGCCGCCTCAGGGCAGTCGGGCGACCGTATCCGCAGGCTTCGCGAAGCCGCCGAATTTGCGGTGTACACACCAGGCAGCAAGAGCGGCATTCCGCTTGCCATGCTTGGCACCATGGACCCGCCCCCGGAGGCGATCCTCGCCGACCCCGAGGCCCGACGCGAACGGATCGATTCGCTCGTCTCTGGGCTCCTCGCGCTCGTGGGCATCAACGCCGAGCCTGGCACGAGCCGCGAACATGTTTTGCTGGCCACGATCATCGACTCACTTTGGCAGAGCGGCCAGAAGGTCGATTTCGCCACGCTCGTCCGCACGATCCCGACGCCGCCGATCGACCGCATCGGCTTTCTTGACCTCGAAAACTTTTACCCAGCGGGGGATCGGTTTCAGCTTGCATCGCGGCTTAACACCGTCGCCGCCGCGCCCGGCTTTGAGGCGTGGCTCGAAGGTGAGCCGCTCGATGTGGGCCGCCTGCTCTGGACGCCTGCTGGAAAACCTCGCGTTGCGGTCATCTCGATCGCGCATCTTCCCGACGCCCAGCGGATGGCGTTTGTGACGCTGCTTGCGGGGCAGACGATTTCGTGGATGCGGTCGCAGCCGGGCACGTCGTCGCTCAAGGCGCTCTTCTTGATGGATGAGGTGTTTGGCTATGTCCCGCCGGTGGCCAATCCGCCGAGCAAGACGCCGATCCTCACGCTCATGAAGCAGGCCCGCGCCTACGGTCTCGGTGTCGTCCTCGCGACTCAAAACCCGGTCGACCTCGACTACAAGGGCCTCGCGAATGCCGGCCTCTGGTTTCTCGGCCGCCTCCAGACTGCCCGCGACAAAGCCCGTGTGCTCGACGGCCTCGAGGGCGCGGCGGCGACCACGGGCGGCTCGTTTGATCGCGGCCGGCTCGACCGGCTCCTTTCGGGACTCGAACAGCGACGCTTTCTCATGCACTCGGTCCACGGCGACGAGGAGACGCTTTTTCAGTCGCGGTGGACGATGTCGTATCTCCGCGGGCCACTCATGCGTGAGGAGATCCGTCGGCTCGTCGGCGACGCTGCGGCACCACCCACGCCACCGCAAGCCAAAGCGGAGTCCGCACCCCGCGGCGGCCCACGCCCGATCCTCCCCCCCGGCATCAAGGAAGTTTTCTTGGCTTCACGCGGAGCAAGCCATCCATGGCCTTCCTCCGCTTGGCCGACCGATGGAAGCGCCGAGGTTTTCCATGGTCGGCAACCGCCGCTTCCGGCGGCAGGCGACGTGTACTACACGCCGCACATCCTCGCCCGCGCGATTGTCCGCTACTCGCTCGCCTCCGCCGGCATTGAGGAGCACCGCGAGCAGTTCTATATAGCTTCGGCTCCCACGGCCCTCGGCGAGTCGGCTTGGGAATTGGCCACACTGCTGCCCGAGGCCCCAGAGATCGAGCCCGCGCCTCGCACAGGCTCCTTTGCACCACTGCCACCAGTCCTCGCCGGCCCCCGCGGCTACACGGCCCTCGCCACGTCGCTTAAGAATTTTCTGGCGCGCACGGCAAAACTCACCGCCTGGCGGGCACCGGCCTTGGGCGAAGTCTCGCGGCACGACGAGTCAGAGCGGGACTTTCGGCTCCGCATCGCCCACCGCGCGCGGGAACGTCGCGACGCTGAGATCGAAAAACTCCGCGGCCGCCACGCCTCCAAACTTGCCACGCTCGAGGACCGCATCGACCGGGCTCGACAGAAAGTTGAGCGGGAGCGAGCGCAAGCCAAGGACCAGTCGATGCAGACGTATGTCTCCATCGGCTCGGCTGTGATCGACGCCCTGCTCGGCCGCAAAAAGATCAGCTCCCGGACGATCGGGAAGGCCGCCACGTCGATGCGATCCGCCAGCCGGGCCACGAGGCAACAGGCCGACGTCGTCCATGCTGAGGAGAGCCTTCAGTCGCTCGAAGAACGTCGTCGCGAGTTTGAAGCGGAGATCGACCGCGATCTCGAAATGATCCGCCTTGCCTGGTCGCCCGAAGCTCTTGCCGTTGAGTCAATCGATATTCCCGCCCGCAAGACCGACACGAGCGTCGAAGAGGTCGTCCTTGCCTGGGTGCCGGGGGAGCGGAAGCCGTATTGATTGAGCGGAGTTGCGTTGCCATATGTGTTGCCATACAAGCCCCTCGCGCAAGCGTGGGGACGGCAGGTCGTTGGGCAAGCCCGTGCAAATTCGGGAATGGGACGGCATTCCACCCGCAGTCCCACCTGCTCGCGCAGGTGGGCTTGTATTGCGATATTGG
>JBGTKO010000228.1:0-4859 GCA_041744595.1 Pirellulales bacterium
CCAACAAGCCGCCATCCCCACGCTTGCGCGAGGGGCTTTTATTGGGCGATATCAACGGCCGCCGTTGTTCTTCCTGCTACCTTGCGGATCGACAAAGCCGTGGCACAATGTGGGGCTTCCCCCGGCGGTCCCCCGGGGCGGTCGGCCAACGGTCAGGAATACGGTATGAGCGACACGCTGAACGTTTCTCTTCGCAAGGCAACCGGCACCCGCGAGTCGAGACGACTCCGCAAAAAGGGAATGGTGCCCGCAATCCTGTATGGCCATGGCGAGGAGTGCGTCGGACTTGCCGCCAAGCGGGAAGACGTCGAAGCGGCCGTTCGCCACGGCAGCCGAGTCGTCAATCTCACCGGCGCCGTGAAGACCGATGCCCTGATCCGCGACCTCCAGTGGGACACCTACGGCGTCAAGCCGATGCATATCGACTTCCTGCGAGTGAGCGCGTCGGACCTCGTGCGGGTGAAGGTGCCGATCGAGCTCAAGGGTGAATGCCCGGGTGTGCGTGATGGCGGCGTCGTGAACCTCGTGATGCACGAGATCGAACTCGAATGCACCGCTGACCATGTTTCGGAACATGTGGTCGCGTCCGTCGCGCACCTCTTGGTGGGACACACAATCAAGGTCAAGGACCTCGAGCTTCCCGTCGGGGCAAAGCCGGTCATCGGCGGCGATGAGACGGTTGTCACGTGCTTGGTCCCAGGCAAGAAGATCACCGACGATGCTGCTGCCGCAGAGCCGGAGATTATCGGCCGCAAGCCGGGTGAGGAGCCTGCTGCCGAGGAGGCCGCTGAGGCGTGATGCTTTTTTGTGGAAGAAGCCATTCATGGTCCTTTTCCACGTTGGCCGACCGACGGCAACGCCGAGGTTTGTAATGGCCGGCAATCGCCGGATTCTGCGGTGAGGGCCGCGGTGCAGGAGAAGGCTGGTGTTTCGTGAAGCTCATCGTCGGCCTTGGCAACCCTGGCAATGCCTACCAGGACACGCGACACAATGTCGGGTTCGACGTTCTGGACCTGCTCGCCAAGCGTGCCGGCTCGCCCCCGCGACGGCCGCGGTTTCAAGGCGACACGGCCCAGGTGAGCCTGCGTGGCAGTCCGGTTTTGCTTCTTTGGCCGCTGACATGGATGAATTTGAGCGGTTCGAGCGTGCTCGCGGCCAGGGACTTCTACAAGATCGAGGAATCTGCGATGCTGGTGGCCTGCGACGACTTCAATCTCCCGCTCGACACGCTGCGGCTTCGGCCCGGCGGATCGGCCGGCGGACAGAAGGGGCTAGCCGACATCCTCACACGGCTGGGCACGACCGACGTGCCTCGGCTACGGATGGGTATTGGGCCGGTGCCGCCCGGTTGGCAGATGCCCGACTTCGTGCTCGGACGTTTTGCCAAGGACGAACGGGATCGGGTCGGAGTGATGATAGAGAAGGCGGCCGATGCCGCCGAAGAGTGGGTGGCCAGGGGCATCCAGGCCGCCATGAACCGTTACAACTGATTTTTGCAATCGAGACCAAATCTAGTACCGAGCAAATACCGAGAAGGAGTGAAGTGATGGCGGTGTACGAAGGCATGTTTATTCTCGATCCGGGTCGCTACTCCCGTGATCCCGGCACCGTGACGCAGCAGGTGTCTGACCTCATCACGCAGCACGGCGGCACCGTGCTGGCGGCTCGCCTCTGGGACGAGCGGAAGCTCGCCTACCCGATCAAGGGCCAAAAGAAGGGCGTGTACTGGCTGACGTATTTCACGTTGTCGGGTGACGGGCTTGTGGCCCTCGATCGGCAGTGCGAAATCAACGATGACATCCTCCGCAAACTCGTCCTCCGGGTGGATGACCGCATGGCCGACGCCCTGGTCCAGCATGCCTTGTCGAGCGGTGAGTCGGCAGCCCGCCGTGCTCCAGCGACAACCCCGCCGGCCACATCCCCGCCGGTAGCGGCAACAACGGCAACGGCAGCAGCAACCTGAAAAAATTTTGGCTCGCCTCTTGGCAGGGGGGCGACCGTGAGCTATCCTGCCGATTAGTGAACAGGCGTTCATTTATTGAAGTTCGGCGGATTCATCTCACACGATTTGTTAGGAGGCTCGTCTCATGGCCAGTTACAACAGGGTGGTGCTGCTCGGGAACGTGACGCGTGATCCCGAGTTGCGGTATATCTCGAGCGGCACGGCCGTCACCGACATCGGCCTTGCGGTGAACGATCGCCGAAAGACGCCGACGGGCGAGTGGGTGGAAGAGACGACGTTCGTCGATGTCACGCTCTGGGGCCGCACGGCCGAGATCGCCTGCGAATATGCCACCAAGGGCTCTCCGCTGCTCATCGAAGGACGGCTCAAGCTCGACACCTGGGAGAAGGACGGCAAGAAGAATTCGAAGCTCCGGGTGGTCGGTGAGAAGCTTCAGCTTCTCGGCTCCCGTGGCGGCGGTGAAGGTCCGCGTGCCGCTGGGAAACCCCGCGTGGCGGCAGGCCGGCCCGCTGCGGCGGTATCGGGCGAGAGTTTTGATTCAGGGCCCGAGTATGATGGCTCCGACGCCGGTTCTCCAGGCGACGACGACATTCCATTTTGAAGTGACCCGCCTGCGGCAGACCGTTCGTTGAAGACTGACTGAGTACCAGAATCCACAGACCATCAGAGAGAGACACATGCCAACCCAATCCGTTCCGCGCGTGGCCCCGGCTGGCAAGCGGCTTCCCAAAGGAAAACGTGGAGGCATCGAGTTGTTGCTCGTGCACCAGGTCGAGCACCTCGGGAAGCAGGGTGAGGTCGTGGAGGTGAAGCGTGGCTACGCGCTCAACTACCTTCTTCCACAGGGCCTCGCCACGGTGGCAACCGACCATCACAAGCGGATGGTCGATAAGCATCGCGCGAAGCTCGAGGAAATCGCCAAGGCTCGGCTCGCCGGCCTGCGTAGCTTGCTTGCCGAGCTCGAGCGAACGAGCGTCACGATCGAGGCCAACGCGAACGACGAGGGGCATCTCTACGGCTCGGTCAACGCACCGGAGATTGCTCGGTCGCTCAAGCAGCAGGATCTGGCCGTGGCTGCCGATCAAATCATCCTCCAGGGGCCGCTCAAGGAGGTTGGCCTCTACACCGTGAAGGTGAAGCTGGCTCCGGAAGTGGAGGGCGACTTGAAGGTGTGGGTCGTACCGAGCAGCGGCGAATCGACCGCCAAGTAGCGGAGTCGGAAGCGGAGTCGGCTCGCGGAACCACGAACAGCAATCACGGGACTGTCTCTCGGGAGGGCGCCTGTCCCGCTTTTTGCGCGAGAAACAAAAAGGCAAACCAGGGCCAGGGCTAGGGCAGAAACCCAGGGAACAGGCATTTTTTCCTGCGGGAAAGGAGCCGGCCCCCATGACAGGGAGGTATGACCAGGATGGCGACCGCTCGGGAAGGATCGCGGGAAGCAGGCCCGAGGCGACGGACTGGTGGTCCCAGGGGCAACGGAGCCTCTGCGGTCGTGCTCGAAGGTCGCGAGCGACCAGTCAACGCCGACGCTGAGAAGGGTGTCCTCGGCAGCATCCTCATGAAGCCCGATGTCTGCGACGACGTGGCGCTCGTGATCCGCCCCGAGGACTTTGCTGACGAAGCGCATCAGATCCTCTACCGCCACCTTCTCGAGCTGCATGACGGCGGCAAGCGGATCGATACCACGATCGTGCTCGAACGTCTTCGCTCGCAGGGAGATTCCGACCGGATCGGAGGGGCCGCCTTTCTGGCCGAGGTACTCGAGACGGTGCCGCATGCGGCCCACGCGGTCCACTACGCCCAAATCGTTCGAGACAAGTCGCTGCTCCGCTCGTTGATCGATGCTGGTACCGACATCCTCCGCGACGCCTACGATGCGACCGACGAGCCCCGGCAGCTCCTGGCTCGAGCGGAAGAGAAAATCTTCGCGATCTTGGAGCGACGGGCCTCGGCCGACGCCAAGCCGATTGCCGCGGTACTCGAAGACGCGATGGTTCGCATGGACGCTCGGATGAAACACGAGCATGCCATTGGTGGTGTGGAAACCGGCTTCACCGAGCTCGACGCGCTCTCTGGCGGCCTTCATGACTCGGAGCTCGTCATCCTCGCTGCTCGCCCGAGCATGGGGAAGACGGCGTTCGCGATGAACATTGCCGAGCACGTCGCATTCGTGGTCAAGCGGCCGGTGCTCTTCGTAAGTCTCGAGATGGCCTGCATCGAGCTCGTCGATCGGCTCCTCTGCTCATCAGCCCAGGTCAACGGCCATCGCCTCCGAAATGGAACGATCTCGAAGGAAGACCGCCGCCGGCTCGTCGAGAAGATGGACGAGATCAGTAGCGCCCCGCTGTTCATTGACGACACGCCAGGACGCACTCTCACCGAGATTGCTGCCGTGGCGAGGCGGCTCAAGCGAAAAGAGCAGGGGCTCGCCCTCATCGTGATCGACTATCTCCAGCTTATCGAGCCTGACAACCCGCGCGACCCGCGACAGGAACAGGTGGCCAGGATTGCCCGTCGGCTCAAGATGATGGCACGTGAGCTCGAAGTGCCTGTCCTCTGCCTCGCCCAGCTCAACCGCCAGGCCGAAGCATCACGGGACAACCGGCCTCGGCTTAACCACCTTCGCGAGTCGGGCGCAATTGAGCAGGATGCCGACGTCGTGATGTTTGTCCATCGCGAGGAGTACTACCAGGCGACCGCAGAAGAGAAGGAACATGTCAAAGGCAAGGCCGAGATCATCGTGGCCAAGCAGCGAAATGGCCCCACGGCTGACATCCACCTCCTCTGGCAGCAGGACTACACCCGGTTCGTGAACCTCGAACACCGCCAATACGACGAGTTCGAACAGTTCGGCGGCAGCTTCTAGCTTTACGGCTGCCGGGCCATCCCTGGCCCC
>JBGTKO010000229.1:0-3479 GCA_041744595.1 Pirellulales bacterium
GAACTCTGGAATCTGTCCTCTGCCCCTCTGTTGCCTGCTGCGGCGGGCTTTGAGCCCGCCGCGCGCGAAAAAAATCGAAGGCCGCGATTGCCCATACGCGAGGCAGCAACTTCAACGTGAGCGAATCGTGAGTTCGTCGGATCAAGCAGGAATGTCGCGAGCTCACCGTTACGACGGTGTGGGCCTCGCCGATCATGCCGGGTAACCCTGGGCACAGGGGCTGCTTCAACCCAGCGGCGCGCCTATCGGGATTTACCTACACACGGCCAGTTTCAGGGGCACCGCTTGGTTTGGCTTTGCTCGATAGCCCCGCCGCCAAAAGCGCCCCAGCGATCACTCCGACGATCGACGAAATAGCCAGCACTTGGATATTTGACTCGTGCTTGGAAACCACCTCCCTTTCCGCCTGGAGCAGTTCGTCCATGCTCATATCCATTGGATCCTTCGCAGACCCATTTTCGGGACTGGTCCTGCCCATTACGAGAACCATCGTCAGCGGGGCACCGAAGAACCCCACTCCCATCAAAACCAGGTACAGAAAAAGCTTCTTCATGTCGGCTCCTGAACCGGCTCCTGCCAGTTCCACTCAGTGGACTACGTATCACACAAACTTACCGACTGATCAGGTCAGTCGCTGCGTCGTCGGATTGCGTGCTGCTCTGAGACTGGCCATGAACCTGTGGGCCAATGAGGGCATGGGCCAGAAAGGCTACAGCGCAAGTGGGGGGTTTGCTGTGCATTGAATTCAGCCCTGACCAGGGGTGGCACGTGGTACATGCAATGCTCAGCCAGACGGACGAAGCTCACGCTCCGATCCTCCGATGCTGCCTTACCGCGGAGGCCCTCGACGAGGCAGTGGGTGAAGACCCCGTGTTGAAGCTTCTCGGATTCGTGACAAACTTCTCCACGTGCACACGCGGTAAGGATCGCCGTGTCGTCCGGGAGTTTGACGACGTGCGGTTGGACTGACTCGCGCAACGGGCTCGGATCATTGCGACAGGCATCGATGACCACAAGTCGGACAACCCCAGGTGCCGAGTCTGCCGCATCGAGCAGCTCCCTTGTCGCGATGAGCGTCGACAACTCGGTACCCTTGGCATCCATCGGATACAGGTAATGGTCTTTGCCGGCCGGCTGAAAGCCTGTGCCCGAGTAATAAACAAGTATCGCGTCGCCCTTTTGACAGCGGGCAGCCGCCTGCTGGATGTGATGCAGGATCGCCGCCTTCGTCGGGGCTTTTGGCGAATCCGCTCCGCGTGCATCAGTCGTGACCACGCACACTTCCCATCCTGCGGCCGACAAACTCTGGCCGACTGCCCGTGCATCCGCTGAACTCCAACGCAATCGCGGGAAAGATTTGTCGTCATACTCATTGACCCCAACGACAACCGCTTGGTTCTCCGCCTGGATCACGGCTGGAGCAAAACCGAGAACCAGGCAGATTGCAACCCCGTGCCCTCTCATTTCCGTTCTCTCGATAAACAACCCGTCACGGTGCCACTGCAGACATAAAAATTCTACAGCCGGCACCCTCAGGCCACAAATTCGGTAACCCACGACTTCCGAACTGCGGGGCGGTGCTGCCACGCCGCGAACCTCCGCCGTAAATCCCGCGACCGTAAAGTCGCCACACTCACCAGCCAGGCGCAGCGCTCGGCACTGGACCGCTGATTACGCGATCGCTCGACGCGGAGGGAGGCACCCGGCCACTACCTTGCCAACGGCGATACACTTACTCATAGAACCTGCGGAAGTCCCGAAACCATGAATCCGCCCGACACACCGCTCTTCGTCAAGACGCACGATTTCGTCGTCTGGCTCTTCAACCACACCCAGCGGTTTCCGAAGTCGCTGCGACATTCTTACACTTCCAGGCTGGAATCGGCCCTGCTCGACTTCGAAGAGGCGATCCTGTCCGCCAACGCTCACCGCGGCGACGCCCGCCGCATGTGGCTGGAGCGGGCCGATGCCCGACTCATCCACCTCAGATCGCTCGTACGTTACACGCTCGACTGGAAACTCCTGGGAGGCAATCAGGTTCAATACGCCGCAGAGGCGATCGACGAGCTGGGCCGCCTGCTGGGGGCCTGGCTCAAGGGGACGGATCGAACATCGCCGGCTCGTTCCGCGTGATCCGCGGCGGCAGTTGGAACAACAACCCTGTCAACTGTCGCTCCGCGAACCGCAACAACGACACCCCGACGAACCGTAACAACAACATCGGTTTTCGTGTGGTGTGTGAGTTGGAGTGAGCCGTCCGAATCGTCATTCACGCCCGATGTCGGGTCTGCACCGGGTTATCCGGCAGCATGCCCGGCCAGTGCCAAGAGGACGACACGGTCCGTATCCTGTGTACCCGACCCGGGGGCGACCAGCAGACCGCCGGGATCGCCCGGCACTGCTTCCTGGGCGACGGGGCCAAAGCCGCGACGGCGGGTGGGGGCAAGTAGCGAGTCGAACGCCCCCGCCCGTCTTTTCATACCGCCCTGCGGCGGAATTCGCCACCGACAATCCGCAAACCGAACCCGACCACTCATGCCTCGCTCATGGAAAAATCTCTGGCCGCGGCTCGTCTCCTGGGACAATCTGCTCCGGGCATACCGCCGATGCCGTCGTCGCAAGCGGCACCGCCGGGCGGCAGCGGCGTTCGACTTCGACTGGGAATCACAGTTGCTCGCGCTTCAGCGGGAACTGACCGCGGGTGCGTACCGCCCCGGGCCGTACCGCACCTTCCAGATCACCGACCCGAAGCCACGAAAGATCAGTGCGGCCCCCTTTCGCGACCGCGTCGTGCACCACGCCCTCGTGCAGGTGCTCGAGCCGATCTTCGAGCGCGGATTTATCTTTGACAGCTACGCCTGCCGCACGGGCAAGGGCACGCACCGAGCGATCGAACGGGCCCGGGACTACCTGAAGCGGCACTCCCACGTGCTCAAGACCGACGTCGTACGGTTCTTCCCGAACGTCGATCATGCGATCCTCACGGACGTCATCGGTCGGCGGATCCGCGACCCCGACGTGATGCGGCTCGTGGCGGTGATACTCGACTCGGGGGCGGGAGTCCTCTCCGATCAGGCAACGCAGTCGTACTTTCCCGGGGACGATCTTTTTGCCCTCTCCCGGCCGCGGGGCCTGCCGATTGGCAACCTCACGAGCCAGTTCTTCGCAAACGTCCTGCTCGACCGAATCGACCACGCGATCAAGGAACGCCTCCGCGTGCCTGGCTACGTCCGGTATTCCGATGATCTCCTGCTCTTCGGCGACGACAAGGACCAGTTGCTGCGTGATCACGACGAGGTTGCGGCCGATCTCGCGAGGCTCCGCCTGCGACTGCATCCCGACAAGACACAGATTTCTCCTGTGGCCACGGGCGTCACCTTTCTCGGCTGGCGGCTCACGCCCGGGTCGATGCGGCTCTCGCAGCGGTCGATTCAACGGTTTTCAAGGCGGCTGAAGTCGCTGCGCTGGCAGCGGCAGCG
>JBGTKO010000230.1:0-12031 GCA_041744595.1 Pirellulales bacterium
GTCTCGATGCGATCGGCGAACCTCGCAAGGACGCGATCGCGGAAGGCGTCTTCGAAATCGGGGCGAATCACAAAGACAGCCCGGTCAAAGCCGGCCCGGATCGCATCGAACACCGAGTAGTCGAGAAGCGTTTCGCCCGACGGCCCCATCGGGTCGATCTGCTTGAGGCCGCCGTAACGGCTTCCCATACCTGCTGCGAGAATAAGGAGTGTTGGTTTCATGGGAGGAAGGATACGCCATGCATCGCATCTGCCCAACAGACAGCAAAAACCACACGGGCGGTGCCGCCGGAGGCAGCACCGCCCGTGAATGTTTTACGAAGGGAACGGCCGTCGATCAGCTGGCAACCATTGCCTTGAGATTCTTCAATGGCCGCACGCGAACCTTGACGCTCGCAGGCTTGGCAGGGCGGTCCTGCAGTTCGCCAGTAAAAGGATTCTTGACACCCTTCTGAGCGGGGCGTGCAGGCACGATCTTCCGCTCGATCTTCACGAGGCCGGGAATCGCGAAGACACCGATACCGGTCTTCTTGAGGGCCTTGGTGATTTCATCAGTCAGAGCATCGAGCACTGCAACCACATCCTTCTTCGGAAGGTTCGTGGTTTCGGAGATGCATCGCATGATCTCCGTCTTCGTCAGGGGCTTGCTACCGGACTTCTTTGCCATGGGCCAAAACCTCCAAAAATGAATCAGTCGTTTGCGGCAGAACCCCGCCGCGGAATGGTCGACTTTACCCGCAAACTCGGCCACAAACGCCGAACGCGACGGTGATTAGACGGGCTGAAGGCAAAATTGCAAACGGGGGAAACCCAAAAATATCGAAAAAAACACGATTTTCGCAGGATCACGAGACACTCACGAGCCTCCGAACGGCTCGGAATGCGTCCCCGGAGGTTGGCAGAATCACGTTTCCAGGGGCTCCTGGGGACAGAATCCGTGCCCAATGCTAGAATTCGCCTAGGTCGAGAGTCGGGCCTGATTCAGTAGGAGTCAGTCTTCCGCGGGGCTCTACTCAGGGCTCTCTGTCGTTGGCCCCAAAAGCTGTATGGCCGCCTTCGAGCCACCCAACCGACGCCCATTGAGCCAATTCTCGTGGTGGGCATTCGGAACCATGGTCTCCATGGCCGCATGGGTCGCCACACCGTTGGCAACGGCTCGACAGGGAGTCAACCGGTTTGATCGCGATGCGGTCGACGCATTCGAGAACGGCTCAGAGACCGGCGAGCCTGCGGTGTTCCTCTCCAACGACCGTAGCCGGGAGCGGCTACTCGATCGCGCCCGCCGTCTCGCTGCAGACGGCCGCTGGTCCGATGCTGCCGCAGCATGTGACGAGCTGCTCAGCGACGAACACGACGCCTTCCTCGACGGGGCCAGCGGAGTCGGCCCGTTCGGTAGTATTCGCAGTCAGGCGGCAGCGGTCGTGGCCGGGTTCCCGAGACCGGGCAGAGAGTCCTATCAGCTCCTCTTCCGAGCGAGGGCAGAGAAGCGGCTCGCCGAGGCGATCGCCGCAGATGATCGTGAGGCCATCGTTGCGGTGGCCCGACGCTGGTTCGGAACGCCGGCCGGCCGGCGCGCTGCCGTGATCACAGCGGTCGCAGCGCTCGAAGAAGGTCAGCCCCTCATCGCCGCAATGTGGCTCGAGCGGGTCGCTGCTTCCGGCGATGCATCCGAGTTCGAGCCTTCCCTCTCGATTATCCGCGCAATCGCCCTCCGACGGGCGGGCGACGGAGGCGACTCCGACGCGCTCCTCGCCGCAGCCGCTGCAACCGGACGCGACGCTCGCATCGGCGGCCGTACCATACTCCTGTCGAATTCTGCTAACCGGGGCACAGACTGGCTCACCGATCTCATCTCACCTGGCATTGCTGGCACCACGGGTGTTGATGATGACTGGCTGCAAGGCCGAGGCGGGCCAACTCGCAATACGATCGTCGATGCTTCGCGACCACTGCTTGTGGCACGATATCGAGTGCCGCTCGTCCGGCACCCTGACGAGGCCCGAAATCTCGAGCAGCGGAGACGCGCGGCTGCCGATGCTGGCACGCCCCTCATGCCTGCTGGCAGCGTGCTGGCGGCAGGTGACTTCCTTGTTGTCCACACGCCGCTTGGCATCCTGGCAGTCGAGTTCAAGACCGGCAAACGAATCTGGCTCGAATCGGCAGTGGCCACGCTCGAACCCGACGACACCGGAGAGGCGGCGGGCGACACCTCGTGCCTGGTCTTCGACGATGCGACATCGGGAAATCTGGCAAGCGATGGCCGCCTCGTGTTTGCGGTCGAGGCTCCGCCCGATGCACTGACTCCGGTCGAGCCCCTCGTCGGCGGGTTCGGATTCGGTCGAGGGTTTGGACGGCAACCTTCCTCATGGAACGGCGGGAATACGCTGACGGCCTACGACCTTGGCAACGGCGGTATGGTTCGTTGGCGATTGCCCGAACGGAAGGGAGGCGAGGAGGCCGGGCAGTCGGGCGACTCGACGACATGGTTCCTCGGGCCGCCGCTCGTCGTGGGAAACGAGCTCTACGGACTTGCAGAGGAGGGGGGCGAAGTGCGGCTGGAATGCCGGACGGCCGAGAATGGTCGGCTTCGGTGGAAACAACCGCTAGCCAGTTACGACGAGCAGGAGACCGTCATGAGGCCCGAGGCCCGTGGCAGGCGGCTTGCTGGCCTGACGCCTGCGCTGTCTGACGGCCTGCTCGTGTGTCCGCTCGGAGCAGGCTGCGTCGTGGCGTTCGATACGGCCACCCGCTCGCTCCTCTGGGCCCACAACTATGCTCGGTCAGCTCCTGGAGATGACGGTCAGAGCAGAGGAACCGTTCGACCGCTCGGCGAACCGAGTGCCGTGATCGCCGGGGGTATCGCGGTACTCGCCCCCTACGATGCCCCTGGCCTCGTCTGCCTCCGGCTTCGAGACGGCAAGCCGGCCTGGCCGAAGCCCAAAAATGGGCGACTGCGAGTCGCAGGAGTCGTCAATGACCGTGTGATCGTGGTGGGCGACTCGACCGTGGAGTCGCTCGAGCTTGCCACCGGCAACCGCGTTTGGAAACGGCCGCTCGCAGACGTGGGCCGACCGAGTGGCCGCGGCGTACTCACGCCTCTGAGTCTTTTGCTTCCACTCGACACACCTGAGGTCATCGAAGTCAACCTCGCTGACGGGCACATCAAGGGGCGGTCACCGGCTCGTGGCGGCAGCGTTCCGGGCAACCTCGTGCCGCACCGAGGCGAGATCATTTCACGCGGGGTCGATTTTCTTGATGTGTTCCATCAGGAGGTGGCGCTCGAGTCACGCATCGAGACAGCGCGGGCGAGTGACCCGGCAAGCCCTTGGGCGGCGTATTGGGGCGGCCAGACAGCAATCGAGCGGGGCGACGTGAGACGCGGCCTGGAGCTCGTCGCGAAGGCCGTGGCAAACCCGTCGCTTCGAGTCCCTCCTGGCGGGCTTACCGACACCGTTGTGCGGGCACTCCATCGCGACTTCGCCACCGCAGCCAACTGGCAATCAGGCCGTGCGGGCGAATCCCTCGAACCCGCGATTTCCAGGATGCTCGTGGATGGTTTTCTGGCAGCGGGTGACGCGCCGCGGGCGTGGGAAGCATGCCAGCGACTCATCGCTGACAAGCGACCTTTTGGTGAAGCAGTTGTCCGCGACTCCGCCGACCCGTGGCTCATCCTCGCGCCTGACCGTTGGGTTCGCGGCCGCCTTGGCCGACTCGTGGCATCTGCCGACAGGACGTTGCGACAACAGATCGATGATGCTTGCCGCAGCGCTGTGGCAGCGGCGATGGCCTCACCCGACGCATCAGGCCACCAGCAGTGGCTCGATTCACTCGCCGACCGGCTCGGGCGACATCCCGCGGCAGAGGACCTCCGTCGTCTTCTCATCGCACGGGCGGACGCCAGCGGGTCGCGGCAGGCGGCCGTCCGCGGCTCGCTTGAAATGCTGGCCCTGAGCCCGACGGTGCCGTCGGCTGACAACGGCTTGGCCGACACCACTGCCTGGCCGCTCGGGCTCGTGACACGAAGCGGTGGAGCATCACACAAGCGCCAGGCAGACAGCGGCCGAATCCATCCAGTGCCGTTGCCCCTGACGGGAGGTGGCCTCTTCGGAACGCAGGCCGTGCAGGCGACGCTGGACGGCGGCAAGCGGCGGTTGGTCGTGACAGACCGCTTTGGCCGAACCGTTGGCGAGCCTGTGCCCGTCGAGGGCGTCGGCCAGGAGCTCATGCCCTGGGTCAGCCGAACGAGTGCCGTCGAGGTCGCTGTCGTAGGCAGGGCCCTCTTCGTGCGAACCCGCAAAGAGCTCGTGGCCTATGATCTCGAAGCAGGGCCTGGTCGAGGACGTGGCCTCTGGCGGCGGCCCGAGTTTGCCGCAGTTGGCGATCCGACCGTCGATGCTCGCTGGACTGGTGGCGTTGGTGGCCGAGTGGCTCGCGATGGTGGCGTGCCACTCGGGATGCAAATCAGTGAACCCGAGGAAACACCGCGTGGCGATGGCCGCGGCATGGTCGCCCTTCCCGAATTCCTGCTCGTGCCTGGCCCCCGGTCGGTTGCCCTTCTCGATCCTGCGACTGGCCAGCTCCTGTGGGAGCGGCGACGGCTTCCACCCGGGCTCGAGTGGACCGTGGATGATCAATATCTCTGTGGTCTCACGAGCGACGGACGCAACTCGGTCGTCCTCGCCACCGACGACGGCAGGCTCCTCCACACGTGCGACGTGCCACACCGTCGGCAGCGGCTCTCTACCCACGGCCGTCGCATCGTGGCAATCCGCTCGATCGACGATCTCCCCGGACGGTTCACGGCCCGCCGAGTCCGGCTCGAACTGGTCGATCCAGCAGCCCGCGAGACGAGGCCGCTCGGTGAATTTTCTGGCGAAGCCAGCGCCACCGAGGCAGGCCCCGGTTCGATTGCAGTGATGGGCCCGGGGGGCGAGCTTTCGCTCGTCGATCTTGACACCGCGACCACCACGTTTCAGGTCAAGCTGCCTGATCCACCGCCGGGGTTTACCCGCCTCATCGTCCAGCCGTGGCAGGATCGTTATCTCGTGTTTGCTGGTTGCCACGAGGATGGCGAGGACGCCGTCGATATTTCGCCACTTCAGCAACTCAGGTTGTCGAGTTCAGTAGCGGAAGCGATGACGGGGCGTCTCTGGGCCATTGATCGAGCAGACGGGCAAGCCCTGTGGCCGGTGCCGGTGACGATCGAGCGGCATTGTCTCCATACCGCCCAGCCGCCAGACCTGCCTGTGCTCACGTTCTGCAGGCTCATCGGTGGTCCTGGCGAGCGGACCCAAACCTGGCTCAGCCTCCTCGTCCTCGACAAGCGCACCGGACATGCCGTTCTCGATGACGACCGTGTCGCCATCCAGCCCCACTCGTTTCTCGGTTGCGATGTCCGTGGCGATCCCGAGAAGCACACCATCACGATCGCCGAGCCGGCGGGTGGAGCGACGCGGGTCACGCTCACCTTCACCGGCGGACCGATCCCACCCCAGCCTCCTTACCGAGGCAGCGGACGGCTGACCATACCTCGACGAATCGGCGGGCTCGAGGCCGCTAGTCGATTGATCGAGCAGGCGCGTCCTGGGGTTGGCGAGGCCATCAAACCCGATCCGCTGCTGTTCGACCCCGAGGACCTCGAGTGATTTTTCCCCTCGTGATTTTTCCCTTGATGTGGATCACGTCGTGTCGCATTCTCGTCATGGGCGGCTTGACGGCAATCGTGTCCGTTTGGATGGTTTCAGCATCTGCCGCATCACCGAGCATCGATGACGTGGTCACGGGGGGCCTCGAATGGCTCGCTGCGAAACAGTCCCGCCGTGGGAGCTGGTCGGCCAACGAAAGCCGGTATCCCACGGCGATCACGGCGCTCGCCGGTACGGCACTGCTCATGGAGGGCTCGACCACATCGCAGGGTCGCTACGCCGACTCAATCCGCCGCGCGGTCGATTATCTCGTGAGCCGCGCCCGTCCGAATGGCCTCATCGGCGATCCGACCGGTGACGACCGCTACACCTACGGCCACGGCTTCGCAATGCTCTTCCTCTCGCAGGTTCTCGGTGAGGAAGAGGACGAGCGAAGGCGAGAGGAGCTCGTCGGCGTGCTTACGCGAGCGGTCGAGTTTTCCGGTCGCGCCCAAACAAAAGACGGTGGCTGGGGCTACGTCAGCGCGAAGGACGGCAACGACTTCGACGAGGGCTCGACGACGATCACGCAGGTGCAGGGGCTCCGCAGTTGCCGCAACGCGGGCATCCCGGTGCCCCGTGAAATCATCGACAAGGCCATCGCCTACATCCACGCCTGCACGCTCCCCGACGGCGGCGTGCAATACAGCTCAAAGGGAGGCGGCGGTCGCCCAGCCATCTCGGCGGCAGCCATCGCCTGTCTCTTCAATGCCGGCGAAGAAGACGACACCCACGTGCCGCGGATGCTCGCCTATGCCGAAAAGCATCTCGGCAACATTGCCAACAACAGTTTCGGCCACTGGCACTACGCGCATTTCTATTACGCCCAGGTGATGTATCGTGAGGGGGGTCGCAAATGGGAAACCTACCGCGATCAGGTCGAGCGTCGGCTGGCTTCGGAGGCGCGGCGGGATCGCACCGGCTATTCCTGGTCGCAAGGCTACATTGGAGACGTCTACACGACGGCGACAAACCTCATCATCCTCCAGCTCGAAAACGGCACGCTGCCAATTTACCAGCGGTGACGCAACTGACTTCACGTGGGCGAAGCCCTCCCTGGCCTTCGCCCACTGATGTCGCCGCATCCTGCGGCGACGAATTCTTCATTTCGTCGTACAATCGCCTCATCCATGCTTCCACACGCCGGCCCCGCCATCGATCGATTGCACGCTGCCCACGAGGCCATTCTCGGACAGCTCTCCCGCGTGATCGTGGGGCAGGAGAAGGTCGTCGAGGAGCTGCTCATCAGCCTCTTTAGTCGCGGCCACTGCCTGCTTGAAGGCGTGCCGGGATTGGCCAAGACGCTGCTGGTGAGCACGCTCGCCCGGAGTCTCGACCTCTCCTTCTCGCGGGTGCAGTTCACGCCCGACCTCATGCCGGCCGACATCGTCGGCACCGACGTCCTCGAGGAGGACCGCGCCACGGGCCAGCGGCAGTTGCGATTCCTCGAGGGGCCGCTGTTTGCGAATGTCGTCCTCGCCGACGAGATCAACCGCACACCCCCGAAGACGCAGGCGGCCCTCCTCGAAGCGATGCAGGAGCGGCAGGTGAGCGTCGGACGGACGCGGCACACGCTTCCCGATCCGTTCTTTGTGCTCGCGACGCAGAATCCGATCGAACAGGAAGGCACCTACCCGCTCCCCGAAGCGCAGCAGGACCGCTTCATGTTCAAGGTGTTTGTGCGGTATCCGTCGTTCGACGAGGAGTTTGAAATCGCGGTGCGGACCACCGGCGTGCCTGCGGAAGAGCCGCGGCCCGTGCTCACGGCAGCCGACATCGTCGCCCTCCAGCATGGCGTCCGCAGCGTGCCAGTGAGCGACCATCTTCTTCGCTACGCGCTGGCCATCGTGCGGCAGACACGGGCCGGTGAGCCGGGCGTGCCCGATTTTGTTTCTGACCAGCTTGTCTGGGGTGCAGGCCCACGGGCAGTCCAGTTTTTGATTCTCGGGTCAAAAGCCCGCGCCCTGCTTCGGGGTCGCAGCCACGTGGCTGCCGAAGATATTGCCGCGCTCGCGCCGCCGGTTTTGCGGCATCGCATGGTGGTCAGTTTCACCGCCGAGAGCGAAGGGGTCACGCCTGACGCGATCATCGAGCGAATCATCAACGGCACTCCCACGCACGAGGATGCACTCGCCCGTGATCCGCGGTTCCAGACGATATTTGCGTCCTGAGACGATTCATCGCATCGCTCGGCTCGAGCTCCGCGCTCGGGCCGCGGTCGAAGGCGCGCTCGTTGGCCTCCACAAAAGTCCCGCCAAGGGACACAGTGTCGAGTTTCTCCAGCACCGGGAATACGTCCGCGGAGACGATCTTCGGCGCGTCGATTGGAAGGTCTGGGGCCGCCAGGATCGGCTCACGATCAAGGAATTCGAGGAGGAAACGAGCCTGCGGCTCACGCTCCTCGTGGATAGCTCGTTGAGCATGGACTACTCAGGGAGCAACCGCCCTTCGAAATTCGACTTCGCCGCGACGCTCGCCGCGAGTCTCGCATGGCTCGCGCTGTCGCATGGCGACGCCGCGGGCGCGAGTCTCTTTGATGACCGCCTCCGTGGGACGATCCCCGCCCGGCATCGCAAGAGCCAACTCACGGAGATTTGCGATCTGCTCGAAGCGCCGCGAAATGCCGGCGTGGGTGGAAGCGGAGGCGTAACGGGAAGCGGAGGCGGTACTGGAGGCGAAGCCGCTACGAGAATCGAAGGCGCTACAAACTTCCTTGCGGTGCTCCGGCAGTCGGCCGAGTCACTGCCCAGGCGAGGCCTGGTGGTGATTGTCTCGGATCTGCTTGGCGACCGTGAGGGTCTGTTCCGTGGCCTCCGCATGCTCGCGAAGCGTGGGCACGATCTCGCGATTCTCCACGTGATGGACGACGACGAACTCGACTTTTCGTTTGAGGGGCCGACCCGATTTGAAGGGCTCGAGCTTCCGTCGCATCTCGCCTGCAATCCGCGGGCGCTGCGGGAAGGCTATCTTGAAGCGGTCGACGCGTTTTTGAGCGACGTGCGGCATAAAGCCGGTAGTGTGCAGGCCGACTACGCGCTCGTGCGGACCGGTGAGCCGCCAGAACACGCCCTCGTACGATTCCTTGCCCGCCGCACCCGGCAGGCCTGACACGGTAACCGAAAGCATTCGAGGAATTCCGATCGCGATGCCGACGTTTGATTTTCTCCCTTTGGTCTGGTGGGGCCTGCCGGTTGCCGCGGCGCCGATTCTCATTCACCTCATCAACCTCCTGCGTCACCGTCGGGTGAAGTGGGCGGCGATGGAGTTTCTGCTGGCAAGCCAGAAAAAGTACCGCACCCGCATTCTCCTCAAGCAGTGGCTCTTGCTCGCGCTCCGCACCGCAGCGATTGCCGGCATCGTGCTCGCGCTCGCCCAGCCCCGCTGGAAAGCGGCGCTCGGTGGTCTCTTCGGTGGCGGCTCGAGGCACCTCGTGCTTCTCGATGACAGTTTTTCCATGGGAGATCTCACGCCCGACACGACAGGCGGGGCTGGGCCTGCCTTTGAACGGGGGCGTCGGGTGGTCGAGCGGATCGCCGGCGACCTAGCCTCCGGGCCCGGGTCAGACCTCGCCGTCGGCCTCTTTTCGGAGTACGGCCGTCGCGGGAAGTTCGCCGTCGAGCGGGAGTCGATCGCGCCACAGGTCGTCACGCGGCTACGGGACGAGATCACCCGCCTGCGGATCTCCTGGTCGGCCGCGGGGCCAGCGGAATCGCTTGCCCGCGCCGCATCGTCGGATGGAGCCGCCGGCCGCACCGTCTGGGTCGTGAGCGACTTTCGGGCACGTGACTGGCGGGGGGGCGAGGCGGTCGAGGCCCTCAAGCAACTGGCCGACACGGGCACCGAAATCCGACTCGTGGATTGTGGTGTCGATCCGCCGCCCGCTGGCAACCTCACGATCGAGCGGATCGAGGCAGTGAGCGGTGTGCCGGCAACCGGTGTGCTCGTGCCGCTCGAAGTCCGTGTGCGAAACGACGGCATCGAAGCAGCCCAGGACGTGCTCATCGAACTGCGGGAAGACGGCGGCAGTCGCCCGGCGGTTCGGATGGCGGAGATACCGCCGGGCGGAAGCGCGACGAAGCGATTCGACACGCGTTTCGGAAGTGTCGGCGGCCACACGATCGAGGCACGCCTTCCCGCCGATTTCCTGCCGGCCGATGACGCCCGCTCATGCGTGATCGACATCGTGGACCGCGTGGAGGTGCTCCTCGTGGCCGACGATCCCGGAGCGAGTGGTCGTGATGGCGATGCCTTTTATGTCGCCGCGGCGCTTGCCCCGGGGGCCGGGGCACCGACAGGGCTCGCCCCGCGGAATGAGTCGCCAGCAGGGCTCGCCGCGATGGATCTCTCTCCCTACGACTGTATTTGGCTGCTCGATGTCGTACGGCTCGATGCTGCCGCGATCGCGGCCCTCGAGACGCATGTGCGGGCGGGCGGTGCCGCCGTCTTCTTCTGTGGGCCACGGACCAAGGCCGACATCGTAAATACCACGCTCTACCGTGGCGGCGAGGGAATTTTTCCTGTGCCACTCGCGGGATCGGTCGAAGTGCTCCCTGCGCCAGGCCCGGGCCGCGTGCCTGATATCGCGGTCGAAGATCATCCCGTCGTCGCCGTGCTGTCGGGGCAGCGAAATCCGCTCCTCGATGCGGTGCGACTCGACCGCGTGATGGCTGTGGAGCGAGGTTTCGACGAGGCCGCATCAAAGGGCTTGCGTCGGCTTCTGTCGCTTCGCACGGGTGGGCCGCTCGCGGTGGAGCGGCCGTTTGGCAAGGGACTCGTTGCGGCCGTGCTCACCACCGCGGCACCGACGTGGAACACGTGGGCGCGGGGCAATCCGAGTTGGGTCGTGGTGATGCTCGAACTTCAGAATCATCTGGCAAGGAGCCGCCGCCGGGCGGAGTCTCTTTCAGTTCCCGACGAGCTCGTCGTTCGGCTCAATCCTGGCGTCGATGAGGCGGAGGTCGATTTTCTTTTGCCGCCCGATGGGGCGCTGGTACGGCAGGCAGCCAAGCCCGTCGATGGCCGGCTCGAAGCTCGCCTTACCGCAGACATCCCAGGCGTCTACGAGGCCCGCTGGCGGTCGCTCGATGGTCGTGAGCGGGAGCGGCTCGTGGCAGCGAGCATTGACCCTGCCGAAGGGCGGCTCGAACGGCTTTCCCGCGACCAGCTTGACCGGGCGCTCGTCGGTATACCGTTTCGCTACGACCGCGCCGAGTCGCTCGACTCTGGGATCGACGTGCTTGCCGGCATGCCGCTGGCCAAGCCGTTGCTCATCCTGCTGCTCGTGATCCTCGTGGCCGAGCAGTTGGCCGCCTACGCGGCCAGTTACCATGCCGTCAGCGGCACGCGCACTCACCGCGGACCTGACAGCCCCCATGCCATTCACTCATCCTAGGAAATCTCGCACCCAATGTTGGGTTTCTCGATTGGACGATGCTCGCCGACCATGCCATTCACTCACCCTAGGAAACCTCGCACCCATAAAAGCCCCCCTGCGCGAGCAGGGGGGACTGCGGGTCGCGGGCCGTCCCGTTTGCAATCACTCGCGGGCTCGCCCAACAGCCCGCCGTCCCATCGCTCGCGCGAGGGGCTTTTATGAGCCTTTCGTGCCCCAGCCGTAACAAAGCCCGCTGATGCCTGACATCTTCATTCCCGTACTCGTGGCGGCGTCAGCCGATGGTCTGCGGCACCGTGTGGCCAGCAAACTCATCGAGAGTTTTGATGGGTGGTGGCAGATGCCGGCAGCGGTTGTCGCGACGGTGGTGATCGCGGCGCTTGTGATCTGGCTCTCTCGTCGCGACACCGGCGAGGTATCGCGCCCCATGCGGGCGCTTCTCGTGCTCTTGCGGCTCGCCGCTGTGGCGGCCGTGCTCGTTGCGCTCCTCGATCTCGAACGAATCAGCGAGCACGAAATCTCACTACCATCGCGGGTGGTGGTGCTTGTCGATTCGAGCGCGAGCATGGCGCTTGCCGACGAGGCCGAGGAATCCGCTGCGACCCGCAGCCATCTCGGCCTCGGCATTCTCGAAGACGGCGGTCTTCTCGGAGCGCTGCGTCGGCGGCATGAAGTTTCGCTGTGGCGTTTTGATGCCGACTCTGAGCCGGTTGCGCTCCTGCCACCGATCACCGCTGGTGACGCTCAACGAGACGATGTCGACAATAAGAAGCCCGCAACCGGACCTGACACACCCGAAGAGACGTGGCAAAACGCCGTGGCTCCGCGTGGCGTAGAGACGCGGCTTGGCGAGGCGCTCACGCGGGTGCTCGACCGCGAGCCATCAGGAACGCTGGCGGGCGTCGTCGTCATCACCGATGGCGGCAACAACGCCGGCATCGATCCGCCTGCGGCGG
>JBGTKO010000231.1:0-1741 GCA_041744595.1 Pirellulales bacterium
CTGGCTTGAACGGCCCCTCGACGGGCACGTGCAGATACTCGGCCTGCACTGGCGTGAGCTTCGTGAGCTTCACGCCCAGCTTGTCGAGATGGAGCCGGGCGACTTCCTCGTCCAGCTTCTTGGGCAGGAGGTGGACGCCGATCTCGTACTTGTCGGTCTCCGTCCAGAGAGCGAGCTGTGCGAGTACCTGGTTCGTGAAGCTGGTACTCATCACGAACGACGGGTGGCCCGTCGCACAGCCGAGGTTCACGAGCCGGCCAGCCGCCAGCAGGCGCACAGAGTTGCCCGAGGGGAGCGTGTAGCGATCGACCTGGGGCTTGATCTCGACCTTTTTGACACCCTTCAGACTCTCGAGCCAGGCCACATCGATCTCGAGGTCGAAGTGACCGATGTTGCAGACGATCGCGTCGTTGGGCATCACGGAGAGGTGCTCGCCACGAATGATGTCGCGGCAGCCCGTGGCCGTCACGAAGATCTGGCCACGCGGCGCGGCCTCCTCCATGGTGGTGACCTCGTAGCCTTCCATCACCGCCTGGAGGGCGTTGAGCGGGTCGATCTCGGTCACGATCACACGAGCGCCGAGCGCCTGCATGGCGTGGGCACAGCCCTTGCCGACGTCGCCGTAGCCAGCGACCACGACCACCTTGCCGGCCACCATCACATCCGTGGCACGCTTGATGCCGTCGGCGAGGCTCTCCCGGCAGCCGTAGAGGTTGTCAAACTTGCTCTTGGTACACGAGTCATTGACGTTGATGGCCGGCATCTTGAGCTCGCCGGCCCTGTGCATCCGGTGAAGCTCTTTGATGCCCGTGGTCGTCTCCTCGGAGAGGCCGCGGATGCCACTGATGAGCTCCGGATACTTTTGGTGCACCATCGCGGTGAGGTCGCCGCCGTCGTCGAGGATCATGTTGAGCGGCTCGCCGTCAGGGAAGAAGAGCGTCTGCTCGATGCACCAGTCGAACTCCTCGTTCGTCATGCCCTTCCAGGCGTAGACCGGCACACCAGCCTTCGCGATCGCCGCCGCGGCATGGTCCTGCGTCGAGAAGATGTTGCAGCTACTCCAGGTGACCTCGGCCCCAAGCTCCTGAAGCGTCTCGATGAGCACGGCCGTCTGGATGGTCATGTGGAGGCAGCCGGCGATGCGGGCACCAGTAAGTGGCTTTGAGCGGCCGTACTTTTCGCGGAGTGCCATGAGGCCAGGCATCTCGTTCTCGGCGAGCTGAATCTCCTTGCGTCCCCAGTCGGCGAGGGAGAGGTCGGCGACCTTGTAGGGAAGACGGGTTTCGACGTGGGACACAGGCAACCTCCTGGTAGCGGGACGGGAATGCTTCAAAGTGGAAGGGCGGGATGCTCGAGCCAGGCGGTTTCTGAACCGCCTGAAAACTGCACTATCTTAGCGGCCGCACGTGTTTCGCACAGGGCACGGCGTCAGTCGCCCAGGGCGGCCAGGGCCGCATCGACAAAGTCTCGGACGCGAGCCGGGTTTTTCATCCCTGGGAAAGTCTCGACCCCGCTTGCGGTGTCTACTGCAACAACACCCGTAGCGGCGATAGCCTCGGCCACATTGTCAGGCGTGAGCCCCCCGGCAAGCGCGAGCGGGAGCCCGAGGGGTGCCTCACGGCGAAGGGCAGGCCAGTCAACCCGGGTGCCCGTGCCACCGAGGAGGCCCGCCAGCACGGTGCTTGCCACCGCCGCGTCGATGATGAGCATGTCTGGTAGGCGACCTGCTTTGGCGGCGGCA